>JAMDAL010000020.1 GCA_023484305.1 Patescibacteria group bacterium | reverse complement strand
ACCATTGTAGAGAAAAAGATTTATTTCTGATATTCAAGAATATATGAATGAAATAACAGGCATACCTTCCGGCAACCACGAACGGGAACCCTTATAACGCAAATTTACCTTCTTATGCACGGCTAAAATATTATGACTTGGAATTTTTTTTGCATTCCTCAAATTTTTTCCCTACAATGGTTTTAGTTTAATGTCATTCTGAGCAAAGCGAAGAATCTCTCGCGAATGCGAGAAACTCAAACAAGTTGAGAGATCCTTCGTCATTTCATTCCTCGGGATGACAATCAGCAATAATAATTAAACTTAATTAAATATGAATATCATTTTTGACGGCAAAAGTTTTGCCCAGGACAAAGAAAAAGTTCTGGGGAGCAGAATTTTACAGCTAAGAAAGATATTGGGAAGAAAGCCCAAATTGGTGGCAGTGGGGATTGGCAGCGAGAAAGACATTAAGATGTATCTAAGGATGAAACAAAAAGCCGCGGAAAGATTGGGAGTGGATTTGGAGAAACTGGTTTTTGATAAAAACACAAAAGATAGCATAATTTTAAATGCTATCGCGGAAAAAAACAGCGATGTTAAGGCAGACGGTATTTTGTTAGAGTTACCTTTGCCTAAGGGGTTTGACGATGCCAAGATTATGGAAATGGTTTCGCCCCTTAAGGATCCGGATTGCATGACCTATGAGAATCTGGGACGACTTTTATATGGCAAACCAAAAATTTTGCCGGCCACAATCAGGGCAATTAAAGATATACTTTTATATTATTATTCTTCGAGCGAAGCGAGAAGTCTAAAAGATAGTTCTCGGCCTACGGCCTCGAACAATAAATTTTTATCGTATAAAAACGCCGTAGTTATCGGCGGAGGCGTGGAACTTGGAAAACCCTTAGCGATGAGGTTGTCTGATTTAGGAGCGGCTGTTTCCTTATGTAGAAGCACTACACGAGATTTATCTGCATTTACTAAAAAAGCCGATTTAATTATTAGTGCGGCCGGTGTGCCAAATTTAGTTAAGGGAAATATGGTTCAGGAAGGAGTCATTGTCATTGACGCCGGAATCAATTTAGTAAACGGTAAAACAGCGGGCGATGTGGAATTTGAAAGCGTAAGCAAAAAAGCTTCCTTTATAACGCCGGTGCCGGGGGGAGTTGGACCGGTGACAATCATTAGTCTTTTTGAAAACCTAGTCGAACTTATAGAAAATTATCAATAATCCAATGACCAACTCCAATGTCCAAACACCAATATCCAATTCTCAATAATTGGTTATTGGTAGTATTGATAATTGAAAATTGGGAATTGGTGTTGGTAGTATTGGTTTTTTGAAATATTGGTTATTGTTATTATTGTCTTTTTATGGCATAATCCGTTTATTACTCACACCCAACAGCTAATCTCCTAAAACTATTGCTGGGTGGCGGAAAAAGGAGACATTATGAAAAACATTACTCTTGCAGAGCTTCTTGAAGCCGGATGCCATTTTGGCCATCAGGTTTCCCGCTGGAACCCCAAAGCAAAAGAATTCATCTACGGCGAGCGCGACGGCGTTCATGTTATTGATCTGGTTAAAACCAAAAAAGCTTTAGAGGAAGCAGCTGACTTTATTAAAACTACGGCGAGCCAAGGAGGCAGTATTATTTTCGTGGGAACAAAACGCCAGGCCAAAGCCATTGTGGAAGAACAGGCAAAAAGAGCGGGAGTTTTTTATGTTTGCCAGCGCTGGATAGGCGGGCTGATTACCAATTGGGAAGAAGTTAAAAAAAATCTGGACAAAATTGACAGTTTAGAAGAAAAAATTAAAAACGCCGAGGGTATTTATACCAAAGCCGAAGTTAATAAATTCCAGTCAGAAGTTAAAAAACTCCTGCTTTTTTACGCAGGGGTACGGGGGCTGAAAGAGTTGCCAAAAGCCGTAGTAGTGGTTGATATCAGAAGAGAGGATAACTGTATCAGGGAAGCCAACAAAAGATGCGTTCCGGTGGTTGGACTTGTGGATACTAATTCCGACCCGACCAGTATACCGTATGCCATACCGGCCAACGATGATGCCACAGGCAGTATTAAGTTGATTATGAGTTATTTGGCTGACGCGGTAATAGAAGGAAAAAAAGTTTTGGGTGATAAAAAAGAAAAAGAGGCCGAAAAAATAGAAAAAGAAGAAAAAGCAGTTAAGGATAAGGAAAAAACAGAAGCCAAGAAAAAATTAGTAAATAAAAACAAAAAACCAACAAAAAATGAACAAAAACAACAATAATACAATGACCAACTCCAATTTCCAATGACCAATTTCCAATTCTCAATAATTGATAATTGGATATTGGTAATATTGGGTATTGGTGCTTATTGGAGTTGGTAGTATTGGAATATTGATATTTTTTATTTTTATGTCGAACTCATTGGAAGATTTAAAAAAACTTAGAGAAATAACAGGCGCCGGAGTTATGGATTGCCGAAGGGCTCTGGAAGAAAACAAAGGTGACCTGAAAAAGGCAGAGGCAATCATACGCAAACAACTTCAGCAAAAGGCAGCCAAAAAAGCCGACCGGGAAACTTTTGAAGGCATTGTAGAAAGTTATATTCATGCCAATGGCAAAGTTGGTTGTCTGGTTGAGCTTTTATGCGAAACTGATTTTGTGGCAAGAACAACTGATTTTAAAAATCTGGCCCACGAAATTTGTCTGCAGGTAGCCTCGATGAATCCCAAGGACGAAAAGGAATTGCTTGAGCAGCCAAACATCAGAAATCCCAAAGTGGTTATTTCTGATATGCTTAAGGAGTTAAGCGGAAAGTTGGGTGAAAAGATAACTATTAAACAATTTATAAGATTTGAAGTAGGAAAATAAAATCAAAAAACCAATATCCAACTCCAATGAGCACCAATAAATACCAATACTACCAATAACCAAATATTGAGAATTGTGAATTGGATATTGGCAATTGGAGTTGGTCATTGGATTATTGTTTATATTGAGTTAAACTACGTTTATGTCAGACGAACTTATAGATTCCTCCCGCCAAAAAATGTTTTCTGCTGTTTCCGTTTTTAAAAATGATTTGGCCACCTTGCGAACCGGCCGGGCAACTCCCGCTTTAGTGGAAAATGTGGAGGTTTTAGCCTATGGCACAAAAATGCCCTTAATTCAGTTGGGAACTATTCATGCGCCGGATTCGGGAACCATTCTAATCACCCCTTTTGATGTTAACAACATAGACGCCATTGTTAAGTCTTTGCAGGAGGCGAATTTAGGATTAACACCGCTGGCAGACAACAATGTTATTAGAATTAACATTCCTGCTATGACTTTGGAGCGGCGCAATGAGTTTATTAAGCTTCTTAAAACCAAAGTTGAAGGCGCCAAGGTGATGGTTAGGCAAGTGCGGCGGGAAACTATGGAAGATATTGCCAAACAGGCGGAAAACGAGGACGAAGTTAAAAGACTGGAAAAAATTCTCCAGGAATTAACCGACGAAATGGTGGCGGAAATAGAGGTTTTGGGAGAGAATAAGGAAAAGGAGTTGCTAACGGTATAGCCTCAAAAATCAATGACCAATAAAATCAAAAAACCAATATCCAACTCCAATTTCCAATATTCAATACCCAATTAACAATTGGAAATTGATAGTATTGGTAATTGGTGCTCATTGGAGTTGGCCATTGGATTATTGATATATATTATATGTTAACGTTAATAGTGTTTATTGTAGTTTTATCTGTATTGGTTTTAGTCCACGAGTTGGGTCATTTTCTGGCGGCCAAAAAAATCGGTGTCAAAGTGGAAGAATTTGGTCTGGGGTATCCGCCGCGGGCAATTGGCAAAAAAGTGGGAGAGACGATATATTCCTTAAACTGGCTGCCGTTTGGCGGATTTGTCAGGTTGTTTGGGGAAAACGGAGAGATAGTAAACAGTAAACAGAAAACAGAAAACAAACGTGCTTATTATAGTCGTTCTAAAATCGAACGCAGCCTGATTTTAACTGCCGGCGTGTTTATGAATTTTGTTTTGGGAGTAGTGATTATTTCCTATCTTTTCACCCAAGGTATTTATGTTCCCGCCGCCGGAGTAAAAGTAGAGAATGTTTTGCCAAACACTCCCGCCCAAACTGCCGGTTTAGAAAAAGGCGATGTGATTAACAGTATTAATGGCCAAAAGGTAAACAGTCCGCAGGATTTGATTGGCGTTACCAAAACTAACTTAGGGCAAACAGTGGCTCTGCTGATTAAAAGATGTCCACAAACAGATAACAGTAAACAGATAACAGTAAACAACAGTAACAACTGTCAGTCCGTGACCATTAGTCTAGTTCCGCGTAGAACCTATCCTGCCAATGAAGGCGCCATGGGAATTGCCATCTCAACAAATATGGAATTAAAAACATATTCGCTTTGGGAGGCGCCTGTTTTGGGAACACAGGAGGCCTTCAAATTAACCTGGTTTATCTTAAAGGGAGTCGGAGGCGTTTTTTGGAAACTTATAAGTTCTGCCTCAGTGCCCAAGGATGTGGCCGGCCCGGTGGGTATATATCAGGCCACCGGACAGGCGGTTAGTCTGGGAGGACTGGTTGGGGTTTTACAGTTAATAGGTCTTTTAAGCCTAAATTTGGCAGTTGTAAACATTTTGCCAATTCCGGCCTTAGACGGCGGCCGGCTGTTTTTAATATTGGTGGAAATATTTATCGGTAAAAAAAGAACTGCCAGAATAGAAGGCGTGGCCCAATCAATCGGCGTGGTTTTAATTATGACTTTAATAGTTTTGATAACGATTAATGATTTAAGTAAAATCAGCTTTTTTCAAAACCTCTTGCAAAGATTTAAATCCGCGTTTTAAAATGGATTAAACGGATAAACAAATGCAATTTAATCGGCTTGCTTCTAACGTTTCGTGGATAATTTTGTTGGTTTTGGCCATTCCTTCTTTCTTGGTTTTAGCCTCCTGGAATTCGCTTCCGGGCGATTTTATGTATCCGGTCAAGCGCGGTATGGAAGATTTGCTGTTGGCGGCAGTTTCGTCCAGCCAGGACTTAACGGCCAAATTAAGCGTTCAATATTCGGAAAGAAGGTTTGTTGAGGCCACGTCATTAATTGCGGAGAAACATTCTGTTGTGGGTTTAAGCTATTTTGAACAACAGGTGCAAGCTACGCAAGAGAAAATTCAAAATACCACGGACCCAAAGACCCAACAGAATCTTAAAAATCAGCTTGTCAGCAATTTACAAACTTATAATCAACAGCTTGAGGAAACTAAAACGCAAGTTACTACAACTAATGCTAATAATAATGTGGTCACGCAAACACCGCCGGTAAATAATCCTGTTACAAATATTCCGGTCACAAGTACTCCGGTTGTAGTCGTTGTCACTGCCACGCCTACAATTCATATAGAGAAAGAAACAGCAAAAAGTATTACGACCGCGACAGAAGCTCAGAAAATAACTACTGTTCCCACGGAAACTGCAGCATCAAGTCCGGTCCAACCCTCATCAAATGCCCAAATTGTGGCTGCCATTGATCAAACACAGGAACATATCACTAAAACTATTAAAGAGCTGGAAAATAATAATCAAGAGAATAGTCATCAAGATAATAAGCAACAGAATGATAATGGTCAACAAAAAGAAGGTCAAAAGAATAAGAAAGATTAAATTAAAGAATTTTTGTATTTAAGGCGTTCCCTAAAAAGTTTTTCGCGAAATCCTCCCTCTTTAACGAATTTTTCCTTTAATGACCGAATTTGTTTATCTAACAGATAAGTTGTTCTTTGGCAAAGCATTACCATAAGATTAGCTGCCTGTTCTGGATTTTGGGGAATATGAGGGATTTGCGGGATATGAGGGTTTGATTCTCTCATAACCCTCAAACCCCTTAAACTCCTCATTCTTTGATCATCTTTTGCCCAGAGTTGAAGTTGGTGTTGCCGGAGAAAATCTTCGTAGTCTTCTAATAATTCTTTGAGTGAACCGTAGGCTACGCCAAGAAGCTTGATATAGCTTTCTAAGCTTTGGAGAGAATTACCTTCGGCGATATTTTGTTTACCGGATCTTGCCGCCTGAATCATTTGATCGCGCATGCGAAGCAATTCTCTGCCAGACAAAAATATCGCGCAAAATTCCACCGTTAAATCGTAAACAACAGAAGAATACTGATAGGTAAGAAGATATTTATAGCTAACTTGTACAAGAGGTTTAGTACTCACAAAAGAAGTATACCACAATTATGGAATTTCGTCAGAAAAATTAGTATAACTAATCTTTTTTTCTTCTAATACTTTGGCTCCTGGCACTGTAGCCACAATTTCTTCCGCACCTTTAGCTGAGACGGTAACAACGCTGGTATAACCAACGTTTCCTATTCTAATTGTTTTGGGAAATCCCACTGTTATATCTTTAGCTGCAGTAGGTGTATTTTTATGATTAACCATATCGAGAAAATCAATCGGAATTTCAACATCCGGTGGCATAAATTACTCCTTTGGGCAGACGCAGTTTTAAATTTCGTCCATATTACTTCTTCTTCTTGTCAAATCAGGAATAATCTAATAATATCTACGTAGGGAGAAACTTATGTTGTATTCCCAGCTTTTTGGAAAAACAGTCAGGGATGTTCCCAAAGACATCAAACTAACAAGTCATAGACTTTTGTATCAAGCCGGTTATATTCGCGAATTAACTGCGGGAAGATACGAACTTTTGCCCTTGGGAACAAAAGTATACGAAAAAATCATCAGCGTTATTCAAAAAGAGATGGAGGCCATTGGTTCCCAAAGAGTGGTAACGCCAACCCTGCATCCTAAGGAAATTTGGAAAAAAACAGGACGAGATCAGGTTTGGGGCAAAAACCTTTTATCTATTAAAGATCCAAGAAGCGAGCAGGAATTTACGATGTCTGCCACGGCAGAGGGGCTTTTTAGCGAAATGGTTGGCGGTTTTAACCTTACTTACAAAGATTTGCCAATTTTTCTCCATCAGTTTTCTCAAAAATTTAGAAATGAAAAGCGGCCCCGCGGCGGATTATTAAGACTGCGGGAATTTTTAATGAAAGACGCCTATTCTTTTGACGCTAATAAAGAGAGTTTTGCAAAATCCTATAAAAAGTTTTACGACAGCTATTTAAAAATTGCTCAAGACTTTGATTTAAAAGTTATTCCCGTGGAAGCCGATAATGGAGCTTTGGGCGGGGACTACTCGCATGAATTTATGTTGGAGGCGGAGTTTGGCGAAGACACAATCGTAAAATGCGATTCCTGCGCGTATGTGGCCAATCTGGAAAAAGCCGAATTTAGGCGGGAAGAAGTTAATAAAGATGAAGAAATAAAACCCTTTATGACGGTTGAATTACCTACAGAAGTGGCTACCATTAAACAATTGGTTAAACACTATAAAATGCCGGCAGAAAGATTTATTAAAAATGTGGTTTACAAGACTTCTTCCGGAAAAATTATTATCGCCACGGTAACCGGTAATTTAGAGGTTAATTCCACTAAATTATTAAGGTCTTTGAAAATGGATGAAGAAATTGAGGAGGCAACAGATGAAGATTTGGCAAGTTTTGGCGCCAAATCAGGTTTTGTTCACTCCTGGGGCTATAAAGATAAGCAAGGCTTTGGATCTAATAAAAGAATCATTTTTGTCGCGGATGAAAGTATTGTTAAAGCGAGAAATTTATACGGCGGATACAAAACAGAAACCACGGACCCTATTAATGTCAATTACCCAAGGGATTTTAAAGCCGATGTGGTTTTTGATATTGCTTCTGTACCAAACGGTTCCAAATGCAGTCATTGCGACAAAGGACATCTTAATTTGGTCAGAGCCATAGAGTTTGGACACGTTTTTTCTTATGGCGATTTTTATTCCAAAGCTCATAAATCATTTTTTATAGACAAAGACGGAACAAAAAAACCCATATTAATGGGGGCCTACGGTATTGGAATTGAGAGAACTATGGCAGCAATTATTGAATCACACCATGACAATAAAGGCATTGTCTGGCCGGAAAGCGTGGCTCCATACCAGGTGCATTTAATAAGTCTTGGTGAAGAAAAATTAGTCACTATAGAGACGCAGAAAATTTATGAGACGCTGAAAACCAGCGGTATCGAAGTTTTGTGGGATGACAGAAATGAAGTTTCCGCCGGCGTTAAATTTGCAGACTGTGACCTGATTGGAATACCATACAGGGCCGTTGTATCAAGTAAAACGATTAAAGAAGGTAAGATTGAAATAAAAAATCGCAATAGTGCAAAAACAGAATTATTAAGTGAAGAAGAATTTTTAAAACGCGTGTTAAACCGCAATAACCGCTGCGTTACAAAGTGTGTTTCTTGCCAAAAATAAAATTTTTTCCTTCATGCAAAAAGCTGAATTAATAATTATATTTTTCTTATCTTTTCTTCTTCTGGTTTTTTCTTTTTACCCCTTATACTACCGGGATAAAATTACTCCTGATAACAGGGAATACGTCGGCACCACTTATTTTACGGCTGATTACAGCGGCTATGTTTCCTCAATAGAACAGGGAATTAAAGGCAGATTGCTGCATATTGACAAATATACCACGGAAAAATTACCTGCAACTTTGTTATATTATCCCTATCTTCTGGCAGGTTTAACTGCCTCTTTTTTGGGTTTAAATTCCCTTGTTGCCTACCAGCTTTTAAGATTGACGCTGGCAGTTTTTTATTTGTTATCGGTATACTGGCTAATTTTTATTATTTTTCCGGGTTCAAAAAAGTCCGATTTGTTAAAACGGATCTGCGCCTTTGGCTTAAGCCTTTTTTCCAGTTCTTTTGTTGTTGTTGACAGGGGGATTTTGGCCGTGCCAAAGCTTTCCCTGATGCAGGCAGAAACCCAGGTTGTTAACCGTTTTGTCATCCAGCCGCATTTTTTATTGGGCAATATCGCCCTGGTTTTAGGACTGATATTTTTAATAAAATATCTGGAAAAACCCCGATTTTGGTATCTAATTTTATCCTCCCTAGTTGTTTTTTTAACCGTTGTGTTCCGGCCTTCCCACGTGCTGTTATTTTTATTGGTAGTCATTCTTTATTTTGCTTTTAGCCGCAGTAGAAAACTGTTAATATTTTTGGCGGTAAATTCGCTGTTTGCTCTGCCGGGTTTACTTTATCTTTTTCTGCTTAAAAATAATTTTCCCCAACTGCCGTATTTCCAGTATGATTCGTCGGTTATGAGCGGTTTTGGTTTTTGGGACTGGATTTTATTGCAGGGGCCGGTTTTTTTGACGGCCCTGCCGATAATTTTTTTAAAGCCAAAAAAGGAAGAACGGCTGCTTATTTGTTTTATCATTGTTAATTTGATTTTGATATTTATCGTGCCCGAACTGGTAAAACTAAACCCCTTAAGATATCTGCAAACGCCAATCTTTATGGTTTTGTCCGTTTTGGCAACATCGGTTATATTCCGGTATCTAAAAAACTTTTATTATGTTTTATCGGCAGTTTTAATAATATTAGTAATATCTTTTTTTAGCGCTTGGCTGGATTTTCGCCATGAGCTTAATTTATATCGCGACGCTTTTTATATCTGGCCGCCGAAAACTTATGCCTCCGCTTTAAAATTTCTGGATAAAAATACCAAGCCAGACGATGTGGTTTTAACATCCAGTTCTTTAGCAAATCTGGTGCCGATGATATCCGGCAATACGGTTTTTTGGGGACATACCAACGAAACTTTAAATTACGACCAAAAATGGCAGCAGGTAACAGCATTTTATAAGGGTCAGATGGATGCAAACGAAGAATCAAAATTTGTCAAAAACAACGGGATTAAATACATAATGTATGCCGACGAAGAAAAATCTCTCGGCAGTTTTAATTATGCCAATTTGAAAAAAATATACAGCAACAAAGATGTGGATATATATCAGACAATAAATAATGATAAATCACTATAAAATAAATGCAAGTTATGGTACGATCACACAATTAAGGTTACACTTTGGTACTCCTTAAATGATTGTAGCTTTTCCAAGGGAGTTTTGCCATCCATGCCATAACCCCAGTGTGGTCTTTTATTATCAAAAAAGCTGACATATC
>JAMDAL010000029.1 GCA_023484305.1 Patescibacteria group bacterium | reverse complement strand
GAAAAAGTGGTTTTTGATACAAGAATTGGTGCAGTTGTATCCACTGTCCAGGTAAATGTAGCTGTCGATTCAATGTTGCCGGCAGTATCTGTGGATCTCACACTCACCGTGTGATTTCCGTCAGATAAGCTGGAATAAGATTTTGGACTGGTGCAGGACAAATATGTGCCTGCATCAATTTTACAGTCAGAACCGGCAATTCCATTTGTATCAGTTGTATTAAACTCTATAGAAATAGAGTTTGATTTAGTAATCCCTCCAGCATTTACTGCTTGGCCATCGCCATCAGTGGCAGAGGTAATACTGGTGACGGGAGAAACTGTGTCTTTAATAATCCCTGACTCGGTATCTGTTCCTGTATTTCCGGCAACATCCGTATCTTTTAGATATAAATTAAAACTTCCCTGCCCCAAAGCGTTAAAACCGGTGATGTCAGAAAGTTTAGTTACACCGCTTTGGCAGGCAAGATAGTCGGTGTCATTGATAGAACATTGAGGATTGGTCAGCTCATTATCAGTAAAACTAATTAAAGCCTCGCTATTAACCGGCGATCCGTTTAAGGGCGAGGTAATATTTACAGCAGGCGGCGTGGTATCCTGGGTGTAATAAATTCGTACAGGTACCCAATCAAGGCTATAATCAGTATCCGAATGAGAATTATCTGTATCGCCATTGGACAGCCTGACGCGAAAATTAGCATTGGAAAAATCAGAACTGCTCCAGCTTCTTGACCAAAGATCTGCAGCGCCACCAAAGTAATAAGGCGTTAAATCCTGGGAAGTTAAAGATGTTTGTTTAACAGCTGTCCAGTTTGTTCCCCCGTCCCAGGAAAGCTGGACACAGGTAAAAGGCGAACGGGAAAGACTGTTGGTTTTTAAATCCTGCCTGACCTCAATGCCATTAACAGTAGCTCCGGCAGGAATACTCAAATTGTAATTATAAAAGATATGTCTGTCCACGCCGGTTCCAGAATTAGAACAATCTGAATTATTAGTCGCACCGCTATTAGTATCTGTGGCAAAAACTCCGTCGCCCGAAAAAGCATTGGTCGCTGAACCTTGATACCCGTCATTATCACCGGAATTATTGGTGACTGCCGTTTGAGCGGAAGGCGAATTAAATCCTGCCGTATCAGAAGGCGAAGTATTAGCCGGTGAGGCCAAGCTAAAATCAACTGATAATTGCGGCCTATTGCTATTAGTTCCGTTTTCCTTGGAGGCAAAAGAAGCCTGGTTGGTATTGGGGGTAGTGCTATCTTCCGCGCTGTCTTTTATTAACCAGCCGTTATTGGCCGTGCCGGAAAGAAAGTCAGAGACATCAGAAGCGACATCCCAGCTAAGAATCACGTTATTAGTCGTGTTTGACAAAGTAAAGTCTGTTGGCGAGTCAGATGTTGGTGGCTGTGTTTCCCAGGTTACGGTGTTTTCATCCCAAGTGCCGGTTATCCGGTAAACGTCATATTGCCGGTTAGCGCCCGGCGCATTAGTCATTTTTAATTTTAAAGCAGCGCTGTTAACCGTTACGCCTTCTGGCAGGGACGAAAGATCAAATTTAATTAAGATGCGCCTGTTTTTATCGGCGGATTGCGAATAAATATTAATGGTGCCAGAACTGCCGTAATTATCATTGCCCGAGGAATCCTGTTTGATATACGTGTCGCCTATTACAGCTAACATTCCGTTTGTAATACTCGACGGGTTGGCCACCAAAACGAAAATCGTGAAGTGGTCTAAATTTTTTATGGTAATAATATTATCTTTTTGCTCTTTTTCCTGGGTGACAGTTTGCGGATTTATTAAGTCATTAACGGTCTCGCTGGTTTTTACTTCCACATCTTTTTCCCTGGCAGAAGTCGGCAGCGGCAGTGACAAATCGTAAGTAAAACTGCCGTCAGGCATATTGCTTGTAATATCATAAGCAGTATCAGAAAGAGCGCCTAACGATTCCTGCTGTTCTTTAGTAAGTTTTATTTCTTTAATTGTTAAGATTCCCGGTTCTACCGGGAGTTTGGTGAAAGTGACGGTTACCTGAGTGTTTCTGAAACGGTAAGTTTTTCCTAAAATAACGTTGGCGGAGGTTATATCTGTGGAAGAATCTAAAGTTTGCCAGTCGGCAGGAGGCGGGGTTGGAGTGCCAACAGGTGGCGGGGCTTCCGGCTGATTACTCGGTGATATTATTGATCCTAATGTTGGTGTAATTTCTGACGCTGGTAAAAAAGTAGCTTCAGGTGTGGCAGTCGGTTGAAAATTAATGTCCGGAGAAGGCGAAGCATCCGGCGTCGGAGTTAATTCCGGAGTGCCAGTGGGTTCTGGTGGTTCTACCGAAGAAACCGATTCGCTGGCATTTTGTAAATCATCCGGCTGCGCCACTGTTGGTTCAAGAGAAGGTTGAGGTGTCAACGAAGCGGAAACAGTTTCCTGTGAGCTTGGTGTTGCAGTTTTTTCCTGCGCAAGAACTTTAGTTGGAAAAACCAAAAACATCGGCGACAAAATCTGTAAAATTATTGCCACCGCGTTAAACAGACAAAAAAGTCTATACCAAAATTTGGTAATCACAAATTCAGGGCAAGTTAATTAACTGGCTCAATCTTTAATAGTTTAATTCAAACAAACGTGCTAGTCAAGTGTCTAGTATTTTTTAACTGCCAGGGAAAGAAGTTGCGCTGCTCTTTTCAGCTTTTTTTCCTCCAAAACAAACGCGACACGTATTTCATCTTTGCCTTTATTAGGCGTGGCATAAAAACCGGCGCCGGGGGCAACCATCACAGTTTCGCCCTGGTCACAAAAATCCGTGAGCAGCCACTTGGCAAACTCATCAGTGTTTTTAACCGGAAGCCTTACCATCGTATAAAAAGCGCCTTCGGGACGGTGGATTTTAAGTTTAAGTTTGTTTTCCAAAGTATCCAAAAAAGTATTGCGTCTTTTTTCGTATTGTTTGGCCAGCCACCCGATGTAGGGCAAGCAATTATTTAACATAGGAGTCGCAATTCTCTGCTCTATTAAACCGGCGGAGAGTCTGGCCTGGGCCATTTTTAAAACCGCAGACATAACATCGGTATTTTTAGAAATAATGGCGCCAATTCTTGCGCCGCAGATGTTTAATCTTTTGGAAAGGCTGTCGCAGATAATTACCCTTTGCGTTTCTTCTTTTCTGGCAACTTGCAAAACGCTGTAACTTTTTTTATCGTCAAAACATAAACCACGATAGGTTTCATCGGCAATGATAAATAAGTTATGTTTGACAGCTAAATCCAAAACTATTCTTATTTCTTTTTTACTAAAAACCGTACCGGTCGGATTGTTGGGGTTGGTAAACAAAATGGCTTTGGTATTTTTGGTAATCTTCTTTTCAATCTGCTTTTTATCCACCAAGTGAAAAGCGTTTTTCTCTTCTAATGCTATGGGTACGACTTTAACGTTTAATAAACGCGCGAAAGTGAAATAATTGGCATAATATGGCTCAAAGACCAAAATTTCGTCATTTGGGTCGCAAGTTGCGGAAACAGCAAACATTAAAGCCTCGCTGCCGCCGCTGGTCACGTTTATTTCGTCGTAAGTGATACTAATGCCGCAGTCCTTGTAATATTTTACCCAGGATTTAAGATGTTCCCCTACCCCCTGCGAATTTGCATAAGAGACGGTTTTGATATCTGCGCTAACTTTTTTTAACTCTCTAATTACCGGTTGCGGTGTGGCAAAATCAGGATCGCCGATGTTAAGATAATAAACCTTAATGCCTCTTTTTTTGGCGGCATCGGCAAAAGGAACAAGCTTTCTAATGGGCGAAGAAGGTAAAGATTGGGAGCGTTGTGAAGTTGATAAAATGTTTGCCATGATACTTCATGCCCTCCTGTCATTCCCGCGCAAGCGGGAATCTATATAAATAAATATTGTTCGAGTTCTGCATTGCAGAACGGGAACTTCTCTAAAATCGATGTAAACTTCTCACTTCGTTCGAAGAATATTTTTATGGATTCCTGATTAGATCAAAAATGACAGGTTTATTGATCAACTAACATTATTATATTATTTGTCGTGAGTTTTTAGTATAATCCTTTTTACACCATGCCGAAGTGGCGAAATGGCAGACGCGCACGGTTCAGGGCCGTGTCCTTAAAAAGGGTGAGGGTTCAACTCCCTCCTTCGGCACTTCTGCAAAGCAGAATTCGTTGGATAATAAAAAAAGATTATTGATCATAACTATTCTACCTTGCAAAAGCGGACGTGGCGAAATGGTATACGCGTAGCCTTGAGGAGGCTATGGGAGCAATCCTGTGGAGGTTCAAGTCCTCTCGTCCGCACAGAAAGCGATTTTCGTTGGTGGTAAATTAAATTTTAGGTTTAATTTGCCGATAAAGACGGTTGGAAATACCTATAAAAAAGTCTGCAAAATCTTCTTTATCAAGGACGGTAAACATCTCGGGGAAGAATTTAATTTCGTTTACTTTGGAAAACATATCGGCCAAATAAAATTCATTTAGTCCCGCATCTTTCTTTTTAGCCATATTAAAAAGTTTTTCAAAAGTAATTGTTTTTTTTATTTTCAGCAAAAAATAAAGATCAACAAAATCTTTGGCATCTGCCCTGCCAAATAAAGCCAGCAGTTTTCCGACGGCAAGATTTTCCAAAGAATCTATTTGCAAATCTTCCACTTTTTTAAGTTTCCCGAAATGAGGCAGAGTGTCTTTAACGATATCCACTTTCAATTTTTCTTGCCTTATTCGCATAATAAACCTTAAAAATGTCGGACTGCTCACCTGATTTTCTATTTTTGCCGAGAACAGTTTAATAATTTTTAATACTTCTGCGGAGACCGCATTAAACTCCACATTCTGTTTTAAGGTAAACAAATCAAGATCTTCACTTATTCGATGTTGAAAATAAAAAGCCGATAGAGCCGTTCCGCCTGTGAGAAAAAAATCCTGTCCAAGATAGCTTTGAAAAAATAATTTTAAAAATTTCGACTGGAGAGAACTAAGAATTTTCATAGTTAAGAAGCAACGCCCCATGCCAGAAAAGCTTTTTGCCATGCTTCTTTAACCTCTTTTCTCAATTTCAACTGAGGAAAGATAGTTAATAAATCTTTAAGACTAAGATATTTCCACACATCACCAAACTTAGCGCTTTCCAAAATTCTGGCCACCAAAAAATTACGGGTAAATTTATCACCCTTTTTAATATTATCTTTTACTTCCTGTTCGTTTAAATTGTAATCCCAAAGAAAATATGGTTGAGTTTTACTCATATAAATAATTATATCGTATTTTATCCCAAAGAAAAAGAGTAAAAAAAGAATAAAACTTGAATGTCCCCGCAGGATGATTCATATCCTTACAAATTTTTCCAACGAGGGCATTAAAAAGCCCCTTGGTTTTTCAAGAGCAGTTTTGTTAGCATAAAAAGTCAATTTTTGGTATACTTCCAGATAATTAGCTCAATAACTCAAAACGAATCGGAGGTGATATTAAATGGTAGAAAAACAACAAAATATAGGAAAAGATTCGGTAAAAGGATTAACTTCAGCCGTTAGTGGTGCTGTAGAGCAAGCCAAAATGTTATATATGAGCTTAACTATGAATCCAAGGGATTTTGATTTGAGTTGGCTGTGGCGAAAAACGATATCACTAAAGCTGTTTCCGAGGGCCGAGTTTCCTTGAATGATATAGATTTTCTATATAAGCTGGCCAATGGTAGTGATCCAACTGGTTCCGGGTTGGATAATGAGGGATTGATAGAACTAACCAGGAAAAAAGGCACCGAACTTTTTGGTGCAAGGGCAGGTCGTTTCTTTTGGAACGGGCATATGGAAGTTTGGGATCATATGTTAAGTGAATATAAGCGACAGATTGTTAATAAACCAAAGAAGCGGTCGCGAAGGCAAACGTAAAATGGCGCGAAAATATCCTTTTAAATACTGTTCTAAGTTGTTCGTAAGCAGAGCGTAAAATAATCATTGGAAACGCTTTTAATTTTCGTAAAAAAAGCTATAATGCGGTTATTAAAAAGATCGCGCCCGTCATAAATAACATAATTTTGCAAAGTGTTGTATTTTAAAGCAATAGGGGTTTTTTGGCAAAAACTCAAAGAAAATCTGATCGGCTTTTTGAAATCTTTTATATTTATTAAAGAAAGGATTATTATTCTTGTTTGTTTATTTGTAATTTTAATTTTGCTTGCTCTGCTCTATTTAAAAATGAAACAGCCGGAGTATAAGCCCGAAATAAAAGGAATTAGCGATGTTAAAATAACTCTCACGCCAACCCCCTCTTTAACGCCGGCACCCACCGCTTCTTTGTCGGCCAGCCTGACTCCTACTCCCACCAGCGTTTTGACTATAGACTGTATTGGCCCGGACGGCAAACATTTAAAAGTAACGCAAAAAGAATGCGATACATTTAACAAGGCCTGGAAGCCAACTCCAACACCGACCCCGAAACCGTCAACTGCTTCTGCCACTTCCACGCCAACACCAACGTCAACACCGTCTCCAACACCGACGGCTACGCCTACCGATACGCCAACACCGACGCCTACCGAAACAGTTACCCCCACTCCTACAGAACCCCCAACTCCTACTCCGACTGAAACATTAACTCCAACCCCGATTTAGAAACCGTTAAAAGTGACTTGTTATAAAAAACTGATATAATAAAAAACCGGGCCACTTAGCTCAGCGGCAGAGCGCTTCGTTTACATCGCGCCTGACTTAATTTTAGGACCCGTAGTTCAACGGTAGAACGTTCGGTTTACATCCGAAAGGCAGAAGGATCATCACCTTCCGGGTCCACTTAGTTGTTGAAACTTACGCTTTGATAAGTTAAACTTTAAAACTATGCCGGGATGGCAGAGGTGGTCAACGCGCGTGTCTGAAAAACACGTTATCCAGGTTCGACTCCTGGTCCCGGCACCATTGCGGGAGTAGTTCAGCAGTAGAATGCTTCCTTGCCAAGGAAGAGGTCGCGGGTGCGAATCCCGTCTCCCGCTCACTGATTGTTCTCCGGTTTATCTACAGCCCATGAGTCAGCCGTAATTCCATCGTCAACAACTACTTGTTCTGCTGGTTTAATACATTCCTCTCCGGTAACGTCATACGCTATTGTTGGTTCGTCTCTTCTTTCTGCCATATTTTTATTATTATGCAAAAATTACAAATACGCAACTATAAGATTATAGAATAACTCTTGGTTATTTGTTAGAATATACGGGTATTTGCGGGATCGTCTAACGGCTCGCCTCGCTTCGCTCGTCGAAGCGGGTAGGACAGCAAAAATGTATTACGTTTATGTTTTAAAGAGCAAGATTGCAAAAAAAAGTTATGTTGGTCTTACAAACAATGTTAAAAGAAGACTTTTGGAACATAATACAGGAAAGGATACATACACAAAACGTTATAAACCATGGATTGTAATATATTTTGAATCTGTTGAGGATAGAGTTAAGGCGCGAGAAAGGGAAAAATATTTTAAATCGTCAAGAGGGCGGCGTTTTTTAAAACAAAACATATTTAAAAACTAATGCGGGATCGTCTAACGGTAGGACAGCGGCCTTTGAAGCCGTCAGTCATGGTCCGAATCCATGTCCCGCAGCCTTTCAACCCACTTTTTGGCATATTCCACCTCTAAGGTGGAATGCTATTGACACCTTTGGTAAATAATGCTAGATTGAAGATATGCCCGGAAGAGAAATACCTCTTGTCAGTAATGAAATATACCATGTCTTTAATCGCGGTACCGCCGGTCTTCCTACTTTCTACAATAAAAGAAATTATATCAGAGCTCTCGAAACTCTCTTTTTTTATCAAAGTAAAAAATTACCTTTGAAATATTCTCACTTTCTCAAAATTTCCAACTCTCAAAGAGAACTCATATTGCAGCATATTTCTAAAGAAAAAGACTTTTTAGTAGAAATAATTTCTTTTTGCCTCATGCCAAACCATTTTCATCTCCTTTTAAAACAAATAACAGACGGCGGAATCTCTAAATTTATGAGTAATTTTTCCAATAGTTATACGCGATATTTAAATACCAGCGCCAACAGATTCGGACCGCTATTTCAGGGGAAGTTCAAGGCAGTTCGGATAGAAACCGATGAACAGCTTATTCATGTCAACAGATATTTGCATATTAATCCCTACACCTCATATGTTGTTAAAACCCGGGAAGAATTGGAAAATTATCCGTATTCCTCATTGCCTGAATATTTAGGCAAAAGTAGAACTAATTATTGTGCCAAAGAAATAATATTGGATAATTTTAAAAGTATAGATTCTTATAAGGAGTATATCTTTGATGAAATAGATTACGAGCGGGAATTACATAACATTAAGCATCTGGTTTTAGAAGAGATTTAACTGTTTTACCAGAGGTGTGAAGCTATTCCACCTCTAAGGTGGAATTTGTTAAGTTCTGCATTCTTTGTAAACGATTTGCCCTTCGGCAAGCTCAGTGCAAGCCAGTTTAGAGTATTTAACAATCTTGTTTTTATACAAACTGCATTCCCTCAAGAAAATATATTATCCTATAGTTGTATCGCTGAAAAAACTATGCTATAATTTGGATTAAGTTAATACTAAGCGTATGAACTATAAAATTACGATTTCTCATAATGAAGGTCAACTAGTAATTAGAGAAAGAGAAAAGCCTAGCGGTGGAAATGAAACCGAACTTCATGTAACTAGCGATAAAGAAGTTGATATGTCCCAATACCATCTGCCTAACGATTTACAAGCCATGTTCATTAGTAAAGGTACAGGAATCTATCTTAGATTTGGGTCTGATCCAAGCAAACAAGCCTTAACAGATATATGGTCTGCAGATTATATTCCTAACCACCAGTACCAACCTACAAAGTCAAGATTATCTCCTGTTATATCAGATCATCATAAAAAAGCAGGATATAACGCACTTATCAATTTAAACAAGGCGGCTCAAAAGAGATACAGAGGTGTATTACTTATCCAAAAACATGATTATAACGAACAATATTGGCAGATTTCAGTTGAATTAGAATAGTTCTAACGTTATTTATTGCCCGCAGCCAATACTAAAAAACTTCCAACTAATTTTTGTGTTATAATAGTTTATAAACAACATTACCCCGCTTATCAGTTTGGTTGAAACGCTTCTTAAAAGAGGCGGTCACATCAATAAATACTATCTGAAGCAATCCAATCAGAGCAAGCACGCCATTGTTTTTCTTAACGGGTGGTTTGGCGGCAAGAATATCCGCGAGGCCATAATACACGCTTTGAACATAAAACCATCTGCCGATTGATTTTTCTAAAATCAGGAGTATAATAGTTATTATATTAGTAGCAGATTGAAAGAATAAATCTGCTTAAATAAATTTTATTTTGAGTTTTATAAGATAAAAGATACCTCAAGCATTTAACTCATTTTGTATCTTTTCTAAGAACCCTTATATCTTTCATATTTAGGCAGTTTCGTTCTCTCAATTGCAGTTATATATATGTATAGTCAATTCAGACAAAGGCCAAGGCGTTTCAGCCGCAATAATAATCAGGGCGCAGGAAACATTAAATCCTTTAACCCTACTTTATTAATTAACTCTTTTACAACACCTTACCATCAAGAGGAATATTTAGCCTCTCACCAAATATTTGATTTTTCCATTTCGGAACAATTAAAAAAGAACATTTTGGACAAGGGGTATAAAACCCCCACTCCTATCCAAGATAAAGCCATTGAACCCATTCTTAACGGTTTGGATTTGGTCGGAGTGGCCGATACCGGCACCGGAAAAACCGCAGCCTTTCTTATTCCCCTGATTAACAAAGTGGTAAAAGACAGAAACCAAAAAGTTTTGATTTTAACTCCCACGAGGGAACTGGCAGTTCAAATCAGAGACGAGCTTACGGCCTTTTCTAAAATGCTTCATATCTATTCCTGTCTTTGCATAGGAGGAGAAAACATCAGAAAACAGATATGGGAGCTTTCCCGCTGCCCCAGCTTTGTCATTGCCACACCGGGAAGAATTAAGGACCTGATAAATATGAAAGCATTTCGTCCTATTGCCTTTTCCTCGGTTGTTTTTGACGAGGCAGACAGGAATAGATATGAAGCATTTTAGAA
>JAMDAL010000017.1 GCA_023484305.1 Patescibacteria group bacterium | reverse complement strand
GAACAATGTTTTTTGCCGGCTCAATTTTTAAAAGCTGGGAAAATTGGTATTTGGCCTCCTGTCTGACCGGCGGCAAAAAAATAAAACTTAACCCAATAAGGGCAAACAAAATTAAAATATTGCCAAAAGCTTTAAATTGGTAATTCATAAATATTAAAAAATATCGGCTTCCCGATTGGGGATGATAAACCTGCCCTATCTATCATCCCCAACCAGAAAGCCGAATGGTTAGTTGTTTTTATTGTTCGAGCGTAGCGAGAACTTCTCTTAAAATCGAAGTAAACTTCTCACTTCGTTCGAAGAATATTAAGCAAACTCTGTTTCCGCACGATTATACCAGCCAAAAGACTGAAAAGCAATCCGATAGTGATATTGGTTTCTGTTCCTGCCTTGGGTTGGGAAGGAGGCGGAGTTACCACCGGGCTGTAAGGAATAATATTAATTTGGCAATTGCCGGAATTTCCCGAAAGTCCCTGATTGTCATAGACGGTTAAAACTGCTTTGTAGTTTCCCGGCTGGCCGTAAGTATAGTTAATTGTATTTGAAGACTGCTGGCTGACGCTGCCATTGCCAAAATCAAATTTGTAAGAGGTTATATACCCTCCGTTAACTCCATGGCCCGCGCCGGTAAAATAAACCGTTAACGGCGCCAATCCTGTCGTCGGACTGGCGGTTAAATAATCGCAAACCGGCGAATACGGGCCGGGGGTTGGAGTGGGAGTTGGCGTTAAAGTCGGCGTTGGCGTCACTGTTGGCGTGGGAGTAACAGTCGGAGTCGGCGTCAAAGTTAAGGTGGGAGTGGGTGTTGGCGTATTAGTCGGGGTGGGTGTGGGCGTACTGCAGGGCTGGTTATTGCAGGACTGGGTATAGGTGCTGCATCCGTCAGAACAGCTTTGCACCCCTGTTCCGCAGGAAACCGAACAGCCGCCGCAGGAAACAGATGTTGGCACACAGGAAGGGGTTGAGGGCGGAGGCGGTTGTTCGTTATGCTGCGGCCTGTTGCTGGGGTCCGGGTTTTCTGCCGGACTTGAATAATAAGTGTTTCCGCTTGAATCTGTCCATGGTACCCAGGTTTTTCCGCCACTAACTCCGGATCCGGGAATAGAATCCGCGTAGTTTTGACAGGTCTCATTAGTCATATCCGGCTGGCCATTAACTACCGGACACGACGAAGCAAAAGTTTTATTGTTATTAGTCCAGTTTTGTAGAATACTACCAAAAGCTAAAAAGAGAAAAAGAGAAAGGGCCAGTAGGAAACCTATTTTAAAAGTTTTGTTGAATAGTATTCTTTTAGCAGTTTTCATATTACTGTCCTAAAAATTTAGGACTGCTGGTAATAAACACCAGGGCAAATAAAGCTAAAATATTCAGCGCTAATTTAAAAAGTTTAACGTATAACATTTCGGGGCAGTTTTTACAGGTTGTTAATATGCTCTATCGGGGCAGTTTTAGGTTCAAAAAAATTTCTTGACAAAATTTTTCACAGGTGATATCTGTTTTAAATAGACCATCGATCATCGCCTGCCTGATGATTGATGCCTAAAGGAGCATTACTACTCGTAGCTCTCCCAAGACTAGCGATAGTGATGCTCTTTTCTTTAGGAAAACTTAATAAGCGTTAGCGAATTTAGTTTTCCTTAACCCGCCAGAAAATGCTCTTTGAGCCGAGGGCGAAAAGTAAATTTCGGCGGGTCCTCTTTTATAATGTAAAAATTGGCAGACTTAATCCCTTGGCCCTGATTCTTTTAATTTGTTCCCTTGCCTCTTCTATGGCAATTTTCTGCCTGCTGACGTATTTTCTCTGCCTGTTTTGACCAAACCATTTGGCTATCAGTATCTTTAACAAACTCAATAATTTTTTTAACATTACTACTCTCCCAAGACAGCAAAAATATTGTACCACCGTTTGTCAAGGCTTGTCAACCTATAGAAAATATACTTGTTAAAAATGTAAGACCTATAGTTTATCTATAATAATTTAGGCCGTTGTTAAGCCCTGTTTAAATATAAGATTCTGCTTTGCAGGAATGTGGAAAAGTTGGGGAAAGAGAAAAAATGTAAACTATAGGTTCAAACTAACGTGGCAGCTCTAGTCTTGTCATCCTGAACGTAGTGAAGGATCCCTGCCTGACCGGCAGGCAGGTCTCGCGAATGCGAGTAAAATCTCGAACAAGTCGAGAGATTCCTCGCTACTCTCGGAATGACAACATTTAAAGGCGTCTGACAGGACCAGTTAAAGATTTTTCGTTGCTTCCAAAATTGAAGAATACTGTTGAGGAGAAATAACGCTTGTATACCCCATCCTTTTGGCTTCTTTAATCCTTTTTTCCAGACTTCCCACCCGTCTGATTTCTCCCAGAAGCCCGATTTCTCCGACCGCACATAACATTTTGGAAAGGGCTTTATTTTTAAAAGAGGAGATAATGGCCAAAGCAATTGCCAAGTCGGCTGCCGGCTCGTTAATTTTTAAACCTCCGGCCACGTTCACATATACATCATATTCATACAAGGGCATACCCAGCCTTTTTTGCAAAACTGCCAAAATTAACTGCAGCCTGTTAAAATCAACACCGCTAGCCACCCGTCTGGGGATGGTTAATTTACTTGAAACCACCAACGCCTGAATTTCCGCCAATATGGGCCTGGTTCCTTCCATAGTACAAACCGTGACAGATCCAGTTAACTGTTTACTGTTATCTGTTGTCTGACCAAGAAACAACTGCGAGGGGTTTTTGACATCTTTCATCCCATTATCATTCATTTCAAAAACCCCCACCTCGTCCACCGGCCCAAAGCGATTCTTGGCAACACGCAAAAGTCTAAGTAGTTGGAATCTTTCTCCTTCCAGATATAAAACCGTATCCACCAGATGCTCCAAAACCTTGGGTCCGGCAATCATGCCTTCTTTGGTCACATGCCCGACTATTATAATAGGTATAGTCATTTCTTTGGCGCATCTTATAAAGCGGCTGGCAGATTCCCGGACCTGCCCCACTGCTCCGGCCATACCGGTTAAGTCCAATGTTTCCATGGTTTGTATAGAATCAATAACTACAAATGACGGCTTAAATTGCTCTATCTGTTCACAAATATTATCCGTGTCTGTATCAGCTAATAATGTCATTTTATTGCCATTTAAACCCAGTCTTTCCGCCCGGATTTTGACCTGTTCCACACTTTCTTCTCCGGAAACATATAGTCCGCAAAGTTTGTGACAGACCTGAAGAAGCAGGGTTGATTTTCCGATTCCCGGGTCTCCGGCCAAAAGAATAACCGAACCGGGGACGATTCCTCCACCTACCACCCTATCCAACTCTTCAAAGCCCGTGGGAATTCTCCGGCTTTCTTTAAGAGAAATATCTTTTAATGCCTGCGGTTTATTGTTTCCTGTTTTCTGTTTTCTGTTTACTGTTTTCTGTTTTCTGTTTTCTGATATGGTTTCCACCAGGCTATTCCATGCCTGACAATTGGGACACCGGCCTAACCATTGAGGGGAATTATATCCGCATTGCTGGCAAACAAAAGAAGAAGACTTTGACATGACTTATTTTAACACAAACTTTCTCTATTTTTGTCATTGCGAAAAGTTGCAGACGACGAAGCAATCTCTAGAATCGAGCATATGAGATTGTCACGCTCCCTTTGGTCGCTTGCCATGACAAAAGAGGTGGTTTTTAGAAGCCTCCGGGGAAAAATTATGGTATAATTAGTCATATGAATGGTGGCAAATCGCAAAAAATTCCCAAAAAATTGCAGGGAACTCTTTGGTCGGTTGGGATTGATGATTTAGATTTAAATAAAAATAAGAATTATATCGTCAATCAAATCTTAAGTCTGGGCTTTTTAGAAGAATTACAATGGCTTTTAAGAACCTATCCTCTCTCTGTTATCAAACAGGTTTTTATTGAAAAACCGGCCAAAATTTACAGTTTTTCTTCTTTTAATTTCTGTAAAAATATCCTTTTAGGCCTTGAAAATAAAAAATTGCCGGCCAACAGATATGTTAAAACTTTACCTCGAGATATTAGACCCTAAAAGAAAAGAGGTCTTTGAAAAACTGACTGCTTTTGGCAAAGATGGATTTTTAGCGGGAGGAACAGCTCTTGCTCTGCAACTAGATCATAGAAAATCTTTTGATTTTGATATCTTCCTGCCAAAACAAATTTCTTCTCAGTTTTATCGCCGGGTTTTACGTGTTTTTGGCCAAGAAACAAGAGTTAGGATCAAAACCGGCGATCTTCTTTTAATCCAAACGTCCGAGGGAATTGATGTTCACTTTGTCTATTATTGGTACAAAGATCTTTTTCCCAGGGTTAAAACAAGCTCCATTGATCTTTCTACCATGGCGGATATTGCCGCGAATAAAGCCCTTACCATCGGACAGCGCGGCCAATGGCGGGATTATGTGGATGTTTTTTTTCTGCTTAAAAAAGGGGTTTTTAATTTTGAAAAGATTATGGAAATGGCGCGAAAAAAATATAAATCAGAGTTTAATCCCCGTCTTTTTCTTGAACAGCTTGCCTATTTTGGCGATATTGCCGACTTTAATATTACTTACCAGAACGAGTCTTATTCTGTCGAAGAAGTTGAGAATTTTTTGATTAAGACTGTTAAAGACTTTGATATTAAAAAATCACAAATTTAATAATCCGCAAGAATCGCGCAAGGCGTAGACGATATCTCAATTGCAGGTTTTGCTTTTGGTAAACCCCGCCTTGACAGCTTCTGTCTCAGAGCAAAACCATTGATCCTGCGTTGATAAATCAATTATTACCTGCGAATAATTTTTGCAGTTGGGCAGGTAATATGGAAAATCACCCCGGGGTTTAAAGATTCTACTAACCAACTAACAAACTAACTATTTATATCCAATGGGCTTCTCTGTGGGCAACAATGACAGACTGATGCGGTGCTTGACCGGATCCACTATTTCAATCACGCATTCAATTTTATCTCCGGCGCTAAACTTGGTATCGGAAGGGATTTTGGAAACATGCAAGAGTCCTTCAATTCCCTTCTCCAGCTCCACAAAAACCCCGAAATCGGAGACTTTTGTAACTTTGCCCTTAACATACTGGTCTTTTTGGTACATTTTGGCCAAATCCTGCCAGGGGTCCGGCAGAAGTTTTTTTAAAGACAAATTAAGCTTGCCGGATTTTCTCTCCACTCCCAAAATCACAACTTCAACGCCGTCGCCGACCTTATAATAATCAGAAGGGTTTTCCACTTTTTCCCAGGCAATTTCAGAAATATGCACCAGCCCGTCCAGGCCTTTGACTTTTTCCGGCTTTTCCAAAGTTACAAAAATGCCAAAAGGCACCACGCCGGTTACCTTACCAAAACACTTTTCATTTTCATCCATCCCGTCCAAAATCTTGGCAATTTCTTCGGCGCGAAGGCCTCCGGAAACCTGCCTTTGGGAAAAAATCAGGCGGTTATTCTTGGGGTCAACCTCCACCGCCTTAACTTTTAAAATCTTGTTAACCAAATCCTGGGATTTAAAACTATAGGGAGCATCAAGCTGCGAAGAAGGGATAAAGCCGTTAAGCCCTTTATAATCTACCAAAAGCCCGCCCTTGTTGGTATCCACGGCTTTGACTTCCAGAGATTCGTTTTTAGAATACGCGTCTTTTAAGGTTTCCCATTTTTTCTCAAGATTGGCCCGCCTTAAGGATAAAACCACCCTGCCCATATCGTCTTCGGTTAAAACCACATAACAGCGTACTTTGTCTCCGGTTTTAAGCTCTGCCAATAAATCCTTAATATAGGGAAGTTCTTTTTCATAGACCACGCCTTCTGTTTTACCGCCCACGTTGATATAAACATCTTTGCCGGATATGGCCACTATGGTCCCCTCAACCACATTGCCGCGTTTAACTCCCGGCATTTGATATTTGGCTTGGGACAAAAGCTCTTCCATAGACTGGGGCTCGTTTGAGGATTTAGGACTTACGACTGAAGACTTAAGAGGCTTCTTCTCCTCATTTTTCTTGATAGCTGTTTTTTTTCCACCGGAAGATTTTTCCGCGACCTTAGCTTTGTTATCTTTTAAATTTTGCTTGTCCCCTGTAGCTTTAGCGGAGGGGGATTTTCTGTTGTCTGTTTTTTTTGCCACCCACAAATACCACCTTTCGTAAAGAATGATGTATTCTAGCTTATTTGAGCTTTGTTTACAAGGGAGGTAAAAATCTTTTTCTTTGGATTGTTGAGAGGCCAAAATTGAGATTCAATCTTAAAATATTACCTTATTTACGAAGACTTTTAATAATCAGAATCACAGCAATAATAGCTAAAACATAGGCTGCAATGGCAAGATAAGGATTAACAGTTCCCCACATTTTTCCTACTTTCTCATAAAAACAAACCAAATAATAATCGCGGCAATACTGCTTACAATCGCAGCAAAAAAATACACATTGGCAATATCAATCATTTTATTTTTCCGAGCTTAATACTCACGATGGCGTAAGCCAAGAGATGAAGCTGTTTCTGACACAGTCAGACCGAGCAAAAGCGAGGAAAAAGAAGATACCATGAGCGTAAGCTCAGGGAGATTCATTCCTTTCGTCAGTGATAAAGAAAAGGCAGAAAATACTCCCGCCATAATCATGGAAAGCAAAAAACTTGATAAAAAGCCAAAAATATCTTGCGGACGAACAAATACGGGCGAAATTGCTCCCGCAGAAAACCACGCAACCGTAATATTACCGGTAATTTCCGAGGCGGCTTTAAGTTGTCCGGAAGATAATTTTCTCATCAAATTAATAATAACAGACCTTTCCCAAAGTTTTCAATAGAAAGGTTATTTCGGGGTTTCACTTCTTATGGAGAATGTTTTTTCTGCTTCAATTCGTCCCCACAATAAATTGCGGGGTATTTTTGAAGCGCCGAATAAAAGTTGAGGTTAAACCTTAACATTAATTACTATCAATACATCGATGTATTGATAGTTAGTTTACCTTAACCTGCCCTCTTTTAAAAGAGAGAATATTTTTTGTGGGCATAATCCCTATCTGACGGCAGGCAGACGAGAAGGTTTTGGGTTGAAATAACGCAAAAATACTCTGATTTGTAATTTTTTGTCTTTTTTGTATAATTGGGCTGTTTATGGCCAGATTTGAAATGACTCCAGAAAAAAGACAGGAAATGCATGAAATGTCACAGGCTGCTATAACCAGCGTCTATAATAGCGGTATTCCGGTGGAATTTGAAACTCCGGGTTTTTCTGTAAGATATGCAGAAGAAGGTCCTAGAGATAATATTGCGGTTAGATGTCTGGGGTGTAATGAAATGTTAGGGCTTAGCGCCGGCGATTTGCATCTGCCCGGTGATTTTACGCAAGAAGATATTGAAAACATTTTGGCACGGCATAAAGGCAAATTCAAAAAAACAAAACATACTTAATATTAGTAAAAACTGAAAAATACGTTTATTTTGTTTCCCGCTAAAAATCCCGGCCGGAAGGCTCTTCCCGGCAGCTTGCGCCGCTAGTATCGGTACTTCGCGTTCACATCTTAAGAGCGTGAGGATTCTCTGTAAATCGGTTTTGTCTGCCTTCAATTCTTATTCAAAAATTTCTTTTTTGAGGAATTTTGCTTCTTGCAGAAAGAACTTTTGCATTTCTTTGATATCAATTTTTTTCAGCATAATCGGCATGTCAGCCAGCGTTTTAACCTGCAGCAAGTTTTGACCCAATTGCACAGGATCAACCACAATCTCAAATTTCTCTTGTCCCTGTTTGACCAATTCTTTAAATTTCCAGTCTTTCTCTTTTTGCAAAATAAAAAACAGGTCAACAAAATCCCTTAGCCTTGGCATGATGGAAACAGTATGGGCTTTATCTACGGCAATATCATATAAACCTTCCACCAGTAATCCTTCCTGGTTTTTTAACCGTTCAATAGGACCAAAAGGATACTGGCCAAAATCAACTTTATATTTGACCACCTCGCCCCTGGGATAAAAGAAAAAAGTATAGAGGCCAAAACCGTGCTGGTACTCAATTTTATCCAGAGGAAAAATCTCTTCCAGAGAACCGGCAAATTTCTTAATTTCTTCCAACACTAATTCCTCTTGAGTAAAAAAATCTAAATCTTCTGACTTGCGATGTCCCAGATAAAATTCTGCCAGTGCGGTACCGCCAGCCAAATAGAACTTTTTTACCAACGGCGTTTTTTTAAAACAATCTAAAACTTTCTTTTGGAAGTTGCTTAAAATTTTTAGCCCCATAAAAGAAATTTAATAAACTCGCGGCGGGAAGGATCAAGACGGGGAGAAACCGAAGGCCAATATTTAATTAAATCTTTAGTTTTAATTTTTTCACCTTCGTCTAAACCATAGTTAAGTTGTTGTTCCAATTTCCAGATTTTATACCGGCGGGGAAATTTCTTTAAATAGTTTTCATTAACAGACCAGTTTTTCATAAGTTAATTGTATCGCAGATAAATTCAACTTGTTTGAATTATATCATTTTTCCCGCTAAAAATCCCGGCCTTGAGGCATTTTTCCGATGGTTCCCGTGTTAGAGAATAAAATCTGTCTCTTTGGACTACTGGTAAGCCAAAATCGAGGTCAGACCTTGAAAATACCTTATTCCACTTTGCATTATAACATTTGGGTTTGTAATGAAGACATTAGTGAATTAAGTTCTAGGTTTAACCTTTAATTTTTACTTAAGTATTTTTATAACTTTCCCAGTTATCATTTCTATGGGCAAGGCCCCAAAGAACAATGAATCCAAAGCATACTTCCTGCTGTCTTTGGCAATATAATACGAATTGCTCGATAAAACCACATTTCCACCCGTCTCTCCTAAATTTTTGTTAACAGTTGTGACTGTTGAGGCTGTTAAATAAGGTTCGTTAAGAACTTGCCCGTTAATCCAAACTTTTCCCTCGTTTATCTCAACATGTTCATTTGGCAAACCAATAATTCTAGAAACATATTCGTTTTTTCTGTCCTCAGAAGTAAAAACGATGATGTCTCCTCTTTTAAAATCAGTAGTCTTAAACGGACCAATTTTAACTCTTAAAAATGAGTCCCTCTGTATGGCAGGCTCCATAGCGCTACTCATTTGTTTTATAACTTTGGTATTTTGTAGGCTCGAGAAATAATAACTCGCCAGCCCTAAACAGATTAAAACCAGTAAGATAATGGTTTTTTTAATTGTCATAATTTATTATACACAAAACTACAAAATATTTTCCGAAACGGTTTCGGTTAGAGGGGACTTTTATCAAAGAAGCGTCGCTACTTCTGAAAAAAGAAGATAAGCGTTGTCATCCACCCTACATCTTGATCCTTGTATAACGGTAGAACCGTTGATCGTACAGGTGCCTTCAAGCCTTGAACTATCTTCACCCGGAGTAAATCTTCTATTTAACAAAGAATGTATATTTATATCTGTTTGACAACCTTTTTCACCATAGGCCAGACATTTACCTGGCAAACATATTCTTTCTTTTCCGTTTCCCATAGTTTTTACGCTTTATGCGATAAAGACGATTAATCCTGGTCGGATTATATCAGAACATGTCTAAAACCACTAAAAATCCCGGCCTTGAGGCATTTTCCCAGCAGCTTGCGCCGCTAGTATCGTACCCGCTCTCTTGTTTCACTTCTCTGTTCGGTATGGGAAGAGGTGGTTCCAAAAGGCTTCAAAGACCGGGAAAAATTAGCTATTAGTTGTTAGGTATTAGGTTTTAGCTATGAAATCCTGAAACCTAAAAGCTAAAACCCAACACCTGTTGTAAATGCCGCCAGGTATCTCTCCAATATTAGAGATAGGAGATTAGAAATAGGAAATGAGAACAAAAAATTTGCCCCACGTCCAATCCCTAACTTCCACCTCCATTTTAGTAGTTATTTCAGTCTATTAGTACGGCTTAGCTTAGATCCTTACGGATTGTACACTTGCCGCCTATATACCCGGTAGTCTTCCGGGGACTTCTCCCTTGCGCGCAACACGAGAAAATCCGAAATTCTAATATCGAAACTCGAAACAAATTCTAATTTTCAAAATTTCAAATTCAAAAATGTTTTAAACATTAAGAAATTAAAAATTTGAAAAATTGTTTAGTATTTCGAATTTCGTGCTTCGAATTTCCTTGTGCTGCGTACAAGGATTGATTTCTTATCTTGAGGCGGGCTTGGCGCTTAGATGCTTTCTAGTAATAGGAAGATCGTTGACGAGAGGACCTGGCTGAACGGATCCCTGGTGTGCCGGTTGTCATGTCAGTGGCAGCGCCGGGTAGCTAT
>JAMDAL010000018.1 GCA_023484305.1 Patescibacteria group bacterium | reverse complement strand
CAGTATTTTTGCTAACTTTGCCAGCGCCTTACCCCGATGGCTATATCTTTTTGTTAAATTCTAAGCATAAGGCACTGTTTTACAGCCGCAGATCTAAACTACCAGTCATTGCTGATGACGGAGGACTGCAAATCGATTATTTAAACGGCGCTCCGGGGGTTAAGTCTAGGCGTTGGGTTAACGGCACTGATGATATTGGTGACAAAGAAATAATTGACTACACTTTAAAAAAACTTAAAAATGTGCCTCTTAACAAAAGAGGAGCGCAACTGGTAACAGTTATTGCGTTGGTCTTGCCCGGCGGTAAAATTTTTACTGCCACCGGCAAAATAAAAGGCGTGATAGCTAAAACTTCCTGCGGTATATTAACACCGGGTTTTCCTTATCGCTCGCTTTTGTATCTACCAGAAATTAAAAAATTTTATCATTCCCGAAAGATGACTGAAGAAGAAATAAAAAGATATAGCCATCGGGGTAAGGCGCTGGCAAAGTTAGCAAAAATACTGTATAAATACGTTATCAATAAATAATATTCTTCGAACAGAGTGAGAAGTTCTCGCGATGCTCGAACAATAAAATCTATGCTTGACCTAAGGTTCATCAGGGAGAATCCCGACAAAGTAAAAATAGGAATTTCTGCCAAAGGGTTTGCCCCTGATTTGGTGGATAAGGTTTTAGAATTTGATAAAAAATGGCGGGAAGAACTGCAAAAATATGAAAAGTTACGAAACCAACGCAATAAGGCAGCAGAAACCAAGGATATTGAGGCCGGTAAAAAAATAAAAACAGAACTTAACCAATTAGAGCCGAGACTGAAGGAGTTTGAAGAAAGCGTCAATAATGTTTTACAGACAATTCCTAATTTGCCGGCAGACGATGTTCCATTGGGAAAAGGTGAAGCTGACAACGCGGAAGTTAGAAAATGGGGCGCTCCCGCTAAATTTGACTTTCAGCCTAAAGACCACGTGGAGTTAGGCAAATCTCTTGGTATTATTGATTTTGATTCCGGTACAAAAGTCGCAGGAGCAAATTTTTATTTTTGGACCAATGAAGGCGCGTTGTTGGAATTGGCATTGATTAAGTATGCCTTTGACGTTATTTCCAAAGAAGGCTTTATTCCTATTATTACTCCTGATTTGGTGCATGAGAGATACTATTTGGGAACCGGTTATATGCCCAAAGGCAATGAGGCGCAAACCTATACCATTGAAGGTGAAGATTTGGGACTTATCGCCACGGCCGAAGTGACGCTGGCAGGAAAACACGCCGACGAAATCATATCAGAAGAAAAACTTCCTTTAAAATATATCGGTTATTCCCATTGTTTCAGAAAAGAAGCAGGTTCGTACGGCAAATACTCCAAAGGTTTATACCGCGTTCATCAGTTTACCAAGGCAGAAATGTTTATTTATTGTTTGCCACAAGAGTCAGAAAAAATGCACCAGTTAATATTGTCTTTGGAAGAAAAAATCTACCAGGGGTTGGGTTTGCCATATCGGGTTTTACAAATGTGCACAGGAGATTTAGGTGCCATGGCCGTTAAAAAATATGATATTGAGGCCTGGATGCCGGGCAGAAACGAATACGGAGAGGTAACGTCCACTTCCAACTGCACCGATTTTCAGGCCAGAAATTTAAATATTAAAGTAAAAAGGAAAAACGGTAAAACTGAATATTTACATATGCTAAACGGTACGGCCATTGCCACCTCCCGAACCCCGATTGCCATATTGGAAAATTACCAACAAAAAGACGGCAGCGTATTGATTCCTGAAGTTCTTAGGCCCTACCTTGGAAAAGAAAAAATCTCCCCAAAATAATGACAAAAGTAACAATTCTATACAATGTCACAAAAAAATTACCAGGCGGCACAAAAGAAGATTTGTTAACCACTGATTTAACTGCAGATGCCAAAGCAATTAATAAATATCTAAAAAGAGAAGGATTTGCCTGCCAATTATTTGAGGTTACAGAAAATAATTACCAACAGCTTAGACATTTCAAAACTGATGTTTGTTTCAATCTTTGTTACGGTATTGGTTCTTTGCCCAATAGCGAACATAAAATCCCTCAAATTCTGGAAAAAGCCAAAATTGCCTATACCGGCGCAAACGCCAAGGCCATATTGTTAACAACCAATAAGGCAAAAACAAAAAGACTGCTATTAAAAAACAACATCCCTACCCCTAAATGGCAGATAATTCATAATAATAATTTTCAACTATCTAAGAATTTTAAATTCCCCCTGATGGTTAAACCGTTGAGCGAAGATTCCAGTTGCGGAATAAAGCAAGACTCTGTGGCAACCAATACAGAAGAGCTTAAAAAACAAATAAAAAAACTGCTGGCTGTTTATAAACAACCGGTATTGGCGGAAGAATATATAGAAGGAAGGGAGCTGCGGGTTTCCATCCTGGGTAATTCTGGTACTGCCAGGGTTTTGCCGATAACTGAAATTTCTTTCAAAGGTGCGTATAAAAAAAAGTGGAAGATAGTGGATTTTAACGCTAAATGGGATGATAAATTTGATAAAGACACGCCGGCAAAACAGGCAAAGCTTGATAAAACTATTTACAGGAAAATTGAAAAGTTAGCTCTGAAAGTTTATCGTTTATGCGGCTGCAGCGGTTACGCTGATATAGATATCAGGTTAAGAAAAGAAACGCCTTATTTTATAGAAGTTAACTGTAATCCGGGAATTGCTCCAACCGACGGAACAGAGAGGCTGGCAAAAGCAGCAGGAATAACTTATGGACAATACTTAAAGGCTATAGTTATGCTTGCTCTGTCAAAAAATAACTAGTGGAATTTGTCTAATTCCTGATGGAAAATTCTGAGGATTTTTTTGGAAAACGAGTAAGGAACGGTTGTGGAAGAATGAATGCCAAAAAAAATCTGTCTCAGCTGTTTTTCTTCAGACAAAGCCTGTTTTAAATATTTTTTCTTAAACAAGTTTATGGCTGCTCCTTTAACGCCGCGGCGGTATGCCAAAAGAAATCCCAACAATTGTTCTTTTATGGCCGGTTCGCTGTTGTCGTAACCGTATTCCTTAATTCTGGTTGGGTCAAACAAGGGGTAAAGATGAATTTTTGCTGCCGTAAGCAGATTTCCTTTAAAACCCACCTTTTTTGGATCAATGCCGTTGGCCAAAAGAAAAATAAACATCCTGGCGCACTTGGAACAATTTTCGCACCAGCGCGAACCGTTTTTGGGTTTGGCTTCCAAATCGCAGGAGCTTTGGTATTTGCCGATTTCCGGATATCTGCGGTGTAAAATTTTTACAATAGAAATTTCATGAACGGGTTCTAACAGAGTCCCGATGGATAACGAGTTGCCTCCCACCAATCCCGTAAGCAAACTGTTTTGCAAAAGCCAGGGGTGGGACTGTTCATAAACAGGATTACATCTGAAACCGTCCTTATCTATTTGGTCAAAATCGCAGCTTTGTTCATTGGAAAACAAAAGATACCCGGCCTTCGTGTAATAAATATAAGGCAAAAGCAAAAGCGAGTATTGGGTTAATTGCGTTTCCCAGCCAAACCAATCAGTTGGGTCCCGCAAAATTCCCAGCGAGTTTTTTAAGAATTCTATCTTAATTTTATATTCTCTCTGAAAATCTTCGGCCAGGTTTTTTTTCAAAACTTCGTCATACGGATAATGCGGCTCGGCCACAAAAACCGGCTGAGCGCTAACGCCGAGTTCGCGAAGCAGGCCAAAGGTTAATAAGCTGTCCTTGCCAAACGTAAAGGGCATAACAATATTGTTTTTATTGCTTATTCTGTTAAAGGGGGGAATTTGCGTTTTACGGTTGTTAAAAACGTATTCAGTATAAAAAAACTTGCGCAGCAGGTTGGAAGTCTTTTTGCCAAAATTTGTTTTTTCCATCATGGCTGTGGCCGGAAGCTGCTGGGTGAAACATTTGTACATAAAGGCTTCGGAAATTGGCACCGGCAGCGAATAGGACATTTTTTTTAAGGTCGGGAAAACAAATGGTATATGAAAAGTTAAACTATAGGCAACATTCTCAGCAAAAATTTTTTTCTGCAGGGCAGGAAACCTTTGCCAGATTTTTTTAGGATATTCCAGCTTCAGGGAATAATTGTTAATATGTACTCTAATTCCCGAGTCAAGTGTTTCGGCAGAAATTTTTGCCACACCATTAAACTTAAAGTGAGAAAGCTTGCTCTTTCTTATTTTGTTTTGCTGGTGTTTAATAAAGCCGACGGGGGGAAAATGATTGGAATTTGTTTGTATAAATGATTCCATTTTTGGATATGACAAAAATCATATCAAGAGAAAACCCAAAAACAGGATAAAATATAATTAATAAAAATAAAAAAAACGCAACCAAATTAAATAAAACAAATAGTAAAATAATTGTCAAGTAATCAGCCTTAAAATGAACATAAAATATTATTTTTTTCCCCAAAAAATTTGGAGAGGAAAATCAAAATATAATCAAAACATCGAAGTTATAGAATTTCTCGGGCGAAGATCGTTACGCGTTAACAATATGACCCAAAGCGGATCCATAGTGGAAGATATTTATAAAAAAATAATACCTCTTCTTTCCTGTCATTCCCGCGCCCTGCCTGCCGGCAGGCAGGAAAGCGGGAATCTATATAATTTTATAGATTCCCGGGTCAAGCCCGAAAATGACAAAGAGTGTAAGGTTTTAATTCTCGGATTTGGAGTGGGAACCTTTGCCAAACTGATTAAACAAAAATATCCACCGGCAAAAATAATTGGCGTAGAGATTGATAAAGTAATTATTGAATTAGGAAAAAAATATTTTGAAACTGATAAAATAAATAATTTAAAAATAATTAATTCCGATGCTATTGATTGGGTAACCCGCTATTTTGGGGGGCGCCGGCGACTCCAGAATGACGAGGAAAGTAAAATCTTTGACATTATTTTTGTTGATTTATACCGGGGAGAAAAAGTTGAGCCGAAAATAGAGAACGGCGCCTTTTTGAGCGAACTTGTACGGTTGGTCAGCCAAAAAGGTGTGATAATATTTAATCGTCTAAATTTTTCCGGTCATAAAAAAGAAACTGAAGAATTTAAAGAAAAACTTCAACAAATTTTCAGCCAAGTGACATTTATTAAGAGTTATAGTAATATCATCTTCCTCTGTAAAACGTGATAAAATTAAAGACTATGTTAAACATTTTCAGCAAGCTTCTTGATTCCAATGAAAAAGAAATCACCAGACTAAATCGTCTGGTGGAGCAAATTAACCAGAAGAGCGGTGACATTAATAAGTTATCCGATAAACAGCTAAGGGCCAAAACCGCCGAGTTTAAAAGCCGGCTGGAAAACGGCCAAACCCTTGATGAAATTCTTCCCGAAGCGTTTGCAACGGTGCGGGAAGCATCCTATAGAACCATCGGAGAACGGCATTATGACGTACAGCTTATGGCTGCTATTGCTTTGCATCAGGGAAAGATTGCCGAACAAAGAACCGGCGAGGGAAAAACCCTGTCTGCGGTTCCGGCTTTGTATTTAAATGCCCTAACCGGCAAGGGCAGTCATTTGGTAACGGTGAATGATTATTTGGCCCGGCGCGACTGCGGCTGGATGGGCGCAATCTTTTCCTTTTTAGATGTGTCAGTGTCAGCCATAATCCATGAGGCATCTTATCTTTATGATCCTGAAAGTCTTGATAATTCTGCCAGCGACTGGAGACTTATGCATCTTCGTCAAATTAAACGACGGGAAGCCTATCGGGCGGATGTGACTTACGGCATTAACAGCGAGTTTGGATTTGATTATTTAAGGGATAATATGGTTTCAGACATAAACGATACGGTACAGCGCGAACATCATTATGCCATAGTTGATGAGGTTGATTCAATTTTGATTGATGAGGCCAGAACCCCCCATATTATTTCTGCTCCGGATACCGAACCGACCAAAAAATACTACGACTATGCCCGAATGGTAGATAAATTAACCGGCGAGTTGGATTACCAGGTTGATGAAAAATTGCGTACTGCTCATTTAACAGAACACGGTATTTCTAAAATTGAAAAAATGTTGGGAGTGGAAAACCTTTACGAAAAAGATTTTGCCACAGTGCACCATGTGGAAAACGCCCTGAAGGCCCGGACTCTGTTTCATAAAGACCGGGATTATGTAGTTAAAGACAACGAAGTTATAATTGTGGATGAATTTACGGGCCGGCTGATGTTTGGCCGCAGGTTTGGGGAAGGATTGCACCAGGCGATTGAAGCCAAAGAGAATGTTTCCATCCAGCAGGAGAGCCGGACCCTGGCCACTATTTCCCTGCAGAACTATTTTAGGATGTATGAAAAACTGGCAGGAATGACAGGCACGGCAGCCACAGAGGCGGAAGAATTTCATAAAATTTATAACCTGGAAGTGATTAGCATTCCGACTAACAAGCCCCTGATTAGAAAAGATATGACGGATTTGGTTTACAAAACCGGAAGGGCAAAATATGCCGCGGTGGTTGCTGAAATCGAACAAATGCATAAAATCGGACGTCCGGTTTTAGTGGGGACAACTTCCATTGAAAAAAATGAACTGCTTTCCCAATTTTTAAACCACAAAGGAATTAAACACGAGATACTTAACGCCAAAAACCACGAAAAAGAAGCAGCTATCATTGCCAACGCGGGAGAAAAAGGAGCCGTGACCGTGGCCACGAATATGGCAGGAAGAGGCGTGGATATTATTTTGGGAGGTCCAACGCCAAGCAAACAGATAACAGATAGCAGTAAAGAGAGGACAGATAACAAAGAACAGACAACAAAGAACAATTATGACCAGGAGTATAATAAATGGCAAAAAAATCACGAGGAGGTAGTAAAACTTGGCGGTCTGCATGTGATTGGGACAGAAAGACATGAGTCAAGAAGAATTGACAATCAGCTTAGGGGCCGAAGCGGCAGGCAGGGGGATCCGGGTTCTTCCCGTTTTTTTGTGGCGCTGGATGACGACGTGATGCGGCTTTTTGGAGGAGACCAGGTGGCAAAATTAATGAACGTTTTTAAACTGCCGGAAAATATTCCCCTGGAGCATCCAATGGTTTCCCGGGCGATTGAGCAGGCACAAGTTAAGGTGGAAACTTTTAACTTTGATACCAGAAAACATTTAGTTGAATATGACGACGTGATGAATAAGCAGAGGGAAATTGTCTATAAAGCCAGACGAAAAGTTTTGGAAAATGCCAAGGACAAAGAGAGAGGATTAAAAACTGAAATTCTGGAAAAAGTTGACAAAGAGATAAATCTTATTGTCAGCATGCACGCGCCGGAAGGATATCAGGAGATTGAAAGAGAAAAGATTATCGGCGAATTTGTCGCTATTATTCCCTTTGACCAAAATTCGCAGGACCAGCTTAATAAACAATTGGCACAATTTTCCATCGCCCCTGACATCAGCGGTTTTTTAAAAGGCGTGGCCAAAGATGTTTACGAGCAGAGAGAAAAACAATTAGGGCAAGAGCTTATGTCGCAGGTGGAAAGCTGGGTTAATTTGTCGGTGATCGACAAGCTTTGGATGGATCATTTAGATGCCATTGACGATTTGCGCGAGGGTATTGGTCTTAGAGGTTATGGTCAAAGAGATCCCTTGGTGGAATATAAACAGGAAGCCTTTTCGCTTTTTGAAACTTTAATGGCTCAAATTGATAGCGAAATCGTCCATAGAATTTACAAAGTCCAAGTCCAGATTGCTCCCGACCAGCTTAAACAAATGCAACAAGAGCAGGAGAGATTAAAAAACCAGGCAGTGGCTCAAAGCGCTAGTACTGCTTCGGCCGTGTCTACAACTTCATCTTCAAGTCAAAGCGCCCCGGTTTCTCACCAAAAAATAGGCCGCAATGACCCTTGTTGGTGCGGTTCCGGCAAAAAATGGAAAAAGTGCCATTATCCGCAGTTGCCTAAGTAAACATTGATAATTTTGTCCAAACTTATTATAGTTAATTTGCTATGCCATTTTTGTTTAATCACTCAAATTTTGGTTTCGGAGGTTTCTTTTCTTTTATTGTCCTTCTGGTAGTAGTGGAGTTGGTTTTAAAAGGTATGGCCTTGTGGCACAGCGCCAGAAACAGCCAGAAAGGCTGGTTTGTCTGTCTTTTAATTTTTAACACCGTTGGTATTTTGCCTCTTATATATCTACTGGGTTTTAACAAAAAGAAATAATCTCTTCCATTTTTAACTTGGTTAACTATATAATCAACTTATGAAAGTTTTTGTAAATTGGCTAATCAGTGCTGTGGCCATTCTTGTGACTGCTTATCTTTTGCCCGGGGTACACGTTCAGGGTTTTATGACGGCCTTAGTTGTGTCAGTGGTCTTGGGCATTGTTAATGCTGTTGTTAAGCCCGTTCTGGTCATTTTCACTTTGCCTATCACCATTTTAACCCTAGGACTTTTTACCTTGGTGATTAATGCTTTTCTGGTTCTTTTAACCAGCGCCTTGGTTCCCGGATTTAAAGTAGACGGCTTTTTGACTGCCTTTCTTTTTAGTCTGGTTTTATCCATCGTTAACTTTTTTCTCCAAAAGATATTTAAATAAATATGAATTGGGTTATTGCCAGTCTCATTATGTTTTTTTCCTCAATCTCGCTGTATCTTTTTGTCAGAAAAAGCCAGCTACTAAAAGTTCCTAACAGTACTACAAACTTAGCCATGTTTGCTATTCCCTGCTTGGTTTATTTTGCTCTTTCTTTTGTTCTTAAGTTGTCTTTAATGCTTTCTTGGCAGCATCTTTTAATTTTAATTTGTATGGCCCTGTTTTTTAGCTATTTAGGTAACTGGTTTTCCTTAGAGAGTATTAAATTAGCTCCTAATCCCGGGTACAGTTTAATTATTTCTAAAAGCTACGTGGTTTTTACAACGTTAGTGGCTATTGTCTGGTTTGGTTCTCCGTTAACCATCAAGAATTCTCTAGCAATTATTATTATCGTAGTTTTTTCTGCATTAGTCATGATTTCCAAAAAAGACAGAAAGATAAACAATATTAGATGGCTTCCGTATGCTTTTGCCAGCTTTTTTCTTTGGGCCTTTTTGGCCCTTTCTTCAAAATACCTAATTGTTAACGGCGTCAACGTGGTAACAATCCTATTTTATTTGACCCTATTTGTTTCTTTAACAATTATGGGGGAAGTAAAAATTAAACGAATAAATATAGAATATAAAAAATGGCCGGTGCTTGTTTTAATTGGCTTATCTTCAGTTTTTTTTAATTTATTTGCGCAAATCGGTTTTCAGCTTGCTCCCAATATTGGTTACGTTAACGCAGTGAACGCTTCTTCCATTTCTTTAGTAACATTATTTTCTGCCTACTTTTTTAAAGACGAGTTATCATTTAGAAAAATTATCGGCATATTTGGAGTTACGGCTGGTTTAATACTTATATTCCTATAGGCCCAAATGACGCAAACCGCCGCTGCAGCGGGATTTTGCGTCACTCATATATTTAGGTTAAATTCTGTATGAAAATTAGCAAGCGTATAAACTTTTTTCTTGCAGGTTCGTTTATTTTGGCCCTTTTTGTGATTTTTTCTGTCCTGGTTAAGAAAAAATTTCTTAATGGTTTTGATTTTGACACAACGGTGAGGCTGCAGGACCATATCTCTCGTCATTTTGACACTTTATTTTCCTGGTTTTCTCTTTTTGGTTCTTTTGAAGTCACTTCAGTGGTGGTAATAGCAATTTTTATCCTTTTTCTTTTTAAACGAAAAGTTTTTTGGAGTTTGGGTTTATTTTTTGCCGCCATTTTGGTGGAAGTCCTGGGTAAGGTTTATCTGCCTCATCCGTCTCCACCGTTTTTCATGCTGCGCTATGATTTGGGTTTTAATTTTCCCAGTTCCTATGTTTCCACTGGTTTTTCCTATCCATCTGGACACATGACCAGAACTTCCTATTTATTAGTAGTCTTACTATTCTTTTTGTTTTCAAGCAAACTGGGAAAGTATCAAAAATATTTTTGGGGTGCAGGACTATTTGTTTTTGGAGGAATTATGTTTATCAGCCGGATTTATTTGGGAGAACATTGGTTTTCAGATGTTTTTGGAGGACTACTACTGGGGTTGTCATCTTCTTTAATCAGCTTGGCGTTTTGGTAATTAATAAATAGGCAAGTATATCTCAAAGAATTGTTTGGTTGGGTCAGAATTTACTTTTCGATAGATTTCAAAATCAGGGACGCTTTTATTAATTTTTAAGTTATTTAATTGACAATACTTCTCCAGTTCTTTCCAGAACAGAGACAGCAAACTTCCGGATCCGTTATGAACATACGTTATAACTTTTCCCGGATTAAGCTTCATAAATTTTACTGAATTTTTATAGGCGGATTTAATTATTAAATCTTTTCGATAAAGAACGCCGATGCGGATTAAAAGCGTCCCTGATTTTGAAATCTATCGA
>JAMDAL010000042.1:8890-11624 GCA_023484305.1 Patescibacteria group bacterium | reverse complement strand
AGGAAAAAATTTTATTGAACTCGGACGCGTCCCTAATACAGAGGAGCGAAAATTAGTCGTTGACCAAGCCGTTAAGATTAACAGCATAGATTACCGCCCTCCTTATTTATTTGACTCTTGGGCAATCCCGAATATCAAAGTTATGTTTGAAAAAGTAAAAAAATTTATTCAACCCGATGATCTAAAAATGGTTGAGCGAGTGATTGCCCAATATTCTGAAATTCCAGTGGATACATTGCCTCATTGTTTTGTTCACGGGGATTTTACAAAAGCTAATGTAGTTATGGGCGAAGACGGAAAAATTTATATTTTGGATTTTTCTGTTGCCAACTGGTATCCAAGAATTCAAGAATTATCTGTAATTGTTGCTAATTTGCTTTATGACAAGGAAAATCCCACGACATTGCAAGAAAGAATAGATTTGGTATTAAATGAATATAGTAGATTAAATCCGCTCACCGAGGAAGAAAAAAAGTATATTTATCCTTATGCTCTTGCCGGTGTCGCAATGGAATTTCTAGGTGCTCATCAGGAAAAATATATCAACGGTAACGATACTGAAGAAACGGATTTTTGGATGAATTTGGGAAGAAACGGATTGAAAAAAGAATTTGCCGCCAAAGAACAAAATCTGTAAGATTTTGTTAGCGGGCTAACGCCCGCGAAAAACTTGAAATCGTCCTTTTCGCTTCCGTTTCAAGGCGAGGCGGGCGGAAAGGGGGTTTGGGGGGAATTCCGCCCGCCTCGCCAATCAGTCGCAAAATCAGTTCGGATTTTTTCAAATACACACCGCACTTATGAAAATCATAACTAAACTAATTTCGCTAAAAGCTTTACAAAAGATAGCTAGTGATTCCTTTGGGACTCTGGTAAAAGCTGTGGTTGATGTGGAAAAAGAAATCATGGTCATTGATGGCGAATTGCATGCTGACGAAGAAGCCCTACTTTTAAAAAATGGTTCTCAACAAAAAAACTTATGGGGAATAAATTTATATCCTGGTTTGAAAAAAGATAAAATGGTGGAATTTGATTCCATGATTAATCTTCGACCGTCCGAAAAAAACTTTTCCAGAAATGTCGAAAACCAAAAAACCAGAGAAAAGATTTTAAAAATTGTACAAAAACTTGTAAAAATATGAGTATCTCTCCCAAAAAATGGTTTAAATTAAATTTTTTCAGCCAAATGGCTAATATTGGTAGTGAGGTGGAAAGAGCTGTTTTGTGGTCTAACAAAAAAAACAAAGAATATTCAAAACTCTCTTTTTTTAGAGCTTTGGAACTTTTAGACCTAACGATAACCGATAAAAACAATATAAAGAGATTGTCAGAGTTAACTAGATTACGAGAGGTTTTGGCTGACTATTTTTATTTTGATAATACTTATAAATCAAAAGCCGAAAACTGGTCAAGTTATTTTTATCCGTTTAATTACGCAGTCAGAAAAAATACTTAAGATGGTATTACAACAACGTCATTCTAAAAAAGAATTTAGCAGCGGTGGAATTGTTTATAGAAATGTTAGTGGTAAAACTGAGTGGTTAGTCGTGCAACATTCTCAACACAAGGGTTGGATTTTTCCTAAAGGATTAATTGGGGACACCAAAGACGGAGAAACAGCTAAAGAAACGGCAGTACGAGAAGTGGAAGAAGAAGGCGGCATTAACGCCAAAATAGTTTTAGACAAACCGTTTGTCACTAATTATTTTTATACTTTTAACGGCCAGAAAATTTTTAAAACGGTGTCTTTTTATTTAATGGAATATCTTTCCGGCGACACTAATGACCATGACTGGGAAGTTTTGGATGCCAAATGGCTGTCAACCGGGGATGTTAGAAAAACTTTGACTTTTCCGGCTGACAAACAACTGTTTGCCAAGGCTGTGATTGCCTTAAATAAAATTAGACAAAAAGCTCCTGTAGCTTAACGGATTCTCGCTGAAATTTGCGGCTATAGCTTAATGGACAGAGTAGCGGTTTCCGGAACCGCTGATCCCGGTTCGAGTCCGGGTAGCCGCGCAGTCGGGCCGATAAGAGTTGATATATGGGTTATCTGCCGTCAGGAATTGTTGCCAAGTATGCTTTTTTTTAGCCAAAAAAAGAATTGAGGAACCAATCGGCAATCGACGGCTTTTTAATATACCGGCCTCCATTCTGCAAATATTCAACAATATCCTGTTTACAAAAGGATTAACCTTACCAACGGTGGCAAAATTGACATATTTGTTAATTAGCCTGGAGACAACAAAAAGGGGGAAAAGTAAACAGTAGATATAGCTCTTTTTTAAAATGGAAAAGCCGGCCTGCTGCAGTTTGGCTTCCATTTTGCCAAGTGTATAACGCTCTCTTCCTTGCATAATAATATCGTGTTTGCTAAACAACAAGGGTATGGCAGAATCGGTCAGACACAACAAGCCTCCTGTTTTAAGCCAGCGGTGTGCCTTTTTTAGAATCACTAAATCGTTTTTAATATTTTTATGGTACAAAACATCAAAAATGCAGATTAGATCAAAGCTTTGCGGTGAAAAACGGCAGGTATCTATTGCTTTGGATAAATAAGTAATTTTCCTATACCTTAGATAGCCGGCGGCTGTTTTTTCCTTCTCAACCCCTAAAACGCTTCCCCATTTTTGCAGAAATTTGCTTAGGCCTCCGGTTCCGCAACCCAGATCTAATATTTTAAAATTGCCTTTGGGAAAGGGCAAAAACGTTTTTAGAGCTTTGGAACTTTTAGACC
>JAMDAL010000042.1:0-8880 GCA_023484305.1 Patescibacteria group bacterium | reverse complement strand
TTGCAGGAACCGTATAGGACTAAAAACCACCAGTGTTTATCCTCAAGCTGAAACATTTTGTGATATTCTCTTAATTCCATATTAATGCTAAAAGAAGGAAATTATGATATCACAGACGTATTTTATCTGTTCGCTTGTCAAACCAGGACCGGAAGGAAGAAGTACGCCGGTCTGACAAAGCATTTCCGCATTAGGATAATTAACATCTTTGTTTTTAGTCCTATACGGTTCCTGCAAATGCAAAGGTATAAAAAATCCTCTTGTTTCAACCCCCTTATTGGCCAATAGATTCCTTAAGGCCATTAAATCATATTCATTATTGGTAACCCGAAAGGCCACGTGCCAATAATTGCTTTGACAATTTTTTCCGACTGCCAGCGGAATAAAATTTTTTTTAACCACCTGCAAATTCTCTTTGTAAAGCCTAAAAAGCTTTTGTTTTTTTTCTACTAATTCGTCAGCGCGTTCCAATTGCGCCAACCCTACGGCTGCCTGAATATTTGACAACCGGTAGTTATAACCGATTTTTTTATGCCAGAAATGACGTTTTCTGGAGAAAAAATAGTTATTAAGCTGTTTAAGATAACGGTGGTCTTGTTTGGAATTCGTTGTTATCATTCCTCCTTCTCCTGCTGTTATTACCTTGTTGGCATAAAGGCTGAAAACAGTAAAACGGCTGACCCCGCCGATTTTTTTACCCCGGTATTCTGCTCCAAAAGCCTCAGCCGCATCTTCCACAACTTCTAAGTGGTATTTTCTGGCTATTCTTACTATCTCTGTTAAATTTACCGGAGTTCCGTAAATATCCACCGGTATGATAGCCCTGGTTTTTTTAGTAATAAATTTTTCAATTGATGCGCAGTCAATATTTCCAGAGTCTAACCTGCAGTCAACAAAAACCGGCACGGCCCCGCAATAAGAAACAGCTAAAGCGCTGGAAATCATAGTAAAATCCGGCACAATAACTTCGTCTCCTTTTTTAATCTGTAGGCTTTTTAAAGCCAGAAATAAAGCAGAGGTGCCCGACGAACAGGAAACCGCATATTTAACCTTGCAATATTTGGCAAACTCTTTTTCGAATCTTTCCACGTACTCGCCCTTGGAAGATATCCATGTTCTTTGCAGGCAATCGTTAACGTATTTAATCTCGTTACCAGCCAATACCGGTTCATAAATCGGAATATATTTTTTCTTAATTTGAGGTGCTTTTATTTTTTTAACCACGCCGGAAGCGTCATAGTTTTTTTCCTCTGGAAAAACTAATCAAAAATAATCATAGTATGATATCACAAAATCATATGAAAAATGCTTTAAATCAAGGCAGGGAAACGTTACTCGCATTTTTTTTGGCATTTTTTGTCACCATTGGCACCTCCGCCCTATATTTTAGCGAGCTTGTTCAAACACCAAAGCAGGATGTTTTTATCGGCGTAACGCACTATTGGGAAGATTTTTATTATTATCTGGACCAGTTTTACCAGGGCGCGCACGGAGGCTGGCTTACAGTTAACAACTTTACTACGGAAAAAACTATACCTCTGCCTTTTTATTTTAGCCATATTATCCTGGGCAAAATCGGAGGCATATTAGGACTGCAGTCGTTTGAAACTTATAACCTTTCGCTTTTTGTCCTTAAATTTGTTTTTATGATTGTAAGTTATCTGTTAATTGCCTATATTTTCCCGCGCAGCCTGAAATACAGACTGTCAACTTTTGTTATTTTTTTATTCAGTACCAGTTTTCCCCGTTTATCTTTTAATAACGGGCAATTGTCCATCAGCGCCTTTGAGCTGTTCCGGGGAGAAAATACCGTATTTTCCCGGTTCGGTTCTGTACCCAATTCTTATATTTCCAATACCTTGGCTGCTATTTTAATAATAATTTTTTACCGGTTAATACTGGGTGTCTATCAAAAGACCAAACGCACAAACATATTTTCAGTAATAAATTTTTTGATCATTCAGCTTGTCAGTCTATTTTTGGCTATTAGCGATTATGCCAAGGGGTTGTTTTTATTTCCTATTGCCTTTTTATTAATCTTCAGGTTTTCTTTTTATAAAAAACAAAAAATATATAACTGGTTTAATTTTTTTACCGTCGCTTCTAGTTTAATTACATATCTAATACTGGGTATTTTTCTCAAAAATATGCTTGGCTCTAGCCCGGCTTATACCAATGCGACTCAATGGGATTTAAACCAAAGCAATAATCTTTTAATAAATTTGATTCGCATGCCATATTTTTTCCCTCTGTCTTTTGGTATCTCCGGAATATGCTTTATTTTGGGCACTTTTGTGCTTTTGCGAAAACAAAGAACGGCTATGGAAGATTTGAGCTTGATTATTTCCTTTATTGGGCTTTTCGGCTATGTTGTTCCGTTTTGGAACATTATTCCCATCCCCGGGTTTAGACTGCTGTTCCCGACCGTCTATATTTTTTACTCAGTTGTGGTTTTATACGGCCTTGGTTTTGTCGTCAATCTTATTTATGCAAAATATAAGCTGTCTAAAAACAGGGTCTGGGCATGCGTAATAATCTTATATGTGTCTATAAACGCCCTAACTTTTATTCCTACTTTTCTTGACCAGTTTAAGCCTCTTTATTTAACCAATTACGGTTTTAGCTATATGCCCCGGGATTTATATAACGGCCTGCGGTTTTTGGAAAAACTTACTCCTAAAAATGCGGCGGTGGTTGCCAATTCTAAATCTCTGGTTGACGGTTTAATTCCCGGCTTAACCGGTAAAAAATCTTTAACCGGGCATTTTCTTATGACCATAAACGAGCCGTATAAACGCTTTTTAAGTGACAGGCTTTTTTTGCGTTCTTTTAACAACGAAACCGAGGCAAAAAATTTTTTAAAAAAAAACCAAATAAAATACGTGTTTTTTACCGCCTATGACGGGGATCCGAATTTGTTTTACCAAAAATACCCCTTTCTTAAAGTTGTATTTCAAAACTCCTTTGTTATAATCTTCTCTGTATAAACATCAAATTTATTACAAATATTAAATAATTATGGAAGAATCTGTGGAAAAATTGGTTAATATTGTCAAATCACCCTTAACTAAAAGGGTGCAGGAAATAAGAAAAGCGCTTAAAGGAAAAAAACCGAAGGAGCTGATGGCGGAAATGAATAGGGCTAATAGTATAATAATGGCGGGCGAGGGCATAAAAGGAGCAGAAAGACTCGTAGCTGAAAATAGAGCTATCAAGGAAGCAACCAGACAAGAATTGGAAAAGTAATTTATTGGTGGGTTCGCATAGTGGACTAGTGCACGCGCTTGGAGAGCGCGCATGGCGGAAACGTCATCGTGGGTTCAAATCCCACACCCACCGCAAATAAATTTAGATTGTTTTGACAATCCAAAACAGGGTTCAACCCTGCAATTAAAAGAAACATCAAATACTAAAGATTTGATAAAATATGAGTATGATTAATAAAAATAATAAATTGTTCTGGGATGAATTTGCCGATCGGTATGATAAATTAGTTAGAGAAGAAGGAGATAGGTGGCAAAAATCTATTGTAAATCCTTTCGTTTTTAAGCTATTAGGAAATTTTAAAGGAAAAATAGTTTTGGATGCGGGATGTGGAAATGGATATTTGTCCAGGATAATTGCTAAAACCGCCAAATCGGTTATCGGTGTAGACTTCACAAATAAGCTTCTGGAGAAGGCGAAGGAAAGCAGTAAAGACATCTTAAATCTTAGCTTTCTTTTATCAGATTTAGAAAACTTACCGCTAACCAACAATTCTTTTGATATTATCTTGTGCAATCTCGTCTTAATTAATGTAGAGAATTTAGAAGTTGTTGTTAATGAATTAGCTAGGGTTTTAAAAGGAAATGGTTTTATTGTGGTAAGTATCACCCATCCTTGTTTTGAAAATCCTCCGTATACGCCGGCTATCAAAAATAAAAAAGGTGAAACAGTTGCGCGGGAGGTTTACAGATATTTCCCGACGGGATTAATTGTTAATACAACAGAAGAAAACCAATTGCATTATCATTATCTGCTTTCCGATTACATTAATATTTTCTCCCAAGCACATCTTTATTTAGAAAAAATGATTGAGCCTAATAATGATGAAATAATTAAAAATGAAGAAAAAAACATAACTCCTTTGTTTTTACTTATGAAGTTCAAAAAAGTGGTAAAATAGGTTCTAACTTTGTAAATGGTCCTCCACAAACTCTTTAGAGCCCCACAAGGCTCTATTTTTTGTGTTAGAATATAAAAATGAGCAGTTTAAGATTTAAAGTCACAAAAGGAGAACCAGCTTCAAAAGATCTTCAAGTAATATCTTCTGGGCTTTTGGCCCACCATGCAAAACAAGGTCATCAGCGAACTTGGAAAAAATACTGTATCTTCTTAAAAGATAAAAATAACAAAACATACGGCGGCATTATTGTAACTTTTACCTGGAATGATATGCATATTGATTCGCTTTGGGTAGACGAATCGCTTCGGGGAAAAGGTTATGGTGCCAAACTAATGAAACTGGCAGAAAAAGAGGCCATAAAAAGAAATTGTACTATTGCCCATACCGATACTTTTACTTGGCAAGCCCCCGGTTTTTATGAAAAGCTAGGTTATAAATCGTTTGGAAAAATAGATGATTTTCCCAAGGGAAACAGTTTAAATTATTACTACAAAAAGCTCGGTAAATAAAAATGTATAAACTTTTTATTTTTTGTGGTATCCCATTTTCTGGCAAATCTTTTATCGCCAAAAAAATTGCCCAACAATTTAATTACCACATTGTTGACTTTGATGAAGTAAAATTTGCTATTTTCGGTAAAGACATAAAAGACGAAAATATAGACCAAAATGGTTGGAATAAAGTTTTTCGGGAAACTTATAAACAAATTGAGAATCTTTTAAAAAAGGGGGCACGGTTATTTATGATATGGGAAACTTTACAAAACATGAGAGAAGTCTGGCAAAAGGGATTGCGGATAAACTTAACCTAAAAACACTAACCATATTTACTGATACTCCGTATGAAATTGCCAAACAAAGATTACTAGAAAATAGAGCTAATAAAACCCGATTTGATGTTAACGATGAAGATTTTGAAAATACTGTAAGGGAAATGGAGCCTCCAGACAAATCAGAAGAACATATTAACTTTAAATATGGTACAGACCTTGATTGGTGGATAAAAGATAATTTCCAGAACAAGTAATTTTTACAATACACCCCACATCGTCAACCAGACACCTGATATAAAAGTAATAAATTTATTTTGGACCACCATATAACACTTCCCACAAAATTTTGTCGGGAGATTTACTGCCTTGACTATTTTTATTATTTGTTGTACAAATTGTACATATGAGTAATATGTTAGTAGTCGGGGCTTCGGAGGCACGGCAAAGATTTTTTGAGCTTATATCTCTGGCACAGGAAGGCAAAGAAATTTTGGTGGAGAAAAAAGGCAAACCGGTAGTAAGAATTTCTTTGCCGCAAGACAAAAAAACTGCCAAACAACTGAAGCGTCAAAAACTTGCTGCAGTACGGCGTCTGGCCAAAATTAATCTTGATGTAAATATGACCTGGAAAGAAATGGAAAAAATTATGTCTGATGCTCATTTGCCACACTTCTAACTATGCTCTATTTAGATGCGAACATTTTTGTTTATGCTGCCCAAAAAAACTCTGAATACAAAAGTTCTTGTCTGGACTTTTTAAAAAGTGTCAAGGCGGGCTTGTTCTCTGCTACTACTTCGTGTGAAACTCCGCAAGAAATTATCCATTTTGCCTGGAGATTAAAAGAAATAAAAAAAGGGGTAAAAATCTGTGAGGAACTCTTAAATATCATTCCTGGACCGTTAGAGATAAATTTTGAAGCGTTAAAAATCTATCTGGATTTAGCGAAAAAATACCCTAAGACTGTAGAAAGTCGTGATCTTTTACATCTGGCTGTTTGTTTGGAAAATAACATAGATATCATTGTTACCTATGACCGGCACTTTAAAAAATTTAAGGAAATAAAATCTTTTACTCCCGAAGAAATGCTGAAGAAACAAACTATCCAAAAGTAAAAGCAAAAACCTGAATGCCCGGGCTTTCAAATTCTAATTTCAAAATATGATTACCGGGTTTTCCTTTTAAGTCCACCAGGTTGTATAGCCTATCGCTATTAATCGTTATTGTTCCATTAACCACATCAGAACCGGCGTTATTTTTGTCAGCCAGCTTTCCGTCTACATAAACTTTTACTTTGCTATTGCTTTTAACCGATCCCGGAACCAAAACCAGAAAAACTTTATCAGCCGTAAAGTTATAATTTAAGGTGCTATTGGCTCCGGTTATCGCCGCTTCATTTGTTATATTCCACTGTCCGCCCAAACTAAAAGAGTCCACTGACAAATTACTGGCTAAGGAAAAATTTTTCAAACCGTTGTTAATGTTTCCGTCGGGATAATAATATTGCATACGGCTGGATCCAAGATATGTTTCCGGCGAAATTTCCCCCTGCGGTGTTTGGTCCGGCATATTAATAAAACCGGAACTTACTTTTTTGCCGGCATCTTTAAGAAGGATTTGGATGGCTTCTTCCATCCGGTCATATTCCCCTTCGCCAAAATGCGTCCGGCGGATTTGGCCGTTTGCATCTATTAAATACTCCGCCGGCCAATATTGGTTGTTATAGCTATTCCAGATTTTATAACTGTTATCCTGAACAACCGGGTAGTGAATGTTGTGTCTTTTTATGGCAGAAAGCAGGTTGTCGGTGTTTTTTTCAAATTCAAACTCAGGGGTATGGACTCCAATAACTATAAAACCCTGGCTTTTGTATTTATCGTACCAAGCTGTCACATACGGCAAGGTCCGAATACAGTTAATACAAGTGTAAGTCCAAAAATCCACCAACACCACTTTTCCTTTTAAGGAATTTATAGTTAAAGGCCTACCGGTATTTAACCATTTTGTGCCGCCGTTAAAATCAGGCGCGGTGTAACCGGTATTAAATAAACCATTATTGGTTAAACTGGAAGTTTCCATATTTTGCGCTCCTTTCAAAGCATTTAACTGTTTTTGCAAATCCTTATTGCTGCCAAAAATATTACCGGCCGCATTTAATTGGGGAAAGGCATTAAGAATTTTCACCTGCAGATACTGGTCATAATTTGTATAGATAGCCAAAGCGGCCAGAATCATTAAGATGCCAAAAACCTGCTGGATTTGAAGCAGGTGGCGGGAAATGAATTTGGTTTTAACGATAAGTTGTTGTCCGCCATAGGAAAAAAGGAACAAAGGTATACCTGCGCCCAATACATAAAAAAAAGTAACGGCCACAACTGTTAAACTCACTTTTCCTGTGGCCGCCAGGACGGCAATGGCAGCCAAAATCGGGCCGGCACAAGGCGCCCAAACAATCCCTAATGATAAACCTGTTACAAATCCTGAGGTAAAACCGTTACCGTTTTTAGCATTATTTACGCCAAAAATTCCAGCAATTCTGCCAACCAGAGTCTCGCTTAGTTGAGAAAGTCTTGGCACAATTAAACTCACACCCAAAACGGCAATGACTAAAACCGCAAGTAGTCTTAAATCGTTAGGGTTAAAAGGAATAATTCTAACCAGAGCGGATATAGCCAAAGTCAACAAACCAAAGCTTAACATTATTCCCAAAGTTATTCCCAATGGCCTTTGATGGCCTTTGCCTGCAACGCTTGAAGAAAGAATAATGGGCAGAAGCGGCCAAATACAGGGGGCAAGAATTGTAATCAAGCCCGACAAAAATGCAAATAAAAATAAAATTAGCATTTCTTCCTTATGTCATTCCCGCAACCGCGTGCCGCCAGAGCTTTAGCGGTGGCGCAAAGCGGGAATCTATATAATTTATTCTTCGAACAAAGTGAGAAGTTCTCGCTACCGCTCGAACAATAATTATTTGGTGTGGATTCCCGATTAGACCTGTCCGTCCGGCAGGCGGGTCGGGAATGCCAAATAGACAGACAACAGTTATTAGTTTACATATAGTTTAACACAGATTCTTTACCAAAAAGCGGAAAAACAGATAACTGCTTTTCCGCTTTAACTCGTAGCTCTCCCAAGATTTACTGTTGTGCTCCGGATGAAGGGGTGGCGTTTTGACCGTTTCTCCCTCTCATAATGTTTTCCGGATTTAACTGAATATTTTCAGCCGTCATAGACCCGTCAGGATTAACCGTGCCAAATGCCGAAACCGTCTGGCCGACTGTCAAATCACTTTTTGCCGCCGGACTGGTTTTATCAATCTTGGTCGTGCCTGATAAAAGCACGATTCTGCTGCTGCCGTCCTGAAGCTTAACGGTAATACTGTTGGCATCAGAACTTATAATCTGGCCAACTACCGGTCTAAAACCGTTGCCGTTTCTGTTAAATTGCCTTCCCCCTGATTGGCCGGCCGATCCGCCCTGAAATTGGCCGTTGCCAAAACCCAAGTTGGTTCTTTGCATCTGCTGATATTTTATGCCGCCAAAAAAACCCAATACTGCCACAATAACAGCCACTAACACTGTCGTTGCTAAAGAATTTTTCATTGTTTTCACCTCCCTTGCCTCGCCGAAACTTTAGAGAAAGCGGGACTTGCCTCGCCTGTCGTTCCTGCGCAAGCAGGAATCTATACAATTGTCATCCCGAATTTAGTTCGGCATCTATTTCAACAGATCCTGAAACAAGTTCAGGATAACAAAAAAGTGTAATATTTATAAATCTTATTACTTATTCCTTAAAAATAGCTGAAAATTACTCATATCTTAAAGCTTCAATCGGAGAAAGATTGGCTGCCTGCTGGGCCGGGTACCACCCGAATAAAATACCAATGCCTCCGGAAACAACCATAGCCAAAACAACCGAAAACCAGGAGAGGGCAAAGGGGATTTT
>JAMDAL010000028.1 GCA_023484305.1 Patescibacteria group bacterium | reverse complement strand
AGTTTAAGAAAGGGAAATCGAAGAATTTCGGAGGGGCTCCCTCTTAAACGAAACTTTAGATTTACTGTCGACGAATACAGGGTGCGCTTTCTTTTGTTCTTTCTTTCGCGCAAACAAAGAAAGAACATTTAGCTTGCTTAATTAAGCAAAGAAAATTTATTCTATAATAGTTCCCGTAAATTCTTTGTTGTCCAAAAACTTTTTCACATTTTCCAAATCATCTCCCTTTAAAATCACCACTTTGAGATTTAACTCCTGTGCCTTTTGGGCAGCCACCGGATCAAAAGGCGCATTCATTCCCGGACTCCACTGGTCGCCAACCAATTTCCTATACCCGTCCCAAGACATTTTTGGTAAAGATTTAGCATCGGCAAATTTATGGGGGTCTTTATCATACACAAAATCGGTATTGGTCATATTTATCACCACTTTTGCTCCGTATTCTTCTGCCAAAAGCACGGCGTCATAATCCGTTGACCAGCCCGGCCTCCAGCCGGCGGCAATCATCACCGGCTCTTTAACCGGATCTCTTTGATCATAGTGTTTTTTAACGCGGAAATAGGCAATATCGCGAAAAACCGTCCGCAACAAATGGGCATTCATTCTTGTGGCATGAATTCCCAGCCAGTCCACGTCTTCGCCGGTAATTTCTCCCACAACTTGTCTGGCCGCTTCCTGATAATGACGGGCGGTGGATCCTCCTCCGGTGACAATAAAAAACCGCCTGTTATTAGCGGTTATTTGAGAACGGATAAACTCATTAAAAGATTTAAGAAAATCAATGTTAATCCCTCCGTTGGGAACAATAAGCGAACCGCCAAGAGAGATAACTATGTTATTCATGCGTATAATTTATTTTGTAAATAAATGCTATCTCAAATTTTTAATTTCTAGTTTTTAATTTTCAATCAATTTAAAATTTTAAATTAAAAAATTCATTAAAAATTTCGAATTTCAAATTAAAAATTACTTCTGACACTTAGGACACCAAAAGGTTCCTCTGCCGTTAACCTTTTGGTATTCTATCACACTTTGGCATTTCTGGCACCGTCGGCCTTTTTGCTCATAAACCAAAAAATGGTTTTGATATAACCCCAGTTCACCGTATAAATCCCTATAGCTCTCGTCTTTGGCAGAAGAACCGCGATATTTTATGCCCTTTTTTAATACTTTTTGGATATTGTCTTTTAAACTTTTACACTCTTTAAACTTTAAACTTTTTGCTTTTCTGCGTGGGTCAATTCCTACCAAAAACAAGGCTTCGTTGCTATAAATGTTACCGATGCCTGAAATTAAAGTTTGGTCCATAAGGGCGGTCTTTATGGCCACGTTTTTCTTGGCTAAAACTTTTTTTAAATAAGAAGCAGTAAATTTTTCGGAATACGGTTCCGGCCCCAGCTTTGAGTCAACCACGCTTTTTAATTCTTCTTTGTTTTTAAAAAGTCTGATATAGCCAAATTTTCTGATATCGCAAAAACGCAGTTCCAGAATTTTTTCTTCGTCATTCTGTCTTGCCTGCCCAGCGTAGCTTTTGCGAAGTTGGGTCCGGAATCGATTCTGGAGTCGCTGCCGCTCCCCAGAATGACGTACATTAGAGTTTTTCTGCAGTGTAAAAATTGCTCTGGTACAGGGGTCTGGCAAATCTTTTTTCCTTCTTAACAGTAGTCTTCCCGTCATCTTTAAATGAATGCCAAGATAAATACTTTTATTGTTCGAGTTCTGCAGTGCAGAACGAGAACTTCTCGCTACGTTTGAAGAATAACTATTTAGTTGTAGAAGTATTAGTTTGGCACGGCGTTTTGCACTAACAATTTTTTTACCGATTGCTGCAGTTTTTACAGTTTTAACCCCCGGTATCACCTGTTTGGAACTGTTTGCCCAAAAATCCGTAATCACCGCGCCAACCACAGTATGTTTCAAATCGTTGGTAATCGTTTCAACTTCCGGAAGTTCTGGCATAACTAGTTGAACTTGGTTAACAACCCTTTTTCCATCGCGACCTTAAACATCCATTTGTAAAACAAAAGCGCCAGGATAAGGTAAAAAATATTTAAGGCAAAGCTGATTATTAAATAATTGACATTCATGCTCCCCCGGGCCAGAACCGACCGCATGCCTTCAAAAACATAGGTGGAGGGCAAAAGCAGTCCGATTTTCTGCGCCCAATCCGGCAATGTTGACAGAGGATAAAATACTGCTGAAAACGGCTGTAAAATTGAAAGCAGGGTCCAGGCAAAACTAGAAGCTCCCTGCCCCATTCTGACGATTAAACCGGTAATAAAAATTCCCGCCACCCATCCCATCAGAGACAAACTGAATAAAAACGGGATAAAATACCAGCCTAAAGAAAAAATGTTAAACGCATAAAGAAAATACGCCGCCAAAACCAGAATCACCAAAGTGATAAGAAACTTAATTAAAGAAATAATTAAGGCCGCCAGAACAAATTCCCAGGGCGAAACGGGGGAGGAAAAAATGTTTAAAAGATTTCTGTCCCAAACCTCATGCATAAAAGTAATACTGGTTTGATACTGGCTTTGATTTATAATCATCCAAAACATGACGCTTCCTAATAAAAATGTCACCAATGACGGCCGGCTTAAACCGTTGCCGATTAAATAAACGGTTAAAAATCCCCACATTAAAAGCTCCAGAACCGGCCAGTAAAACGTATCTGTTATTTGTTCCAGATTTCTGGGCCAGATCAAAAGATGCCTTAGAATTAAGGCTTTAATTCTATGCCATTTCATAACTGTCCCCTCTCGTTTGCTTTAAGAAATAATCTTCCAGGCTTGGTTTGTCTATGGAAATTTCGCTATACTCAACCCCTTTATCCGCCAGGGCGGCCAAAAGCCAGGCAACCTCGTCTTCGGAAACCTCAACGGTCACATATCTTCCTTCCGCACTGGCTTGCCATTGGTTTTTTTGGGCAAAATTCAAAGTTCTTTTTTGTCCGTCTTTAATCATTAATGTCACCTTCACGCTTTTAATCTTTTTGGCCAAACCCTCAGGCGTATCTTCATCAATAATCTTGCCGTGATTAATAAAAATCACCCTGTCGCAAATTTCCTCCACTTCGGCCATATTATGAGAGGTGATTAACATGGTCGTTTTAAACTTTTCCTGAGAGGATAATAAATACCGGCGGACCTTATCGGCAATATCCGGATCCAGACTGGCAGTTGGCTCATCCAGTAAAACCAATCTGGGCTTATTAATAAAGGCTTTGGCCATATTCAATTTGGCTTTTTGTCCTGCCGACAAACCGCTTTGCCTCTGGTTTTTGATATCTTCCAGTTCAAAAACTTTTATCAAAGTTTCAATTCTGTGTTTCAAATTATCAACTTTGTATATTCTGCCAAACACATATAAATTTTCCCAAACTGTGAGTTTGTAGGGAAGATCGTTGTAGGCAGAAGAGAAATTCATTTGTTCCAAAATTGCCTCGCGGTTATTGCTAAAATCCAGGTTAAAAACGGAAATTTTTCCCTTGCTTGGTTTTAAAAGCCCCAACAGCATATAAATAGTCGTAGTCTTTCCTGCCCCATTGGGGCCAAGAAGTCCTACAATTTCGCCCTCTTTAACCTCAAAAGAAATATTATTAACAGCCTTAAATTTCTCGGCAGGCACGTAAAATCTTTCCCAAAAATGTTTACGGGGAAGGTCAAATTCTTTGCTCAAATGTGAAACTGATAAAATTGTGTCTGACATAAAAAATCTGTCGTTCCTGCGCAGGCGGGAATGACAAGTAATTATTTAAATTGCCGCTAGTTTGAGGAAATGTTACCTTTTTTTGAGGAAGGACTCAAGACTTGAAGCAATAACCTATTTTAGCACGTCTAGTCAAACCAAACAATTATTTTATTTTATTCTGGACAAATTCTCTAATTTTCTTTTGAAAAACTTCTGGGCTAAATTTTTCTGCCTGTTGCCTACAATCTTCTGGTTTAATCTTTAATTTTTCCAATTTTTTGATCGCCTTAACTAATTCGTCCACATCTGGTTTGTCAAAAAAGACGCCGGTTTTCCCATCCGCCACAGTTTCTACGACCCCGCCGCTTTTTAAGGCTACCACAGGCTTTCCAAAACTCATGGCCTCCACCGGCACTATGCCAAAATCTTCATCAACTGCGGGAAAAATTACTGCCTGGCAGTTTTGATAAAGATTAATTAATTCTTCGTCGTTTACTTCGCCTAAAAATTCTATGTTTTTATTGTTCGAGGCTGCAGGCCGAGAACTATCTTTCAGTTTTAGATTTCTCGCTTTGCTCGAAGAATAACTAACTAGCTTTTTAAGCCCTTCTTCTTCTCCCCCTTTTCCCACAATTTTTAATTTAAAACCAAGTTTATTGGCTGCCTCAATGGCTAAATTGACGTTTTTGGCCGCTGCCAGCTTGCCAACATAAAGATAATAACTGTCAGGTTTTAGGTCAGAGGTTTTAGAAAGTTTTTTTTTGCTGAAACCTGAAACCTGAAACCTGAAACCTAACTCTACCGGCGGATAAATCACTTCTGCCTCCCGGCGGTAAAATTTTTTAATCCTTTGTTTAACCGCTTGGGAATTGGCAATAAAAAAATTCACCCTCTGTGATGCTAAAAAATCATATTTTCTTAAATAATGGTTAACCAGCTGGCCGTAAATATTGATAATGGGATTTTTTCTCCAATCCATTCTGGTGGCATAACCATAAAGAGAACGCGGCGGCGTGTGGCAATAACAAATATGAACTGTTTCCGGCCTGGTAATAATTCCTTTGGCATAATAGGCATTGCAAGATGAAATCACTAAGTCAAAACCGGAAAAATCAAAGCTTTCAAAAAATAAGGGAGCCAAAAACCTTAAGGGGCTGTAAACTTTGGTAAAAAAGGGAATTTTTTGTGCCCATGAAGTTTTAATGTTCCACTGTCCAAGTCTCTGACTGTGCGGGCCCAAACCCTTCCAGTCCACGAAAGAAGTATAAACTGGGGCTTCCGGCCAAATTTTATGAAGGGCTTCCAAAACCCTCTCGGCTCCACCGTATTCTTTTAAGAAATCATGCACTAGGGCGATCTTCATATATTTATTAAGGTGGCACCTTACTAAGGTGCCACCTTCTAAAAAAGTCCCAGCTGGTTTTCTTTGCCCTTATCTTTTTGCTCTTTGTTTTCTTCTTCTTTGTTTTTTCCCGTTAATCTCTTTATTAAACTGTAAAACTCCAGATCTTCCATCATTTTTAAGGCTTTTTCGCTTCCTAAATTTTTAATTCTGGCTTTTTCCCAGTCCGGCTTAAGGGGCACTTTGGTTAAGATGGTGGCCAGCTGCCTGCTAAGATAAGCCGACTCTTTGCCCTCTTTTAATAAGTTAGCAATTTTTTCTTTTTTAATTTTATTTAAATTTTTATAGATATTGTCCAAAGAGCCAAATTCTTGCAAAAGCTCAACCGCAGTTTTTGGCCCAACGCCCGGCACTCCGGGATAGTTATCAGAACTATCACCAATAAGGGCTTTGTAGTCAATAATTTGAGATGGTTTAATACCGAACTTTTTCTTCACTTCTTCTTCGCCGTACATTTCCGATTCGCTTATGCCTTTGGTCATCATATAAATATTAATATCCTTATCCACCAATTGTAATAAATCCCTGTCGCCGGTAACTATAATGGTTTTGACCCGAAACGTGTTGGGCAAGTTTTTTGAGGATTTGTCAGAATCAACATTGTCGGGTGACAGACGCCGAAGTTGGTCAGTTTTCGAGGAGTCGACCGCAAACGGCGGTTTTGACGCCGTCCCTGCCTGCCGGCAGGCAGGAGAAAATCTGCTACCAACGGGGCGGCTGGCAGGACCCGTTGAGGCAAGAGCAATAATATCTTCGTTAAGCTTTTCAAATTTTGTTGCCAGTGTCCCTATCACATCGTCAGCCTCATATCCATCTTTTTCATAAATCGGCAAATCCATACTTTCCACCAGTTTATGCACTGTCTCAATTTGGCCGGCAAGTTCCTCGTCCATTTGAGGCCTTTTATGCTGATAGGCAACATAAATGCTTTGGCGAAACGTGGGTTTTGGCCTGTCAAAACAAACGACTAAATAGTCAGGAGAAAGCTCTTTAACAACCCTGATTAACATCGAAGCAAAACCATAAACGGCGTTAACAAATTGACCGGATCTGGTTGTTAGTGTGGGAAGAGCATGATAGGCTCGATGCAAGACGGCGTTGCCGTCCACAAGAACAAGAATACTACGAGATTTTCTATCAAGATTAGCACTAGATTTATTGTCTGTCATATATTCTTCTGTGTACTTCCAGGCCAGGCAGACCAAAATTAAGAAGTAATCCTATTTTATACTTTGTCCCTTTTAAATAATAACTTAGCTGGGTTTTTGCCTGGGGAGAAAGAAATTCTAAAGCCTTTATTTCAACAATTACTTTGTCGTCAACAATAAAATCCGGCTGGTATATTCCGACTTTTTTACCGTTATAGAAAATTGGTATGGCTTCCTCTCTTTTAAAGGGAATTTCTAATAAAGAAAGTTCTTCTGCCAGTGCTTTTTGGTAAACAATTTCTTTATGTACAGAACCAAGGATTTTGTGAACTTTAAATGCGGCGCCAATAATTTTATAAGTTAAATCTTTATACAAATGATCTTCGTACATACAAATTCTTGTGCTTGTCTTGGTTTCTTAATCTCGCGCTCATCTTGCTTATGGTCTTGCGCTCATCATTTGGGCAAATTCATCCCCGTCTATCGTTTCCTTTTTAAGAAGAGCCTGCGCCACCAATTCCAGTTTTTTCTTATTATCTTTGAGAATCTTGACAGCTTTGATATATCCTTCGTCTATAATTCTTTTAATCTCCTCATCAATTTTGCCCTGCATTTGTTGCGAGACGCTTTGCTGCTCATACCAGGTTTTTCCCCACTCTGTCACATCCTGGTTGGGTCCAAAATTAATCGGGCCAAGACTGCTCATCCCAAACTCTGTCACCATGGCTCTGGCCACCATGGTGGCCTTGTCAATATCGTTGGAAGCCCCAGAAGTCATTTCCTTAAAAATTAATTCTTCCGCCGCTCTTCCTCCCAGCATGGCGGCAATTTGCTCTAGAAGCCGGGATTTGGTCTCATGCGTTCGGTCTAGGGCCGGAGGGATAAGAGTGTGCCCCAAAGTCAAACCGCGCGAAACAATGGAAATTCTATGCACCGGATCCATATGCGGCAGATTATAGTTAACAATGGCATGTCCCGCTTCGTGATAAGCAGTGATTTTTCTGTCTTGGTCGCTTTGCAGCCTTTTTTTCTCCGGTCCCAATTTAACCTTGGTGGCTGCCTCTTCCAAATCTGACATATCAATGGCTTTTTTGTTCAGGCTCGCAGCAATAATGGCCGCTTCATTAAGCATGTTTTCCAAATCTGCCCCTGAAAATCCGACCGTCCGTTTGGAAACTTTATCCCAGTCAACCTCCGCCACAAAAGGCTTGCCCCGCTGGTGGATACTTAAAATGGCTTTTCTGCCTTCAATATCAGGAAGATCCAGGGCCACTCTCCGGTCAAAACGGCCCGGCCTAACCAGCGCCGGATCCAAAACATCAGGACGGTTGGTGGCTGCCATCACAATAACATTCTCATTGGGCAAAAATCCGTCCATTTCCACCAGAATCTGGTTTAAGGTCTGCTCCCTCTCGTCATGCCCGCCCATTATTCCCGCGCCTCTTTGCCTACCGATGGCATCTATTTCGTCAATAAAAATAATAGCCGGCGCATTCTTCTTGGCCGTGCCAAATAGGTCTCTTACCCGGCTTGCCCCAACTCCCACCAGCATTTCCATAAATTCACTGCCGGCCATAGAGAAAAAAGGCACATTGGCCTCGCCGGCTACGGCTTTGGCCAAAAGAGTTTTGCCGGTGCCGGACGGTCCAATTAAAAGCACCCCTTTGGGGGTTCTGGCGCCCAATAACTGATATTTCTTGGGATTTTTTAAGAAATCCACCACTTCCTCCAATTCTTTCTTGGCTTCATCCACACCTGCCACGTCGCCAAAATGCACCTTGGTGATTTCTTTGTTAAACAGCTTGGCGCGGCTGGTACCAAAGGAAAAAATGCTATCCTGCGCCCCTCTGGCCTGACGGATAAGAATAAAGAAAAAAACCGCCATTAAAACCAGAGGCAAAACATTGGAAAGAATATTAATCCAGCCTTCCTGCAAACTGGTGTCTTTTATGGTTATGGCAGCCAAATCCGGATTAACACCGGCTGCCGATAAATCCCTGACCAGGCTTTCCCCGGCCTCTTTGCGGGACACATACTGGCTGCCGTCTTTTAAGGTAATGGTCAGATTGTTGTTTTCCACTTCGATTTTACTCACCTTTTTGGCTTTGACATCGGAAATAACCGTCGTTAACGGTTTCTCTTCCAGAAATTTGGAAGGGGTGGTTAAAGACAGGATAAACGAAAGGGCAAAAAAACCTATCAAAAGCCACAAAATGACGTTTTTGAGGTCAAATTTTATCCTCATTTCAAAACGCTTCATTTTTTTGTGATTATTATTATTTTTAGGAACTTGTGTTTCTACCATAGTTGTTATTGTTCGAGCGCAGCGAGAACTTCTCGCTTTGTTCGAAGAATTCTATCTTATAATTGTCCCGGGTTCTACTTTTTTTTCTGGTTTTAACAAAATTGGTCTACCGTTAACATCTGCTGCCAAAAGCATCCCCCGGCTTTCTTCGTCAAGCATTTTTTTAGGTTCCAGGTTTACCAAAACAACAATTAATTTTCCCACTAATGATTTAGTCGGATAAGAAGACTTAATCCCTGCCTTGCGGGCAGTAGCCTGTCTTGGCGGGCGAAGGCCTGCAAAAATCGTTCTTTGACCAACTTCCTCTCCCAAATCAACCGTGAGCCTTACGAGCTTTTCACTTCCCTCTTTCTCTTCTGCCTTTATTATCTTCCCAATTCTTAAATCCAGCTTGGAAAAAACAGAAAAAGGAATGGTTGGTTTTAACATAGGCGTGGCCAAGTATAACACAGCAGTAAGTCAAAACTCAAAGCTCAAAAGTCAAAACTTCTTGGCGGGGTCCCCTTAGTGAAGTCGTCATAGTTAAACTAATTGAATTTGAGCAGGGAAACAGAAGATATTCGAGGGCTCCCGCTCAAATGAAATTTTAGTTTAACTGACGACGAACTAGGGCATTCCTTCTTTTCGTTCTTTTCTTGGATGAGCAAGAAAAGAACAATTCTATTTCTTTTAAGAAAAAATCCTTTTAATTTGACTTTATTAAAAGAGAAAGGTAAAATCTGGTTCAGTAAAGAGGTTAATTATGGCAAATCGTGAAATGGTAGAAAAACTTGTTGGGGCCGTTACAAAAAAAAACGGTCGTTTGGTATGCGACGAAGCAAAAAATGCTATGCAAAAACAACTAGAACATACTGCGAATGCTTTCGGTGGAACAATTTCCGCCAAACATCTTAAATTAGCAGTAGAATACGCCGAAATAGACAGTTCGCAACATACACCCGACTAAATAGTTATATATTTATAAACCCCATTTTCTCTTTTACTTCTTCCACCGTTTCTTGGGCAATGGCACGCAGTTTTTTACTGTGTTCAGAAAGCATTTGCTTAACGCTGTCCGTGTCTTTTTCCAACTCTCTTCTTTTATCCTGAATAGGTTCAAGTTCTTTAAAGATAGCTTCTGCTAATTCTTTTTTAACATCCTGATACCTAATACCTGACACCTGATACCTGTGTTTATATTCTTCTGCTTCTCCTTTACCCTCAAATAACTCTACTAATTTAAAGAGGTTGTGCACTGGCCCGCTGGTTGGAAACTTTCCCGGACCGCCATTGTCTGTTGGCACTTTGGCCAATTTATTTTTAATTTCTTCCAAAGAGTCAGTCAAATTGATAAAACTTCCTTCTCTGGTCTTACTCATCTTTCCTTCTCCGGTTAAAGAGGGTACATATTCGCCTTTGGTGGCAAATCTTTGCGGCTGCACAAAAGTTTCTCCGTACTGCCGGTTAAAATTTCTGGCTATTTCCCGCATCACTTCCAAATGCGGCTCTTGATCAACCCCCACCGGCACCAAAGAGGCCTTATATAATAGTACGTCTGCGGCCATTAAAACCGGATAATATAAAAGCCCCATGTTGACATATTTAGGGAATTGGGCTTTTTTCTCCTTATAGGTTGGTAAATCCTCCAGGCGGGAAACCGGATATAAAGTTCCCAAATAATATGCCAACTCCATATGTTGCGGCACAAGCGATTGAACCTCTATTAAAGATTTTTCGGGGTTTAGTCCTGCAGCCAGATAATCCAAAACCACGTTTAAGGTGTTTTCCTCCAGCCTGTCTTTATCATACGGCGTGGTTATAGCATGCAAATCCACCACAGAATAAACACAGGAATACTTATTTTGTAACTCAATAGCGCCTTTCACCATCCCCAGATAATTACCTAAATGCAATCTTCCTGTGGCTCTTGTTCCAGAATAAACTTGGATTTTGGAATTAAACATATATCTCCTTTATACCACAAAAAAACTTGGCTTGACAAAAAAGTAAGAGAGAGAAAATAAAACAAATGACAGAAGAAAATCCTAAGAGAAGAATTTTATCGGCGAGAGAACTTACCCTAACACAATTAAGAGAAGAAATTGCTTGGGCAATTAATCCACAATCAGGTAATGATAAAATGCGACTGGCAACCCTTGATGATATAGGTGCTGAACATTTGAACAAACGCAAGCGCGCGCTTGATTGGCTTGAAGGAAAAGTATATCCTGACGACGACCCAACCATTAAAAAAATGCAAAAAAGTGATGTGGAAGAATATGTTCGAGGGCTAATGCAAAAACATACCAATCATCCAGAAACTTTAAGGGGATTAAGTAATCTTGTAAATGAAATTGTCGGACTCCCCCAATATTAACTACCATATCGCAATTAGTTTCACACTATAAATTTTTATTGCATAAATCTTCTTTTATGGTAAAATGGCTTGTTTACCGCGGGGTAGTGTACAGCGCACGTGAGGCTCATAATCTCACAGGCTGGATGCAATTTCCAGCCCCGCAACAAGCTGGGAATGGACGAGACAAACTCGTCCATTTTCGTTATATCAAGGCCCTGCTCGTTGGATGCGACCAGTTTTCCTATAATTGGCGTATCTGTCTTCATTTTTTCCACTTCTTCAAAATAAAGCGGGGCGTGGAAATCCACCATTTTGTTCTGCAAGGTTAGATGCGACCCAAGACCTAAGAATATATCTCGTTTAGTCTTTGGGTTGGTAGTGGCAAACCTTTCTCTAGCTCTGGCCATAAAACTAACTGCTTTGACAGTGTTGTTGTTGGCCTGAACCATTCTTTCGTCTATATTGCCAATTTGTTTTTCAATGTTTTTTAGTTCTGCTTCTAAGTCTAGCTTCCTGGTTTTAAATTCCTCGTCGCTCAACAAACTACCGTCGCTGTTGCCCACAGATATTTTTAAGGCTACTAGATTATCCAACCGCTTCCTGCAATCATCATAAGCCTTTTTGGTGGTCTCAACAGTGGTTTCTCTGAAAGATTTTTCATTCTCGTGCATTTTATGAACCTGCTCAATGGCCCAATTAAGAAATTGAGAATTTAATTCCACTTTGGATAGTCTATCGTCTATTTGTCTCTCTAATTCCTTCTCGCTGACACTTAACTCTGTACACGGGATGCTTTTGTTCTTGCGGTGGCAACGGTGATAAATGTAGTGAAAAATCCTCTCTTTAGGCATTTGCTCTATAAGAAGTCCGCACCTGGAACAACGGTCTTCGTTTCTGCTGGTAAGTTGAAACTTGTTTTTGCACTGAGGACAGATGATTTGCCATTTGCCATCAACTATAATCCCCGACCTGCAAGTTCCACAGGTCATCGTGTGCCCATAAGCATAATTGTGTCTGGTAGTGGTCTGACTAACGTTGCCAAGTTTTATTTGCACCTGGTTAAAAATTTCTTCTGTAACTGCCTTCTCGTGGCTTCCTTCATGCCACTGCCCACTACCAACAGGATATTCATATTTTCCGCAATAAAAAGGGTTATTTAATACCTTATAAATCTGGCTTAGTGTAAATGGCTTATTGCCCAAGCGTTTGTGCGGCGTAGTAGTTATATGCCATTCTTCGTGCGAAATTCTCAGTATCTCTATGGTAGGGGTGCCATCAAGAAACATCTGAAAAATTTTCTGCACAAAAGGAAAACGCACTGGGTCCGTAAGTATCCGCCTAAAACCACTCTCTGTACCCTTATCATTTAAAAAACCAAATGGGGCCACTCCAGGTCGCCATCCATCCCTGTTTTTTTTCTCAAGTCCCCGTTTTACCACCACGCTTTTGTCATCACTGTCTTTTTTTGAATTTGCAAACTCAACTGAAAGCATCCATTTGTCTTCTGGCGTGTTGTGATAAATACGACTGGGTGTCTTTATCTCAATCAACTTACCCGTGTCCATCAAGTCGATTATATCGCCACCGTCGGACATATTTCTGGCCAAACGATTAGCATGCCAAGTTAGAATGGCATTCGCTTTTCCTTGCTCAATGAGTAAAAGCATTTCCTGGAATTGTTCTCGTTGTCGGGGTGTGTGGGCAGACTTACTCTCCTGCAAAATATTCACCACACTTAAGCGTTGTTTAGATTTTAGTTCTCCCAAGATAAATAGCTGGTCAGGCAATGAAGCAGCCTGTCTTTCCTTATTGTCTTCAGAGCTCTTTCTTGCATATTCAGCGTATTTAAGAGTAACTTCATTATTCATAATAATACCCCCACTGGTGTGCACAGAACGGTAAGGTCCTGTCCAATGGGGGCATTAAAAAACCTTACCAAAACTGTGCACGGTTTAATTATTATTCTTTCCATTTTCTTTGTCAAGCTCTGGCAAGTTATTTCCATAAACAGCCCTAACCAATCCTATCAGTTTTGTACCATACTCGACTGCCTGCTGGTCTGTTAAGTCAATTTCATAATTCTTTTTATATAGTTTTTTAAATTCGCAAACTACTTTGTCGTCTAAGAAGATTTGAGATATTTTTTCTACCACCTATTTTCCATAAGGCCCATCTCTTCCTTATGCCTTTTAATAGAAGTTAATTTTCTAGAAACCCTTGAAGAGCAAGGTTAAATTGCTCTTCACTAGAATAAACACCATCGTTATAAAAAGCCTCTTCTCCATAGTCGATTTCTTGTCTTCCGTAACTTACCCGCATCTTCCAATAT
>JAMDAL010000051.1 GCA_023484305.1 Patescibacteria group bacterium | reverse complement strand
TGCTAGAATCAGTCATAGCGACCTCCTGTAAAGTACGGTTAAAAGTTAAGTTATCTCTTAACTGTACAAGAAGGTCGCTGCTTTTTTAAAGAGCTCGTATGTAAACTAATTCGCTGATACTTTAAGAATCCAGAAAAAGTTAGAGGATAAAATTTAGGATAGAAGAGCGCCGCCGTCCACCACAATCTGGGCTCCGGTCATATATGAAGACATATCAGAGGCCAAAAATAAAGCCACCTTGCCAATATCGTCCGGCTCTCCCATTCTGTGCATAGGGATTTTGTTAAGAAAGGCTTCCATAAGTTTTTTCATATCCACTCCTTGCGGAGCCGGCGCACCCTGCTGCATTTTCATAACTCCGGGCGTTATAACACCGCCCGGGGCAATGGCGTTTACCCAAATCTTATGCGGCGCAAGTTCAATAGCCACGTTTTTGGTAAAACCCCAGGCTCCGTGTTTTGAAGCGTCATAGTGAGCCAGACCAATTGTGGAAGGATGCAAAGCGTCAATGGATGTGATATTTATAATTTTTCCGCCCCTGCCTTGCTTAATCATCTGCTGTGAAACGTATTTGGTACAAAGAAAAACTCCTTTTAAATTAACGTTAATGACCTTTTCAAAATCCGCTTCACTCATTTGAGAAAGAGGAATGCTGGGAAAAATCCCCGCGTTATTAACCAAAATGTCCACGCCGCCAAAAGCCCCAACCGTCTCCTCAACCAGATTTTTTACGTCGCTTTCTATTGAAACATCGCATCTAACCTGTTTAACCTCCCTGCCGTTTTGGGAAAGCTCCAGCGCAGCTTTTTCCCCGGCTTGTTCGTCTCTGTCGGCCATAACCACCTTGGCTCCCGCCTCTGCCAAACGTTGGGAAATGCCATAGCCAATTCCCTGGCATCCGCCGGTGACAATCGCAGCTTTTCCGGTTAAATCAAGAAGCTTATCGTTTGGAATCATATCTTTATTTAGAATAAAACTTTAAGATCTGGCTTGTCAAGGGTTTTTACTGCTATAATATAGAGCTTCCGTAGCTCAATCGGACAGAGCGACTGTCTTCGGAACAGTAGGTTGCAGGTTCGACTCCTGTCGGAAGCGCTCATAAATATGAACATCGAATCTAAAAAACCTTTTATAACAGATACTGAGTTACAAGTTCTGGCTCTTGTTAATAAAGGTTTATCTAGTAAAGAAATTGCGCAAATATTATATTATAGGCCACATAGTATTGAAAATATGTTAACCAGACATAGCCCTAAGGATAGAAAAAGGCCAGGTTTATTTGCCAGACTGGGAGTTTCAGACCGGAAGGAAGCGGTAAAAAGGGCAAGGGAACTTGGTTTATTAAAAGATTAAAAGCTGGCCCCGTAGCTCAACGGTAGAGCAGTACTCTCTTAAAGTATTGGTTGAGCGTTCGAATCGCTCCGGGGTCACTAAAAGAGAAATCGAGTCGGAACTGGGGGCAGCGCTGGCTGCGCCCGCCTCCGCAGACAGCGCTGCAAAGGGAAAATTCAAATCCGCCGAGAGTTGCTGATTCATTAAAAAGAAGTTCGAGCCGACTTTTTCGGAAGCGCGGCGGGTGGGGGCGCCGCGCTGGAGTAGCGAGCCGAGCGGAGCGAGGCGAGCTAACAACTTGAAATAAAATTAGTTCGAATTTTGTTAAAAACGTTCACAAACTTCCTGGGTGTCATAGCAAACCACCCACCTGGTGGATAGTTCAGACGAATAGTTTTATTTTATTTCAGTTTCTTATATGATTAAACTATTATGTCTATTAAAAAAATTTTGTTTAAAAAATACCGTCTCCCTTTCTGGCTCATTTTAGTTGTATTATTTATGGCTGTTTTGTTATTCTTTTTGTTTTGGCAAAATTTTCAATCAAACAGTTCTATTTCCTACTCCCGTTATTTATGCGACAGCGGCCTTTGCCAAAAAACTATACCAAACCTGCCCAATCACGTCTGCCGGCGGGGAGGAAGCTGTACAGAATAACCTATGCGTCAAAAAATTGAAAGCCATAATACTGACAACAAACTTCGGGATATTATTTTAGGGGGCCAGGACGGTCTGGTTAATGTTCTGGGGGTCGTAATGGGCGTTTCTGCCGCCACCACCAATTCCAAAATTTTAATCGCAGCCGGCCTGGCTGCTATGTTTGCCGAGTCAATATCTATGGCTGCCGTTGCCTACACCTCTTCCTTAACCATGCGCGATAATTATTTAAGAGAGCTGGAAAGAGAGAAAAAAGAGATCAAAGAGGTGCCGGAAACGGAAAAAGAGGAAATACGCCAAATCTACAGCCAAAAAGGTTTTTCCGGCGAAAAACTGGAAGAGCTGGTAAACACTATAACATCCAGCGAGGATGTCTGGCTGCATGTAATGATGGATGAAGAACTGCACCTGACGCCTGTTAATACCTCGGCGGTCTTTAAGACCTCTGTAATTGTCGGTTTGGCCGCAGTTATAGGCTCTCTTATTCCCGTCTTTCCTTTTTTCTTTTTATCCCATCACAGCGCTTTTATTCTTTCTGTTATTGTCAGCGGCATTTCCCTGTTTATGGTGGGCGCGTACGAGGCAAAAACAATGGTGGGCAGCTGGCTGGCAAACGGTTTTAAGATGCTTATTATCGGCTTGGGGGCGGCTTTTATCGGTTTTTTTGTCGCCCGTCTTTTTGACGCCTCCTAGTTTTCTTGACAACGCTAATAAAATATGAAACGATAATCTTAATGTTAAAAAAGACTGCTCTAATCTTAGGCTGGTGTTTTTTGACCATACTGACACTATTTATTAGCTTTACCAGCATTCTGGAACTTTCCCAAACCGCCAATCTTGACCAAACAGACAAGGCTATGGTTTCGGAAATAAAACCGGCCAATAATTCCTATTCCATGTATATGTCCCTTCCCAATATTGCCGGAGAAGTTCAGGCACAGGTTAAAACCGCCGATGCCCGGGCCGAGATTTTAAGACAATACCTTCTAAAAAGAAATTCGCCTTTGGCTCCATATGCGGATTTAATCGTGAATATGTCCGATTTAAACGGCATTGATTTTCGCCTCCCTGTGGCCATTGCCGAATGCGAAAGCAACCTCTGCCAGGACGGCAAATATCCCGAGAACTCCTTTAACTGCTGGGGCTATGGCATTCATAGCGCCGGGACTTTAAAATTTGCCAGTTTTGAAGAAGGCATAACCAAAGTTATTGCCGGATTAAAGAAATTTAAGGATATGGGATATTTAACTTCAATATATAAACTTATGGAACTGTATACGCCTCCGTCGCTGGAAAAGGGCGGCAGTTGGGCCAAATGCGTTACCCACTTTATGGATGTCCTGCAGTAAAAATAATATCCTCTTGACAAATACTATAAGTTATGCTATTATCCTTTATAGATCCTGAGGTTCTCTGCAACGCAGATTACTTTAGGATTTTTTTATGGGAAAAATAATCAATGTCATTTTGCACTTGATGCGGAATCTAACTAAATAAGTTATCGTATAGATTCCCGATTAAATCAAAAATGACAGGATAGAAATTATGAGATATTTATTAATATTGATTCTGATTTTATTTGCTGCTATGAACCCAAGAAGCGTGTCTGCAGTACAAAGAAATACCGTTTATGCGGCTGATTACCGCGAAGTTAAACTGCGCAATTTTTTTCTGAAGTACAATTCGCCTCTGGTTAATTATGCCGGGGATTTTATTAATGCCGCAGACAAATACGAGCTGGACTACAGGCTTGTGCCTGCCATAACCGGCGTGGAATCCACTTTCGGCCGGGAAATACCTTTTAATTCTTATAACGCGTACGGCTGGAACGGCGGAGACTGGTATTTTGAAAGCTGGCCCGACTCAATTAATTATGTGTCTAAGGCATTAAAAGAAAACTATGTCAACAGGGGCGCCAGCGAGGTTTGGCAAATTGCTCCCGTTTACAATCCCGTCACTCCTGCCTCATGGGGAACCAAGGTCCTGCGTTTTGAAGAAATGATAGAAAAAACCGCCCCCGTGGTCACCGAAACCTTAAGCCTGCGCCTGACGATTTAAACAGTTTTTTTGTCATTCCCGTAAAAAGCGGGAATCTATGTTTATTGTTCGAGCAAAGCGAGAACTATTATTATAAAACTTCTCACTTCGTTCGAAGAATATTTTATGGATTCCCGATTGCCTGCCCGCAGGCAGGCGGGGATCGGGAATGACAGAGGAAATAAATATTGTTATACTTAAACCTGTAGCCAGAGTGCTGGAATGGTAGACAGGCACGGCTTAGGACCGTGTGCCGTAAATGGCGTGGGAGTTCGACTCTCCCCTCTGGCACTTAACATCTATGTTTATTATAGAAAACATTTTTATCACCTTTATCTACCAGCCGTTTTTTAATCTTTTGGTGGCGATTTACTACGGTCTGGCCCGTTTTAATCCTCATGTGGATATGGGCATTGCCGTAATTATTTTTACCATCATCTTTCGAATTATCATTCTGCCTCTTTCTTTGGCTTCGGGCAGAACGGAAAATGAAAAAGTGGAAATGATGAAAAAACTGGCGGAAATAAAGGATAAATATGCCCATGACCCCGTGGCGCAGAAAGCAGAAAGCAGGAAAATTTTTCAAGGCAACAAACGGGTAGTAATAGCTGAAACCATTGATATAGGAATACAGGCTATTATTGCCTTAATGCTGCTTAGAATTTTCTCCACCGGTCTGGAAGGAGCAGATTTTCATCTTTTATACCACGGCATACCAAAACCCAGCGAGCCTTTTAATATGATGTTTCTTAATTCCATAGATTTATCCCGTCCCAGCGTTCCCTTAAACATACTTAACTCCATAGTTATTTTTATTGCTGAAGCCCTAAGCATTGTCTCTACCGCCCGGCCTGCCAACAGGGAAGACAGGCTGGCTCTTTTTGCGTTTCCCGTTATTGTCTTTATATATTTATATTTTATGCCTGCCGGGAAAAAGTTGTTTATCATCACGACTCTTCTTTTTTCCATCGGACTTATGCTTGTGCAGACCCTGCTTTTCTGGTATCATAAAATCACGGGGAAGCTGGAAAGCGCTTTCTATAGCAAAGTTAGTAAACAGGCAGCAGACAACAGATAACAAAAGAGTAATCTTTCATTTATTATTGTTTTCTGTTCACTGTTTACTGTTATCTAAAATATGGCTGATATAGACAAACTTTTAGTTTCTTTCTTAGTTGACGAAGTTGTCGGCGGTTTTTTTATCTCCGTTCCTCCCGGACACATCGCCTGCGTTTACGACCGGGGAAGAGGAGTTCTAAAAAAAGTCTGGGGAGCGGGCCTGCATTTAAAAATTCCTTTTTGGCAGGTGGCCAAGCTTTTTAACGCCCAGGTCGTGGAATATACCATCCGCCATGGTTTTGATTTAACTTTGCAGGAAGCTTTGGGAGACGAACCCTTAAACGCCGTAACCGCAGATAACAAAGTTGTAACCGTGGAAGGATCGGTGCTTTTCAGAATTAATAAGGATGACGCACCCCAGCTTTGGGAAAACGTCGGAGACAATTTTGTTTCCAAAGTGGTCCGCCCGGTAAGCAGAAGCCGGATAAGAACCGTTATTGCCGAAACAACTTCAGAGAATCTGCGTTTAAGAAGGGAAGGCGTGGAAACCAAAATAAGAGACGAATTAAATAAAATTTTTCACGAAAAGGGCTTAAACTGCGAAGGGGTTTTGCTTTCGGAAATCAGGGTACTGGGCGAAAGATCTATGGAGAACAGCCTGCCGGAACCAAGTTTAGAACCGCATAATGTGGAAACCGGAAAATTGGTCTTTGAAGAGAAAAAATAACGGTCCGGAATCTGCTATTCTGGCTCGTCCAAAATGACGGTAATGAGTTTTTGTACATTGAAAATATAGACATTTCTGTGTTAAGTTTAAGTTATGAAGCGTATATTTCTTTTTGGGGGGTTTTTTATCCTGTTTTCTGTTTTCTGTTTTCTGTTTTCTGTTATTGTCCTGGCTGATTCTCAATCTGCCTTAACCAACTATAATACCCAGTATGATCTCTACCGCCAAAACTATAACTCCTACCTGACCTCAAAAAACAAGTGGCTGACCTACCAGACTATGACCAGCAATCAGGAAGCCTTAACCAACGGCAAAATATTTCTTAAACAAAGAGTTGTTGTTGTTCTGGCGTATTTGGATTTGTTAAGAAACAGAGTAAATGAGTCAGACGGCCTTAACCAGGACGACAAAAATCTGCTTCTTTCAAAAATCAATGTGGAAGAGAGCTGGCTTAACGACCATTTAACCAAATATGACAGCGCTGCCACCTTAAACGATTTACAGCAGCTTTCCGGGCAGTTTGAAGACCGCTATACCGGCGTTATCCAGTATGTCGCCCTGAATACTGCCGGAGAGGTTATAAGCGCTAAGGAAAAAGTTTTAAATATTCGCCTGACGGATATTATCAACCGTCTTGACGCCTTAATACCGGAAGTTGCCAACTCCGGTCAGGATACCTCTGTGGCTTCGCGCTGGCTTTTATCTGCCAAAAACAAAAATGAGCTGGCTTCTTCCAAGCAGGACGAGACGCAGTCTGCTTTAAATTCTCTGCGCGGGCAAAATCCAGGTACGCTGTACGGCCAGGGGCTGTTCAGCTTAAGCGAGTCCAACCAGTATTTAATTGAGGCGGCATCTTATCTAAATGAAGTTTTAAAAAATATTACAGGGAAATAAATATCTTATTTTGTCATTCCCGCGCAGGCGGGAATCTATACAAATTATTATATGGATTCCCGATTTAATCGGGAATGACAGGGGAATAAATATGCAAAACGAAGAACTGGAGGGCATTCCCAACCAGGATAAAATAGAGGCGCAAAAACCAACCTGGCAGTTAACGCCTAAAACGAAAAAAATTCTGGCCTTAGGTTCGGGCATTTTTTCTGTATTTATTTTTTCCCTTCTGCTTTATCTGTCTTTGTTCGGCAAAAAACCCAGCGCTAAAAAAATTCCCATTATTACGCCCGGGTATTTTGTGGTTACGGCCACCCCGCCTTTGGAACCGACACAATGGGCAAGTAATTCTGCCGTTGTTAAAATTAAAAGCGATTTGGCCAGCCTGAGCGGACAGCTGAATATTGTTGATTTAAACGAACCAATCCTTTCTCTTCCTAATATCGATTTGAGGGTGACATTTCAAAAGTAAAAATGGTATACTCATACCTTGTCATTCCCGGTTAAATCGAAAGTGACAATAATATTATGACTCACGAACTTAAACGTCTTGACAGTAACGGCTTTGAAATTATTCTGACCCTGCCCTGGAACGAAGTTAATAAAACCTATGAACAGGTTTTTAACGATGTGGTCAAAACGGCTGAAGTGGACGGCTTTAGAAAAGGCAAGGCTCCCAAAGAAATAGTGGAAAAAAAGATTGATAAAAATAAAATTTACGAGGAAGTTATAAAAATTTTATTGCCCAAAGCCTACAGCGACGCCGTTGCCGCTAATAACCTCAAACCAATTATAAATCCGGAAATTGAGACTTTGGAAATTGCTGAAAATAAAGACTGGAAGTTTAAGGCTAAGGCCTGCGAAATGCCAATTGTTGATTTAAAGGATTATAAAAAGGTTATTTCCGACGCCAATGCCAAAGACAAAATCTGGGTTCCCGGCAAAGAGGAAAAAAAGACAGAGGAAGAGGATAAGAACAAAAAGTTTGCCAAAAATATGGACAAACTCCTTGAAACTGCAGGCGTGGGGCTTTCGGATATGCTTATTGACAGCGAAATTAACCACCAGCTGGCACAGCTTCTGGATGAAATCAAAAGGCTCGGCTTAACCCTTGACCAGTATTTGTCTACCAGCCAGAAAACTCTGGACCAGCTTAAAGCAGAATACCGGGAAAAGGCAGTTAACACCTTAAAAATGGAATTTTTGCTGGAGAAGATATCCGATGAGGAAAAAATAACTGTTACCGATGAGGAAATTAATAAAGCTATAGAGGAAACCAAAGACGAAAAAACAAAAAACGCGCTAAACCAGAACAAATACCAGCTGGCATCGCTTTTGAAGAGGCAAAAAACGCTTGACTTTATAAGTGGCCTGTAGTAATATTATTGACAATTTATGTCAAACACCGACAGCAAAAAGCGCAAGCGGATAGTTCCTGCCTTGGATAACCCTATTGAGGCGGTACGTGATGTGGCGGCAAGCATGGCCCATGACGCCGCTTCTGTTCCTTCTGATCTTGCCGAAAACGCTTTCCGGCAAATTTTTGGTACGCCGGCAAAAAATGGCAGCGGCGAATTGAACGAAAACCAGACTCTGGAGTTTGATGAAATAGAAAAACGCAACGAGATTTTGTCTTTTCAAAAACAGCGCCAGACAATTGAAAAGGATGTCTTTTCTTACCAGGAAAACGAAGCCTTAAAGAAAGAAATTGAAAGCCTTTTAAAAGAACTCAAACTTTTGGCCAATTCCACAAAAGAGTTAACCAAAGAAATAGAAAGTGCCGCCATGGAAGAAATGCCGGTTAATCCCGGGACTTATCATGTAAATTTTATTGAGTGGTTAATTTCTATGGTGAAGTCTTTACGAGAAAGAGTAGAAGACTCTCAAACCTGGCTAGGCGTTTTTACCAGCAAGAAAAAACAAAAAGGCTACTGGTCAATGTTTAAAAAACACGGGACTTCCTTTGGCCTGTCTAACGAAAGAGTTGTCGCCACCCAAACAGGCTAATCAACCTTTTCAACCCCTGGGGTTGAATAAGGCATACAAGCACTCCAGATAGATACTATTTTTCTATATTCTTTTCCCGAGGATCTTTGATATTCTCCAGACAAAACGTTTATTTCCTAGAATTCCACGCTTTGCCTCGGTAAAAGGATTACAGGTTTTTTCTTTGGACAAAATAAATTCTTTATATTTTATAATCGCCATCGGGATATCTTGTGAAAAATACGATAAAGTATCATTTTTAGCAACAAGAGAATCTTCTGCATCGGTTAAGAAGGCTTTACAACTACTCCATTCGTAATCGTATGGATTTTTGATAAATCCAGATTCCATGGCATTTAAATGAATATATTTCGAAACTGCTAGAAAATAATTATCCTTATCGATTATAAGACTTTGAAACCTGCCTTGAAATATATGTCCTACAAAATCGTATTTGAGTGAAAAATATTTTGCATACGACGTCATTAGGGGATGCATTAAAGAACGAGTGCCGGTTTTTAGCGGTTCAGCTAACAGGTGAAAATGATTAGGCATTAAAGAATAGGCATGAATTTTCACCCGTAAGTCATCTTTATATTCTTTTAGTTTGGTTAAAAATCTACGATAATCTTCAGGTTCATAAAAAATGGGGTTTTTATTATTTCCTCTGCAATAAACGTGATAGGGAAAATTTGGTAGATCTAAACGGATAGGTGTCGACATCGTCAAGCCTCACAATATTTTTTATATTAATTATTAATAGTATGTATATAGAACCTATTAATCAACTAGTCAACCCCAGGGGTTGACAATTTAGCGGTGAATTTGTGCATTCGGAAGGAATCGGACCTTCTGCCTCTTCGATGTCAACGAAGCGTTCTACCAGTGAACTACGAATGCAGTTGAAATATTATACCGCAGATAAATGCTACTTGACAGCATTATAAAGGATGAGTTATTCTTTAACAAGTTTAATTTCAGCGTTTGATAGAAACTCACCAATTCTAAAGCTGAACGGAATCTATAACGATAGTAGATAATTAAGACCACCGAAATCGGATGGAACCAAGCAATCAAATGCTTTCCGATGAGAGGTGGATTTTTATTTTAAGGGAGCATATATGTCAAAAATCTTGGATGAAAAAATGGAAAAGATGTCTAAGGAAGAAAGCGAACTTTGGGCATTAAGACACACGGCCGAACATGTTTTGCATACCGCCATGCAAAATCTTTATCCTCATCTCAAAAAAGCCATGGGGCCGGCAACAAAGGAGGGGTTTTATTTTGATTTTGATTTAGACGAAAAAATAGGCGAGGCAGATTTTCCTAAAATTGAAAAGGAAATGCAACGACTGATTGATGCCAACTATTCCATGGTGCAGGAATATATTTCTGTAGCCGAAGCAAAAAAAATATTTAAGAATAATCCTTATAAAATGGATTGGGTAGAGCAGATTGAAAAAAGAGGCGAAAAAGTTTCTGTTTATAAAATGGGTGGCGTTGACCTGGATCTTTGCAGCGGCCCGCACGTTAAATCCACCGGTGAAATCAAGGCTTTTAAACTCATATCTGTTGCCGGTGCCTATTGGCACGGTGACGAAAAAAATAAAATGCTGCAAAGAATATATGGAACATGTTTCCCATCTAAGGACGAATTGGAAAAGTATTTGGTTTACATTCAGGAAGCAGAAAAGAGAGACCATCGTAAGTTGGGTCAGGAGTTAGATTTGTTCTCCACAAATCCTTTAACCGGCGCCGGTTTAATTCTTTGGCATCCAAAACTTGCCAGATCCAGAAATATAGTCGAACAGTTTTGGCGGGAAGAACATTATAAGCGAGGATATCAACTTGTGTTTACGCCTCATATTGCCAGCATGGACATGTTTGTAAAGTCACGTCACTTATCTAAGTATATAAATTACATGTTTCCCATCATGCTACATGATTATATAGAGGGTGAAAGCGCACCCGATTATCATGTTGAGGAAGTTCTCAAACCTATGAATTGCCCTAATCATATTCAGATATTTAAGTCTAGTCCTAGAAGTTATCGCGAACTACCTATGCGTATTGGTGAATTGGGTACTGTCTACAGATATGAGAGGGCGGGGGTGCTTCACGGAATGACAAGAGTCAGAGGATTCACTCAAGACGATTCCCATATTTTCTGTAGCGCCGATCAAGTTGTTGATGAGGTAAGGGGTATTCTAAGACTAACCAAATATGTTTATGACTTATTTGGTTTTAAAGATTTTCAGGCTTATATTGCCACACGGCCGGAAAAATACTTGGGGTCTTTGGAAATGTGGGATTTTGCGCAAAAATCCTTGCAAAGAGCTCTGGAAGAAGAAGGTATGGACTACAAAATTGATGAGGGAGAAGGAGTTTTTTATGGTCCAAAAATAGATTCTAAAATAAAAGATTCTCTTGGCAGAGAATGGCAAATGGGTACGATTCAATTTGATTTTAACCAGCCTGCTAATGCAGAAAGTACAGACGAGGATGTTGAAGAATTTTGGAATCTCAAGGCCTTTAAAAAAATCTTTAAAACTAAAGATAATGTTGCCAAATATGTCAAAAAAATGGGCAGAGGTTTTGACATCAATTTCATAAACAGTAAAGGCGGAAAAGAACAAGCGGTAATGATCCATAGAGTCGTTTTTGGTTCTATGGAAAGATTTTTTGGTATTCTCATAGAACATTACGGCGGAGCTTTCCCTACCTGGCTGTCGCCGGTGCAGGTTCAAGTTATTCCTATTGCCGACCGGCACCTGGATTTTGCTAAAAAAGTTAAAGAGGTCTTAGAAAATCAAAATATCAGGGTGGAGATTGACCAGCGGCCGGAAAAAATGCAGGCAAAAATCCGCGACGGCCAAAATCAAAAAGTGCCTTATATGCTGATTGTGGGAGACAGGGAAGAGAAGGAAAACAAAGTGGCAGTCAGAGTTAGAAATAAAGGAGACATTGGCCAAATGGATGTCAAAGAATTTAGCGATAAAATTGTTAAAGAAATAGCTGATAAATCATTAAGTTTGTCTATTTAACAAATTGTTTCATTGTTACATTGTTAAATTGTTAAATTTACTCTTAATCATTTAGCAATTGAGCAATTTAACAATTTATGGTATATTACGTGTAATTTACAGGAGGATCTAATCCAAAAGTTTTATCGCATTAACCAGTTTATACAAGCCCGGACTGTCAGACTTATAGGTTCTGACGGAAAACAGATAGGAATTTTGGGCAAAGACGAGGCGCTCTTTCGGGCCAGAGAATTGGAAGTAGATTTGGTTGAAGTGGCGGCAAACGCCAATCCGCCGGTCTGCAGGCTGATTGATTTTAAAAAATTTAAATATCAGGAAGCCAAAAGAGAACGGGAAGCCAAAAAGAATACTAAAACCAGTCAGACCAAGGAAATACGGCTTTCTCCTTTTATCGCCCAACATGACTGGGAAATCCAGGTGGAAAAAGGTAAAGAGTTTTTAAAAGACGGCAATAAACTTAGAGTTGCGGTTAAGTTCGCCGGCAGGCAGCTGGGAAAAACCGAATTTGGTAAAACTTTACTAAATAAGACTTTTGAGGCCTTAAAAACCGAGGGGAAGATTGAAAGAGAAGCAAAAATGGAAGGCAGGCAAATGGTTTTGGTTTTAAGTCCCATATAAAATTAAGAAATTAAAAGATTAACGAATTAACGGATTGAGGTTGTGCATAAGAATTTTTTAATCCTTTAATTTTTTAATTCGTTAACTAGATCTATGCCAAAACAAAAAAGCAGATCGGGAGCTAAAAAAAGATTTAAGCTGACCAAAAACGGCAATTATGGGACTTAAAACCAAAACCAGAGACATTTGAAAAAAGCAAAAAGCAAAACTCAAAAAAGACGGGCCAAAGAACCAAAAACCGTTTATAAACCTTTTGCAAAAAAAATTAAACAAATGCTTTAACCGTCATTCTGGGGAACCGCCAGCTGGCGGTGACTCCAGAATCAGACTTGTCCGCCGAAGTCTTAACGAAGGCGGATTCTGGACAAGCCAGAATGACGCAGAAGATAAATTATGACAAGAATTAAAAGAGGAGTCACCTCTCATAAAAGACACAAAAAACTTTTAGCCGGAAATAAAGGTTATCGAGGCACCAAAAGCCGTCTGATTAAAGTGGGCAGAGAAGCCAGTCTTCATGCCGGACAATACGCCTATGAAGGCAGAAAAAAACGCAAAAGGGATTTCAGAAGACTTTGGATTACCAGAATTTCCCAAGCTGTCAAAGAACAGGGAATTAACTACAGCGAATTTGTATTTAAAATGAAAAAGGCCAGCATTAATATTGACAGAAAAATGCTGGCGCATTATGTGACAGAGGAACCGGAAGTGTTCAAAGAAATAGTCAGCAAGGTTAAATCTGCTTGACAATAATTGTTATAACCATTATAAATTTAGGTAATTAGGTATATTCTACCGAATTTGGTTTAAAATAACAGTAGAATGTATCGTCCTTACTGCTTGTTTTGTCATTACAGTCGTGTGCACACAAATTCTGGGGGCAGAATTTACTGTCCCAGATGTGGCAAAAGATATTCTTTTAAGAAAGAAGAAAGAGTCAGAAAAATAATTGAGTATTTTAGTTTGGAGATACCAGCCAACAAGGCCAGTAAGGCCTTGTACCTTAATTACAAAACAGTGTATAGAATTTACCAAAGATTGAGGGGTAAGATTGCTTTTAAAAGTGAGGAAGAGTTTAGAAAACTCTCTGGTGAAATAGAAGTAGATGATGCCTACTTTGGGGGCAGAAGAAAGGGCAATAGAGGCAGAGCTGCTTCTGGTAAAACTCTGGTGCTGGGTATGCTGGAGAGAAAAGGCAAAGTGTTTACCACTCTGCCTAGTAATCTTAGTGTAGAAGAACTGTTGGCTAGTATTAGGAATAAAGCCGAAAAAGGCAGTTCGT
>JAMDAL010000052.1 GCA_023484305.1 Patescibacteria group bacterium | reverse complement strand
ACTTAAAACAGATGTTTGCCGTTTGCCAACAACTGGGAATTGGCAAGGTTGAAGATTATATCCATATTGCCTATGGTTATATGAGCATAAAAGGTCAGGGAAAAATGAGTTCGCGGTTAGGAAACGTTGTTTATATTGACGATTTACTGGATGAGGCGAAAAACAAAATTAAAAAAATAATGTCCGGCGCCCGGTTTGCAAAATTAAATAGGGGAACCGATGAAAAAATTATTGATAAGGTTTCCGAACAGCTTGGTGTCGGAGCTGTAAAATACAGTATTTTAAAGGTAGGCCGGATGCAGGATATTGCTTTTGATTTTGACGAGTCTTTAAGTTTTGAAGGCAATTCAGGCCCTTATCTTCAATACGCCTATGCCAGGGCAAAATCAGTTTTAGCGAAATCTCCCGATGTGCGAAGCTATTCCACATCCGATGTGGAATACATAGGACACGTCGGGAACCTGGAAGAAGAGGAGTTGGCAATTTTAAGAACTCTTTATAAATTTCCGGAAGTAGTTTTAAGCGCTGCCCAAAACTATGCTCCAAACTTAATCTGCAATTATCTTTATGACCTGGCGCAAAAGTTCAATACGTTTTATGACAAATTACCTATACTAAACGCGGAAAAAGAGAACAGGGAAGTGCGGTTAAAAATTACCAGAGCCAGCGCACAGGTTTTACATAACGGATTATACCTGCTTGGCATACAAACTCCAGAAAAGATGTAATCTCTGCCTTGTCATTCCCGATCTAATCGGTAATCTATAAAACGATGATATGTCATCCTGAACTTGTTTCAGGATCCACACGGGATTCCGAAACAAGTTCGGCATGACATAAAAAAACCTTACGGCGCCACTTCTCTCCAGGTTATCCCGGCTCTGCCTAATCCTTGGCTAAATTCCACCAGATATTTTGGCTCATAAATAATTTTTTCCGAGGGCGTGGCATAATCGTGAATTTCCCTGGAACTTCCGAAAATCCTGCCATTTTGGGAAACAAAAACCGCGCCTTTAATAACCAACGGCCCTCCCGCGCCCGAACCGTCTGTAGTATTTACCGTTTTATCCACCAGATAAAATCCGTCTGCCTCCGTAACCTGGGGGCTGATATTCAAACTTCCCGATACTATAAAAACAATACCGCTGTTGTCCGCCAGGTTAATATTGTTGTTAATGTTTAAATCGCCGTTGATATAAAAAATCGCCATCTTGCTTCCGGACAAACTGACACTTTCGTTAATTGAAACCGCCCCGGCAGTCGGATTAATCTGCACTCTTGAAACTGAATTATCAGCAGTGAGAGAATTAATTGAAGAATTGGTTAATCCGTCACTGGTTATTATCTGCCTGGCTGGTTTGTTATGTGAATAGTAAGCATAAAAACCGGCGTTTTCGGGAAAGCTGACCGTGCCATACGGCGGAGAATACCAATACCATTTATTAACGCTGGCCAGCTCGGGCCTGGCGTCGCTTGCGCTGCCGGCGGCAAAAGAGGAAAGATTGGCCGTTGTCACCAAATAAGTGGCAAAACGCTCTAAAATTGTCGGTAATGAAACAATAATATCATAATTACTATGCACGTCGCCGTTTTCCGTCTTAAACCAGCCTGGAAAATAACCATGGGGGGAAACAGAAGGAGTCGGCGTTGGCGTATATCCCGGCGGGGTAGGAGTAGGGGTTAAATTGGACGGCAAAGGCGTTGGCGTAGGAGAAGTATAAGGTATATAACAAGACATGGTGTTACAATTTTGGGTTTGGGTTGTGCCGCAGGCATTAGTTCTTGATTGCGAACCCGGACCGCTGCCGTCGTCACACTGTTTAGAACAGGCTGACCAAACCCCCCAGTCGTTGGCATCGCAAGGCGGCAAAGGAGGCGGGGCAGGTGCCGGGCAATCTCCCCAATTGCAAACCCAGCCTGTATTTAAACAAATATCACCCTGGTGACATTTTCCCCAACCGCCGCAAACTTCATTCCAGTTAGTACATTGTTCGCTGCAGTTATAACACTGGCCGGCAGGAGTGGGGGCCGGCCCTCCTCCGCTGCAATTTCCGCTGTTACTGTCCCAATCGGTAAAACTGTCGCAGGTTGGCTGATCCCGTTTATCCCAAATAACCTGCGGTCCGCCGCTGCAATGATCGCAGTTTGGTCCGGGACAGCGGCAACCTGCCTCGGCGCTGGGAATTTTATAGACTAAAATTGTTATAAGAACCGTAATAAAAACGCTAAGAAATAATATTTTTTTCACAATTAATAATTATGGTATGTAAACAGATAACCGAATGTATTTTTCCAGCGAACTTTGATGCTTACTTTATTTTTGTCGGAAGATAATTTTTTGTTAGCAATCAGTAAATTTTTTGGCCAACCGTTTCCCAAATCAACCCAATTACTAAAATCGCAATCCGTATTATTGCAGACAACCGCGGATATTTCCAACCCCTCATCGTCTTTGGGAACAGCCCCTTCATAATTAAGGTTAATTTGATAATTGGAACCTGCGGCAGCCAGGGAAACTTTACTGATTTTTGGCAGACGTCCTGCATAAAAAGCCTGAATTGGGCTTACGGAAACAACATTTCCTGATTGATCTTTTAACTCCAGATTAATTAAATACGTGCCAATAAGAGAAAAATCCGATAAATCCCAACTTAGGGTTTTATCTTCTCCTGATGTTAACGAAAGAGGTTCCAAATCTTTAACGTAATAAGCCTTGCCTTTAACCACAGGGTCGGAAACTATAATTCTTGCCTGCAAATTTTTAAATGTTTTAAAACTGTGCATAAAAAAATGCAAGGGCTTATTTGCGTCGGCTTGCGAAATTATATTATTTTGATCCAGATCCAAACCGGTAGCCACAAATGAATTATTGTTATCAAAACTAAACTGGCCGGAAACGCAATTAGCGATTAGCTGCCAATTATCCGGATTATACAAATTCAGAATGGCTTTATAACTGCCTTTGGGAATAAGTTTTGTCTGGTCGGTTTCTACATTCAGCTTTTTATCTCCTTTTTCAATCGACAAATCCGGAAATATTTTTACTAAATACGGTAAGTTTTTTTCCGAGAGGAAATACAAACCAGCCGTGGTTTTAAACTGCAAATCGCTTTGGTAAGAGCATATAATTTTAAAATCATCTCCGGAATTTAAATTTTTATAGGGAAAAATTACACCATTAACATTAACGCTGGGCATCGAAACTGGAGGAAAAAAACCAGCGGCCGTATTTGCATCGGAGGCCATATTGCTATTAAAATTTTCCGTAATAAGAGTGGGGAAGGGCGTGATGGTAATTTTAGGAGAACTAAAACTCAAAGTTTGAGCAGGCGTTTTTCCTGCAATGAAATATAATGAGGCAAAAACATCAACCAGCAAAAATAAAACGGCCGGTATCAATAGTAATAATTTTTTCTGCATTGGACATTATGGTTTACTTGCTTAAAGAATTTCCAGAACCGTTAAACAAAACGTAGTCAAAAACGCCGGGCAAATATGGGTAGCTTTCAAAAACCTGCACTTTGCGGGTAATGTTACCGGCAGTTCCCAACGAGGAAATAAGCTTGCCCTGTACCGGAAAAGTATCGGTATTATTCGTAGGTTGCGCGCCAAGAAGCTGGGGAACATCGTTATATAAAAGACGCAGTCTGACCGCATTTAAAGTTGTGGACGAACCTATTCCGGAAATACTAAACGGCGCAGCGCTTAAATCCACAGCTTTTTTAAACTGCAGATTGTCCGGCGCTACAAAACCTCCGGAAGTATCAACTCCGGTTAAAAAATTGTTGGTTGAAGCCCTGACCGAACTGGGATCATAAACCCCCTTGGCAATTTTATAACCAGAACCGTCTTTATAAATTATGCTGATTTCCAGAGCCGGGGTAATGTTTGATCCTGTGGTCTGGCTGGCGCTTTGTCCCGGATTGCCCCAGTAAAACGTAATCAGATTGCTGTTAAAACAATATAAGGGGCTTCCGTCTGTGTCAGTACAGCCCAGAGTATTGTCTTTTTTATGGCCGATTAACCAGACCTGCTGAGTATCATCCTTGGCCACGGCTTTGTTTAAAACAAACGCGGCGTTACTGCCACCCACGGTTGTACTTTGCACATTGTAAGAAGCTGTGGTATTGCCCGTACCAATTGTCGCCTGCCCGGCACTGCCTCCTCCCAGAACCTGTTCCACTCCTGCCTCAGCAGCGTTAAATGCCCTGTTTGACAATTCTGTCTGGCTGGACAGCTTAATATCGCCAACCGTTCTGGAAACCAAAGCCAATCCTACAGTTAATATAACCACCAAAACTAATAAGATTATAACCAAAGCCTGACCGGATTGTTTTTTATCCATATTTTTATTCTGTATTACTTGTTTTAAAATGTCAATATGTCCTTAAACTGACGCTGGTGTGGAATTTTTCGCTGGTTGCCAAACCCATAGTGCTGTTGGCTTTTCTGGCCTGGGTTAATGTAAAATCGATACTTACCACCGGCGGAGAGGTTGTAGTATCGCAGGTAAAAGTCAAACTGGAAACATCCACTCCGGTTTTAATATCGCCGTTGGTTAAACTGGCAGAATTACTGGCAATGCGGTTGTTGTAATTAATGTTGTCAGTCGGGAGCAGGGAAAAAACCACGACGGAATTATCAGGCTGGGTTAAAGATAAACTTGCTCCGCATGGCGGATTGCCGTTAAGGGCAGTGGCATTTCTGATAAAATAAGACATCACATCCAGAACCAGACTGCCGTTTTGCTTAATTTCTGCCGTGGCAGAGGTTTTGGCGTCGCCTTTTAAAACCGAGCTTAAAACACCAACTCCTATGGCCAAAATTACAGCCATGATGGTTAATACGACTAAAATTTCCAGAAGCGTAAAACCATACCGAGGTATTCTTCGAACGAAGTGAGAAGTTCTCGCTATGCTCGAACAATAAATTCCCCACGTTTTCTTTTTAACCATAAGTTTACTCCCATTCTGTTAATAATGTCGTTTGTTTGGAATCATGACTGCCGTTGACCTCGGACCAGGAAACTGTGACCGTAACGGTTAAACTTTTACCGCTCCCGTTGGTATCAAAAAACGTGGCAGACCGGCTGAAAAAAGACGCCACGTTTTGACCGCAGCTGCCTGCCATGTTTGTAAATTTGGCGCTGCCATCAATACATTGGGGAACATTATTATAGGCAGAGTAAAAAGCGTTCCAACCTAATTGATCCCGCTGACTTCTGATTAATTCAATTCCTTCCTGGGCATACCTGGTGGCCAGATTCTGGTTTTTGGAAAATTGGGAATTGCGGTTTGCCACCACCACACCGCCGATTATGGCCATAACGATTAAAACTCCTGCGCCTAAGGCCATCAGCATCTCAATTAATGTCTGTCCCAAAAATTTGTTACGGGCAGGTCTTTTTCTCATAAATATCTCCCGTGTTGGTTACAAAAACATAATAACTCTGGCCTCCGGGATTGGTTAACATCAAAGCTATTTTACCGCTATTTAAAAGCAGACCCGTATCCAAGCTGCCGTCATAAAAAGCACCGCTTCCGTCCAAAGGCTTGTAAACGATGGTTAATTCCCCCTGCGTCAGACTTAAAAGGCTGCAGGAGTTACCAACGGTATAAAGGCTTTGCAAAGAGGAAGTTTTAGAAAAACTTTTGCTGGCAGTATTAAAATTAATCAATCCGCATCTGCCGCCAACCCCCGCACTTGTATTTCCGGGTATCAGTGTGGCATAAAAACCCAACAGGGTATCGCTGGCCGTGCAGTTTGTAGCAGATTTTTCCGAACTCAAAGCCCGATTCTGAGTGTCACGCAAAACAGCTTTTAAATTTAAAGCAGACTGGTAAAGCTCCTGGGAACGGCTGAAAGAAACATAAGAAGGAATGGTTAGGGCGGCAATTAAAGCAATAATTCCCATGACCACCAAAAGTTCTATCAGAGTAAAACCTTTACGGATTTGTAACTTCATAGTTGCATTTTGCAGTACACTGGCTGTTGCCGGTGCAGTAATAAACCGAGGTTGTGTTGGCAACTTTTTCCAGCGCCGCACATAAAGCATATCCTCCGGTATTTAAAGACATATAATAATAGCTGTTTAAGCCGGGATCGCTGGGAAGCTTGCTGATATACTGGGTAGGAGAGACCAAACCGGTTAAAACGCTCCCCACGGTTCCGGTATTGGTCGGGTAGCTTCCGTTGTCTGCCTTATATAACTCCAAAGCGCTTCTAACCTGTTCCAAATCCGTCTTTCTTTTGGCGTCGCGGGAGGTGGCCCGGGCAGATAAAAAGGCACTGGCAGAGATGGCCAGTAAAACCGCAATAATAGAAATTACCACCAAAAGCTCCAAAAGCGTAAAGCCCTTTTTTTTCATCATAATGTTTCCTGTCATTCCCGTACCATAACAACCGGCAGGCAGGCAAACGGGAATCTATTTAGGGAAGTTCGCAGACCGAAGCGTCATTGGCCGGTATTTGCTGTGTCGCTCCGGATTTGCCGTTACTGCAGATTTCCCAATATCCTCCCGATTCCAAACTGCTGTACATTTTATAATTCAAACCGCTCGTATCTCCCACATAAACATATTTATTAGTGGAACTATTAACCGGGTCTTTTAAAATATTGTTGTTCATAAAAGAGTAGAGAGGTCCGGAAGCGGAAAAAACTCCCGTGCCGCCGCTGGTATATGTATCTCCGTTATAGTTCTGATTGGGGTAATAGGAATTAACAGAGTAATAATTTTCCAGGGCAATACGGTATTGGGAAATGTCGCTTCGCCTCTGGGTATCGCGGCCCTGTTTTCTGGCCAAACTGAAGCTGGCCATCATTAGCGTTCCGATAATGCTGATAATAGCCACCACAATCAGAATTTCTATTAAAGTAAAACCATTTTTATTCATATTTTCATCTGTCATTCCCGTGTAAACGGGAATCTATATAAATAATCTCTATAGATCCTCGGGTCAAGCCCGAGGATGACAGAAAAATAGGTTTAATCCGCACAAAGCACGTATAAATATTGCCCCGAATATCCGCATTGCGTTTGGGTTTTGGCAATATCCGGGTCGGCAGTTACCTCCAGTTTTGCCCAAAGATTAAAAGAATTGACATCAACTCTCTGGTATCCATAAGTATATGTGGCGCTCTGGGTTGGATCGGCCGGTAAAATTTTCATATAGTTAACGTTGTTGTAAGTCCAAACCGAACCCCAGGAACAATCGCCTCCGTCACAGCCGTTAATTTCATGATTGCCGTTATCAGAGGGAGGGTAATAACCGTAGTTGTTGTAATATAGGGTTAAGGCGCTTTTTATTTGCCTTAAATCTGATTTTCTTCTGGCGTCTCTGGCCTTGCCGATATTGCCCTGAATATTTATGGCCACCAGTGCGGTCATAATTGCCAAAATACTCATCACCACTAAAAGTTCAATCAGGGTAAAACCGTTTTTCCTCATATAGTCAGTATGGCAAGCCAGAAGATTGTTGTCAATCCTTCGACTTCGCTCAGGATAAATACAAAAAGACCTGATTTTACTCAGGTCTTTTTTGTCTAATACTCTTAATCTGCAAAAACTTTTACGGTAAACAAATCATACAGATATGTGTCCCGCCTGCATCGCTGAAACCGCAGCTGCCGTTGGCGCTGTAATCGCCATAGCAAGCCTGATCAAACGGCGCGCCGGTTGGGTTTGATCCCAAATTTTCGCAGCGGTTCTTTGCCTCCAGGGCAAACGCTCTGGATTTAGGCTTAAAACAGCCGTAAGGAGTCGCTCCGGAAACGCTATGATCGTAATAAAGATACAATGGCTCCCTGGTCGCATCTAAAAGTCTGGTTCTAAATCCCTGTTTAACCTCATTAGTATTTACCAAATTTGATAAAAACGGCTGGTAGCCGCTTAAGCCGCTGGTGGTTCCGTTTCCTTCCAGTTGGCAAACGCTGCCGGTCGGGGTTGAGGTGGAACAGGTTCTGTTAACCAAATCCCAAGTCTGCATTAAATCTGCATGCGTTAAATCCGTGGTGCCTGACTGCCAAGGGTAATACTGCTGTACGGAATAATATCTGTCAATAGCGCCTAAAAGCTGTTCCGTATCCGAACGAAGGCCGGTGTCTGTTCCTTTATTCACTTGCTCAATCGGGTTAATGGCAGATAAAACTGCAACAGCCATAACTCCCACCAGGGCAATCACCACCAAAAGCTCAACCAGGGTAAAACCCTTAGCCTTTTTAGAGGTAAGATGATTTTTTAGGGCAGATAATTTCATACTCACCTCCTTTCAGAGAGATGATGTCAATTTATAAATGGGCAAGATAATTGATATAACTAAAAATCCAACTCCTACACCCAATATAATCATAATAATTGGCTCAATTGCGGTTGTCAATCCCTTAACAAGCTGTTCTGTTTCGCTCTCAAAATAATTGGATAGCTTCAAAAAACTTTCATCAAGTTTGCCCGTTTCTTCTCCCACTTTTACCATCTGTATCACTATTGGGGGAAAAGCATCTGTTTGGGCAAATGATAAGGCCATCGGAAATCCCTTTTCCACCCGCTGGGCAGTAAAATCCAAAGCCTTGGAAACGGACACGTTTTCGCTGGCCTCTCCCACCAGTTTTAAAGCATCAATAATCGGTACGCCGGCATTCATTAAAAGTCCCAATGTACGACTTACTTCAACCAGAGCTGATTTTTCTCTTAATGGTCCGACGATGGGAACTTTGGCAAACAACTTATCAGTTATTTCCTGCCCGCTTTTGGTTTGGCGCCAGGTGCGCAAAAATCCAAACAAGCCGATTATTATCAAGGCTATAACCCACCAAAATAAAAGCATAAACTGGGAAATATTTATTAATATTACTGTTACTGCAGGCAGTTCCACATTCAATTCCTTATATAAATCCGTTAATTTAGGTATGACAAAAATCATCATAATAACAGCCACAATAACCATACCGCTGACAATAATTACCGGATATATTAATGCGCCTTTAATTTTGTTTCTGAATTCATTTTGCTTTTCCATATTGTCGGCCAGCCTTTCCAAAACCTTATCCAGCATTCCGGCGGCCTCGCCGGTTTTAATCAAAGCCACATACAGCCGGTTAAAAATTCCCGGGTATTTTTCCAAAGCCTTGGCAAAACTGGCTCCGCCCTCAACTTCATGACGTATTCCCTCTACGGTGTCTTTTAAAGTCTGGTTATTAACCTGATTGCGAAGAAGCGTTAAAGACTCCAGAATCGGCAGGCCGGAAGCAATAAGAGTGGACAACGACCTGGTCATAGTGGCAATATCCGCATAAGAAACTCTGGTATAAACTTTTTTCAGATTTTCCAGGGTAAACTGCGACGGGATTTTGATATCAATAACTAAAAAACCGCGCTCCCGTAAAAGCATGGCCGCCACTTTGGCATCTTTGGCTTCAATTTTGCCCTTAATAATTTTGCCTTTATTGTCCCGAACGCGGTATTTATAGACTGGCATAAAAATAAAATGTCTTTGCCAAACAATAAATTAGTCTTTAGTTTTTCTTCCTCCGTGTAAAAACGTCATTAACAAATCCGGATGCAGCGAATAAGCCAAGGCAACATCAGGTCTGATCTTATTGCTGTTTACCAGAGCCGCCAGAGATTTATCCAAAGAAACCATAGACAAATCGCCGGAAGTCTGAATTATGTTGTCAATTAAATGGGTTTTGCCTTCCCGGATAACGTTGCGCACTGCCGCCGAACCGGTTAGAATTTCCACAGCCGGAATTCTGCCGCCGCTTGTCTGCGGAATAAGCCTTTGGGAAACTATCCCCTCCAGAGTATTGGCCAATTGCAAACGGACCTGGTCCTGCTGCTCCTGCGGAAAAACCCCAACCACGCGGTCAACGGTCTGGCTGGCGCTATTGGTATGCAGGGTCGCCAAAACCAGATGGCCGGTTTCTGCCACTGTTAAAGCTGTGGCAATGGTTTCATAATCTCTCATTTCTCCGATTAAAACCACATCCGGATCTTCTCTTAAAGCGCTTCTTAACGCCACATCCCAGGAAAAAGTGTCAAGATGCATTTCTCTTTGAGAAACAATGCTTAATCCGTGCGCAAAAATATATTCAATCGGATCTTCCAAAGTAATAATATGGCTTCTTCTGGTGGTATTTATTTCGTTAATCATGGCCGCCAAAGTTGTGGACTTGCCGTGACCGGTCGGACCGGTTACCAAAATAAATCCCTGCTTGAGCTGAATAAGGGAATGTAAAATATCAGGCAGATTTAACTCTTCGATATTGGGTATTTTAATAGGTATAAGCCGAAGTGAGGCCGCCACACTGCCTTTTTGGTGATAAACGTTAACTCTGAATCTGGCCTGGTCAGAATAACTGAATGAAAAATCCAGCTCCTTATTGGCGCTGAAAAGTTCTTTCTGCTGGTCGGTTAAAAGCGAGTTAACCAGATTTTGGACCTCGTCTTTTGTCAGCTGTTTTTCCGCCACCAGCGGCGCAAGTTCCCCGTCAATGCGCAGAATCGGCGCTGCGCCTTCAATCAGATGTAAATCCGAAGCGCGGTTATGCAAAACCAAATCCAGCATTTGTGAAAGTTCCATAAATTCCTCCAGCCTTCCTTGTCATTCCCGCGTAAGCGGGAATCTATATAATTTATTCTTCGAACGAAGTGAGAAGTTTTTAAAACTTAATAGTTCTCGCTACGCTCGAACAATATCTTATGGATCTTCGGGTCAAGCCCGAAGATGACAAAATATATGTATTTCTAATCCTGCGCTACGCGCAGTACTTCCTCAATCGTTGTTATTCCTTCCACCGTCTTTAAATATCCGTCCTGTTTCATAGTTATCATGCCGCTTTCCACCGCAGCTTTTTCAATACTGTCGCTGTCAGACCGTTCCAATACCAGCTTACCGACTTTTTCCTCCACCGGCAAGACCTCAAAAATGCCAATTCTGCCCTGATAACCGGTATTGCCGCAGTCGGTGCAGCCCTTACCTTTATATAAGGTTAGTTTACCATCTCTGTTTTTTGCCGGCGAATACAAATTGCCCAAAACGGCTTTGATATCTTTTTCCAAAGGCTCGGTCGGCTCGTAAGTTTCTTTGCAGGTGTTGCAGATTCGCCGTACGACTCGTTGTGCCACCACGCAGTTTAAAGAGGAAGAAATCAGGTATGGTTCTGCGCCCATATCCAATAAACGGGGCAACGCGCCGCTGGCATTATTGGTATGCAGCGTGGAAAAAACTAAATGCCCCGTTAGGGCAGCCTGAATGGCTAAGTCCGTCGTTTCCGCGTCCCTGATTTCTCCCACCATAATAATATTGGGGTCCTGTCTTAAGAACGAACGCAGTCCTGAAGCAAAAGTCAAACCGGCCATAGGATTAATCTGCACCTGGTTTACACCCGCTATTTGATATTCAACCGGATCTTCTAACGTGACTATATTAACTTTGGTGGTATTTAGTTTGGAAAGAATGGAGTAGAGAGTCGTGGTTTTTCCGGAACCCGTCGGCCCGGTGATTAAAATTATGCCGTGCGGCCGCAAAATATTGGCTTCCAGATTTTTTAAGGCCAAACCTCTAAGACCCAAATCCGGCAGGGTCGGCACGCCCCCGGATTTTTTTAACAGCCTCATAACCACCTTTTCGCCAAAAACCGTCGGCAGGGAAGAAACCCTTAAGTCCACCTCCTCGTCTCCGAACTTAAAATTGAACCTGCCGTCCTGAGGCAGCCTTTTTTCATCAATCTTCATATCTGATAAAATTTTTATGCGGGAAACCACTGCATCATGAACCCTTTTGGGCAAAGCCAGCTTTTCATGCAGAATTCCATCAATCCGGTAGCGTACGCGCGTCCTGTCTTCCTGCGGTTCTATATGCACATCAGAAGCCCGGGCCTTGATGGCATATTCCAAAAGCGTGGCCACAATTTTAGCCACCGGCGCGTCGCTTATAATCTCTGCCAGTTTTTTTGAGTCGGCAACAGGTTCAGCGGCAGCAATGGTGCTTTCTTTTAAAACCTGTGTCACCTCTGTGGTTAAGCCCTGCGAGTATTCTTCTTCAATTTTTAACTGGATTTCGCTTTCCAGGCCGAAATAAGGCCTGATGCTAAAGCCGGATTTTCTCTCCAAAAACTCTATAGCCGAAAGGTCCAGAGGATCTTTCATGGCCACATGCAAAGTATTGGTTTTACTGTCCAAATCAAAAGGAATAACCGTATAACGGCGAGCCACTGGTTCAGGAATATAATTTAGTAAATCCGGGGAAATGCCCTTGCCGGTTAAACTGACATAGGGGATATTAAAAAGCTGGGAATTGGCTTTGGCAATCTGTTCTTCGGTGGCAAAATTATGCTCTTTAATAACATCTTCAATGCGTTTGCCCTTATTGGCGCTTTCCAGGCGGATAAACCCGAGCTGGTCCTCGGAGATAATTTTTTGCTCAAGCAGGGCTTGCGCCAAGTCAGAATTGGTCTGGTCTTGTTTCATAGGGCAGTAAAGTTAAATTTGTTATCTAATTGGTTCTTATTTTGTAATTATTAAAATTTTTGCGATTGTCGTGTAAGTCTTGTGCTGAAAACTAAAAACAATTTCGTCTTTTGTTGAAACTGAAGCATTGTTAAAAAATTTATCAATTTCATTAAATATAAAGTCAAAATCTCTTTTTAGCTTCCAGCTTTCTTCTAAATTGTTTTTGCTTGCCAATACAACAAAAAATCTATTATCCGCACCAAATCTTTGTGCACCTTGATTTTCGTACAACCAGGTGGCTAACTCTTTTGGATTCTTCAAAACTTGTTCAACAATAAAATCTTTCGGTAGATATGTAATTTTTAAATCAAATGGTTGATTGTCAAAGAAGATATCAACGCCAAAATTATTTTTTAGTGTTGGTACCACTTGTAAGTGTTGACTAATATGGTCTTCAATTAAAACAGTAGTCCAGTGATTATACCAAGTGGCAATTACATAATGAGTTATATCATCATGCAGTCTGCTTTTTACTCCTCTAATTAAATCTTCATACCTTACAAAACGACGTACGTATTCTGTCTGAATTTTCTGATCCAATTGTCCCTGAACAACACCCCACCTAAATTCTTGAACTTTCAATAATTCTTGTTTTAAATCATCATCGGATATAAGTTTTTGCCTTTCTCTGACTTGTTCTTGGTATTTTCTTTTAATAAACTCATCAATTTTGTTTTGCGGAACATCAATAAGTTTTTTAATAAGATTTGATGCTGTGCCTCTTGAATCAATACCTAAAGATTTAGCTAATTCTTTTAAATTATCCGACTTAATTGATTTTAATTTTAGATTTGATAATTCTTTTTTGGAAACTAACATATTATCTCTTTTGAAATAATAAAATATATTCGTGTCTAAAAATATAAAATCCACCAACGAGTGCTCGATATCGCCATAAATGTTCTTGATTTCTTTTTCCTCTGTTGTTTACCATATTTTTGACTAAGATACTTTTTAATATCAATCCGTCTCTGTCTAAAACTTCTTGCATTATTTTAAATGCTAAAGGAATCCACTCTGAATTGGTATATTTATCGCCAATCACTACGGCTAAATAATGTTTATGTTCCAAGAAATCTAGAAAATTTGTCACTACGTCTCCAAAAAGCCTGAGAAATTCTTCTACGGTTTTTGTGTTGCTTAAATCGTCTGGTCTAGTGCTAAATTTTATGATATCGTGATAAGGCGGGTGCATAATAATAAGTTGAACATTTTGTTTGTTATTTGTCTTAAGAATATCATCAACTTTTTCTCTTGCTTCTTTTTTTGTACTATCTGCCACTAATACTTCTGTAAATACTTTTGTATCGAATAACGATTCTTGTCCTATTCTTGCTTTTGCCAAGTCGGCGATTTTAGGTAGCAATTCAATACCAATACCGTTTCGTTCTAAGCGTTTGCATTCAATTAAAGTTGTACCACTACCCAAAAAGGTATCCAACACAACATCGCCTTTTTTAGTAAACCTTCTCATCAGCTGATTCGGTATCTGTGGAATAAAATTGCCGTGATAATCACCTTGATGAACACCAGAATTGTCTCGTTCGCCTATAATCCATAAGCTATCGGTAAAAATATCTTGATATTCTTTCCAATTATTTAAATTTAGGTCATTAATATTAGACATAATTTTATATCCTAGCTAATT
>JAMDAL010000026.1 GCA_023484305.1 Patescibacteria group bacterium | reverse complement strand
ACGACTTCGCAAAAGGGGATGAAGTACGATTACGAGGACTTCACTAAGGGAACCCAAAAAATATTAGTGATATTATGATATTGGGAAATTAAGTAAAATAAGAATTATAGTTTATGTCAAAAGAATTAGCTAAAAAATATGGTGTTCCAATAAGATACCTAGAAGATCCAATACGAGGTAGAACGGGAGTAATAAATTTTTGGAAAACAACACTAATGGATGAAAGAAATCCTGGAATTAATCCAAAGACAGCAGAAGATTTACAGCGAGTAGCAACATGGATTGTAAAAACATACCCAGAAGCAGTTGCAAAATGGCGAAAATGGATTATCGATCAGATAGAAGTTGATCTCTCGGGCGGAGTAATAGATTTTTCTGTATTACCATGGGAACGACCATTGTGGGAAAGCGGCGATGCAAAATTTAATAGTGTTATTAAAGGGAGAGTATCATTTCCTTGGGAAACTACAAGCTGATAAATTAGATAATTTTAATAGCAATTTTTCCTCTAGGATATTGACAGTATTTCTTTTTTAATGCTACGCTGAAATAGATATATTCTTAACAAGAAAGGCGGTGAAAATGACAGAAGTAAAATCTGTTCATCTCAAATCCCTTTTTAAGATAGGTTTTTTCTTTTACCTGGTGGTGATGCTGGCGGTGGGGATTGTCGGCCTGGTGTTTATGTTGGCGGGTCTGGTTACCAATTTTTCCACGAGCGCTTTAACCGGCGCTTTGGGAGCAATTGTGATTTATTTGGTTTTAACACTGATTTACAGCTTGTTGGCGGCAGTTGTTTTGGCCCTGTCAGGATTTTTGTATAACAAAGTGGCCCAAAAGTTTGGGGGAGTACAGGTGGAAATAGGAGAGAAGGAATAAAATTGTTGTCCGCCTTCGTTCAGGTTTGTTTCGTGGTTTACATCCACGTAAACAAAACTTCACTTCGGACGGACGCAAGAAACTGTAAACTCGTTAACTCGTTAACAGTTTCTAGCGAAGGGAGGTGAATATTTATGCCAGTTGCAAATTCTGCAAAGAAGAACAGCGATAATAAAAACGTGATGGGCGCTTTGGCCTATCTTTTAGGTTTTGTCACCGGAATAGTTCTGCTTTTGGTTGAAAAAAAGGACAAATTTGTCCGTTTTCATGCGGCACAGTCAACCGTTGTTTTTGGCATTCTTTTTGTTTTAGGTATGGTTCCTGTGGTGGGATGGGTGTTGGGAGTGGTGATAGCTCCGGTTAGTTTTATACTCTGGTTGGTTTTAATGTGGAAGGCTTATCAGGGAGAAATGTTTAAATTGCCAATATGCGGTGATTGGGCAGAGAAGCTGGAAGCTAAGGTTAAATAAACGCCGATTTAAGCGGATAAAAAGCAGATTAAAGCAGATAAAGGATACCACTTTTAAGAGTGGTTTTTTTGGTGGTATAAAACTTAGCAAAAGACCCGACCTTTCTTTACGCTTAAAAGACTATATAAGGCTAACTTTGATTATAATAAGAAGTAAGTTACAATAGTATTTGTTAAATAGGTCGGGTCTTAACAAAGTAATATGGAATTTTTAGATTTAGCCAGGGAAGCGGCAGAAAAAGCGGGAAAAACCGCTATGTCTTATTTTAAAAAAGAACACACGTTTCACCATAAAGGTGAACCGTCTAATTTTTGCACGGAAGCGGATTTACATAGCGAGAAAGTGATTTTTGAACTGGTTAAAAAACATTTTCCAAAGCATAGTTTTCTTTCTGAAGAAATGGGACTGGTGAATAATGGGAGTGAGTATACCTGGGTGGTGGATCCGATTGACGGCACAGTTAATTTTTCCCACGGTCAGCCGTTATGGGGGGTGGAAATTGCAGTTTTTAAAAACAACATGCCCTTTATAGGCGTGGTCTATTTGCCGGTTTTAAACGAACTTTATTTTGCCCAAAAAGGCCAGGGGGCATTTTTAAACGGAGAAAAAATAGGTACAAGCCGTACAAAAAAATTGGAAAGTAGTTTAATAGGACTCGAAGTTAATTATCCTGCCGGACGAAAAGTCCAAAAATTTCCCTTTGAAAAATTTATCAGGAATATACCTGCAGTTTTGGGAATGTCTGCTTCCACCGCTTTTGATTTAGTAGCTATAGCCCGTGGCGGTATGGACGGATTCGTGGAAGAAGAAGCTTATATTTGGGACATTGCCGGAGGCATGGTTTTGGTGGAAGAGGCAGGAGGAAAAGTGACTGATTGGAAAGGGAAAGCATTGGTTTGGAAATTAGATACAGAAAAGTTATACCAGCATATTGCCAGCAATGGAATTTTACACACAGAGATATTAGAAAGATTTAAGAGTTATTTATAATAAGTAACAAAATGTCCATTTTTCTTACTTGTCCAAGAAAAGTGGACTAAAAAGAAGGACACCCTAGCTCGTCGGCAGTAACACTGTGGTTTCGTGTATCGGGAAGTCCTTCGGAAATTCCCTTCGGTCAGTTTCCGCTTTCCTCGATACACTCAACCAGTGTTACTACGCCGACTACGCAAAGGGAACCCTTTTTATATCTGCTTAAATCAGCTATTATCTGTTTATATCTGTGTATGAAAATAATTGTTGGTCTGGGAAATCCGGGCAAAGAATATGAAACAAGCCGCCACAATACGGGGTTTATGGTGGTGGACGAGGTCAGTAAACAGCTAACAGAAAACAGTAAACAATGGAAACAGGAGAAAAAAATGTTGTCTGTTGTCTGTTCTCTGTTGTCTGATAATGCCATCTTGGTTAAACCCCAAACATTTATGAATAATTCTGGTCAGGCAGTTAGACTGATAGCTAAATCCTATAACCTAAGACCTGAAGACCTTTGGGTTGTTCATGATGATTTAGATTTGGAATTGGGAAGAATTAAAATTCATGCAGGCGGTACTTCGGGCCATCATGGCATTGATTCAATTATTAAAGAAATTGGTATGCAGGATTTTTTAAAATTCCGTTTAGGAATTGGCCGGCCCAAAAACCAGGAGGATATAGATTTTTTGCTTTCGCCTTTTACCAAAGAGGAACTAATTGCGGTTACCCCGGCGATTAAGCAAATGGCAAAAGCAGTTATAATGGCGCTGGAGCAGGGAGTTGACAGGGCCATGAACGAATTTAACAGGTAGATTCTGGACACACTTTCTTTGCCAAAATGACGGATTATTTTATGAGAAAAAGAAAAATTGCTGACAAAAGAAGAGCTTCGGAGATGACACCTCTTAAGAGTCTGTTGACTAATTTTGATTTTGACCGGGACAGATTTATCAGCCGCGAGTGGCAAAAATACGCTTATGATTTAGCCCAAAGCCTGAACGATATAAAGCATAAATCCTTATATATGCGGCTTGCCAAAACCACGCCCCGCGTGCTTTTGGAAAAATCCAAAAACTTTGTGGCCGATGCCTCAAGCGTTAAAAGCAAGGCAAGACTTTTTATGTGGAAGCTGGGACAATTGAAAAAGGAATATGAATTAAAATCAAAAATCAAAAATCAAAGTTCAAAATGACAAGGCAAAAATCTTCTAAAACATCAAAAATGGTAGAAAAATGGAAACAAGACGGAATTCTTTCCGGTATTGCCGCTTTGACTTTTTCTTTATTGGCGATATGGCTTGTCTTAACACAGAAAAATTTACTATTAAAGTATTCCACGCTCGGATATTTTGGCTTACTGGTGAGCAATTTTTTAACCAGCGCGGCAGTTTTTTTACCGGTTCCCACGCTGGCGGCAAGTTTTTTGAGCGGGAATGTTCTAAACCCGATATTAATCGGTCTTTTTGCCGGAACCGGCTCTGCAATGGGCGATTTTGTGGCTTATCTTTTGGGTTTTGGTGCCAGAAAAATAGTCGTTGGCGTTTGGCAAAAGGAACAAAAGCAGGGCAGATTTAAAATTGACGCTGGGCAAAAGAAAAATTTGAAGTTTTGGTTTAAACAAAACGCCTTTTTGACAGTTTTTATTTTGGCCTTTTTACCCAATCCCTTTTTTGACGGCGTGGGCCTTTTGGCCGGAGTTTTTAACATGAAACCGCGCGATTTTCTTCTGGCCACAACCCTTGGCCGGGTTTTAAGAAACACGATTTTAGCTTTTAGCGGGCAAAAGATTTTATCTTAAAAAGTTGTCATCCTCCAGCTTGACTGGAGGATCTATACAATAATTATTTATATAGATTCCCGCTTGCGCGGGAATGACAGGTTTAAATTATGGAAAAAAACGAAATTGTTTTACACAAGGCCAAAGCCTTAACGATTTTTTGGCGGCAGTTAAAAAGCCCTTTGCTTTTAATACTATTTGTAGCCACTGTTGTTTCCTTCTTTCTGGCGGAAAAAACCAGCGCTTTGGTCATTTTAGCCACTTTGGGGGTTTCCGTATTTTTGGGCTTTATTAATGAGTTTATGGCAGAAAAAACCGTGGCAGATTTGCTGCGGCGGGTGAGTCCTTTGGCCACCATTATTAAAAACGACAAGAAGGAAGAAATTCCGGCAAGGGATTTAAAAATAAACGATCTGGTCTGGCTGGTTAAGGGCAATATTGTTCCGGCTGATTTAAAACTAATTAGCCAAAAAGGATTGGAAGTTGACGAGGCGGTTTTAACCGGAGAGGGAAAACCAACCGAGAAAAAACTTGGAGACTCCCTGTTTATGGGGACAACAGTTGTTTCCGGCTTGGCCACAGCTCAAGTGGTTGCCATTGGTTCCAAGACAAAATTAGGAAAAATCGCCTTAGATGCAGGAGTTGTTAAACAGGAAACAGATTTTCAAAAGGGCCTGCGAAGTTTTGGCAACCTGTTAGTGCGCGTTATATTTATTATGACTCTGGTTATTTTTGTCGTTAATGCCTTTTTGGGACACAGTCCTATCAATTCTCTTTTATTTGCTCTGGCTATTGCTGTTGGTATCACCCCGGAGCTTTTACCCCTAATTGTGACTGTAAGTTTGTCTTATGGGGCCAGACAGCTGGCAAAAAAAGAGGTGGTGGTTAAGCAGTTGGTGGCCATTGAAGATTTGGGGAATATGGAAGTTTTATGTACAGATAAAACCGGGACATTAACAGAAGGAAAAATCGCCCTGACTGACTATTTTAGCCTCAAAAAGGAACAAGATGAACGCGTTTTAAAACTGGGATTAATTTGTAACGGCGCAGTCGTGGGGCACCGGATTTTTGGCGACGCCATAGATACCGCGATTTGGGAGTATGCCAAAAAGAATAATATTTTTTCTTGTCATTCCCGCGCAGGCGGGAATCTATCTAAAATAGATCCTCGGGTCAAGCCCGAGGATGACATGCTTGCCGGTGTGGTTAAAATCCAGGAAGAACCGTTTGATTTTGAACACCGGGCGATGTTTACAGCGGTAGAAGATTCTGGACCCAACTTCGCAAAAGCTACGCTGGGCAGGCAAGCCAGAATGACGGGCAATCAAATTTTATTTATTTATAAAGGGTCTTTTGAAGCTGTGGTAAAGGTCTGCAAATTAAAAGAGGAAGAGAAAAAATATTGGGAAAAAAGATATCTGGAATTTAGCGGTCAGGGAAAAAGAGTCGTGGCAGTGGCAGAGAAAAAAATTGATTCAAAAAGTAACTATAGTTTTTCTGACGCCAACAACCTAACTTTTTTGGGGTTTTTAATTTTTAACGATGTTTGTAAAAAACAGGCGAGAGAAGCTATTGAGAGACTAAAAAAACTTGGAGTGCAGGTTAAAATCGTGACCGGCGACAATGAGATTGTTACCAAACAGGTTTGCCAGCAAGTGGATGTGCCCTGCGAGAAGGTGATTTTGGGCGACGATTTGGCAAAGATGGATGACGCTAAGCTTAGAAGTTTGGTTTGGAAAATTGACGCTTTTTGCAAAACAACGCCAGAGCAAAAACTGCGGGTTATTTCCGCCCTGCAGTTTGGCGGGCACAGTGTCGGGTTTTTAGGAGACGGGGTTAATGATGCGCCGGCACTTCATGCAGCCGACGTGGGGGTTTCGGTTAATTCCGGGGTGGATGTGGCCAAAGACACTGCCAGCATTGTGCTTCTTAGAAAAAGCCTGGATGTGATTGCCGAGGCAGTTAAAGACGGCAGAAAAATCTTTAATAACACTATGAAGTATATTTTAATGGATGCCAGCTCTAATTTCGGCAATATGTTTTCTGCGGCCGGGGCCTCTTTTTTACTGCCGTTTTTGCCTATGACGCCGGCGCAAATTCTTCTTAATAATGCCCTGTACGATGCTTCTCAAATTTCTATTCCCACAGACAATGTGGACAGTCAGGATTTGATTAGGCCAAAAAAGTGGGATATCAATCTTATCAAACGCTATATGATGTTTTTTGGGCCTATTAGCTCTATGTATGATTTTGCCACTTTTGGCGTGATGCTGTATTTTTTTCATGCCCGCGGGGCGCTTTTTCAAACCGGCTGGTTTTTGGAGTCGCTTTTGACGCAGATTTTGGTGGTTTTTATTATCAGAACCAAAAAATCTTTTTGGCAAAGCCGGCCTTCCTGGCAGCTTGTTTTAGGTTGCTTTCTGGTGGTGGGATTGGGATTTTTTCTTCCCTTTAGTCCGGTGGCCCATATCTTTGGTTTCTTGGCGCCTCCTCCTGCGTTTTTGATTTTTATTGCCGGATTAACAATGACATATCTAATGATTGTGGAGTGGGGGAAAAAGTTTTTAAACAAAGTATAGGACTAAAGATCTAGCCGTAAGATGTTTTTCTTCAGACGAGTTAGGAAGACTTTAGTCTGTGAATGCACTAGTACATAGGCTTTTTGCTGTAATAATCAGTGCCGTAAGTGTCTTCCAGAAAAAATCTTATCGTCTATCTCTTTTAGATGTTTAAAAATTAATTAATTGTTTGCGTAGCAAATTTTGCAAGCAAAACAAAATTGATTGAAAATTAAAAATTTTAAATTTAAAATTATGCAAAGATTACATCTTCTTATTTCCGGCTCTGTGACCGGTGTGGGTTTTAGATATTTTGTGGCCGGAAATGCCAGAAAACTCGGCGTTGCCGGATGGGTGAAAAATACCAACGAGAACAAAGTGGAAGCGGTTTTGGAGGGCGGGGAACAAGCTTTGAAAAAAATGTTAGAGCTGTGTCAGGAAGGTCCGGCGGGAAGCTGGGTTAAAGAAGTGAAAATTTTAGAAAAAAAGAAAATTGAGAAGGGAAGAGAAGAATTTCAAATAATACTCTAATAATACGTATTAATAGAGTGGTTCTAAATTTTATTACTATCAATACATCGATGTATTAGTAGTGAAAAAGAAAAACATTAGGTGCGAGGTTAGTATGCGTCGGGTGTGTGTAAGTGAAGTGCAGTTTGCCTTAGGTCTCTAGCTATTCGACCCCGGGGGTCCGGTAAGCGTTGTCTGTATTATTTCTTAACAGTGGTAACCGTTGTGTCAGGGGAGTCTATGCTTTTGCCGTGACCGTTTACTAAAATAATTTTATCAGCACCCAATTCTAAGAACTTTTTTAGTGCGTCCTCATCTCCACCGGCGGCTTCTACAAAAATATCTTGTATATCTTTTTTAGCCTTTCCTTCTTGTTCTTTGAACGCCATTTTACCTCCCTATAAGGAAATTAATTGTTTGCATCTTACTTCTTCTTCTTCTTCTTCTTCTTGTCAAGAAAAACAAATGTCCATTTTTCTTGCGAGGAAAATTAATCGTTCTTTTCTTTTCTTGTAAGCAAACTAATTTATTAGCTTTTCTTGCTCGTCCAAGAAAAGCTAACAGAAAAGAAGGACGCCCTAGTTTCAGCGCCTGTAAAACTAACTTCAAAAATCCGGAATCCTTCTGGAATTCCTTCCCCGCCGCAACTTCACAGATGTTGGCGGGTCAGTCAGTTCCAGCTTTCCTGGATTTTTTCTGTAAGTTTTACTACGGCGCTTACACTAAGGGGACCCTACGAAGAAAAAAATCCGTTTAAATCTGTGTGTAGATATGACGATTAAGAAAAGTTAGTACAAGACTTGTTTATAAGTGTGGGATTTGTTTTAATAAGGTTAATGAAACAAAAATTAAAAACGCAGCTGGGCTTGGCAGTTTTATATTTGGCAATTATTTCTGTTTTGAGATTTAAGCTTGATTTTAATATCCTCTGGCTTTGGTTGGGAGGACTTCTGGGAAGCGTTCTTTTGGAAAGCGACTATTTATTTCAGGTTTTTTTGGTACAGCCGGATTTACCGGTGAGTTTTAGCGTCAAAGAGCTTTGGCAAAAAAAACAATACAGGCAATCTTTAAACCTTCTTTTAGATAGACACGGCGAAATTAAAAAACTGACCTTCCATACTATTTTTTTCCAAACCATTTTTTACTGTTTTTCCTTTTTTATTTTGACTTCTTCCGGAAGTTTTTTTGGCAGCGGTTTGGTTTTAACCGGGTTGTTATCCCTGCTTAAAGAACAGGTGGGGGATATAAGGGGCATGGGGGGTATGAGGGAAGGCTGGTTTTCCAAACTAAATATTTCCCTGTCTGGTAACGGCCAAAAAATCTATGTGGGGACAGCTATTATGGTTTTTCTTCTTTTCAGTACATTCATAATAAGGTAGAATATTTTGCTTACGAAGCAAACTAATTTGTTCTTTTCTTTGACGTACAAAGAAAAGAACGTAAAGAAATACGCCCTAGTTCGTTGACAGTTAAACTGACATCACAATGTCATCCTGAGCGGAATCCCGCTTAGCGGGATGAGTCGAAGGATCTTTCTCAAATCAAGTCTGTTGAGTGAGATTCCTCGACTCACTTCGTTCGCTCGGAATGACAATATAAAGACTGTCAGTTTTACTATGCCGACTTCACTAAGGGAAACCACTATGAATTTAAAATTCGAAATTTGAAATGAATTTTAAATGCATAAATTTTAAAAATTAAATAATTAAAAATTTATTAAAAATTAAAAATTTTAAATTAAAAATTAATTAGAATAAATTCCCACTGTTGCGGGAATGACAGGGAGGGGAATGGTTTTTCTTTTTGCCCTTTTTACTTTTATTTCCACTCTTTTGGGTGGAATTTTTGCCCTTAGACATAAGGACAAAATGCATTTAATCCTGGGTTTTACCAGCGGGGTGGTGGTGGCTGTGGCTCTTTTTGATGTTTTGCCGGAAGTGGTTAATTTGTCCCGTCAATTTCAGGTTAGTTTTTCCTCGGCCATGGTGATTACGGCCGTCAGTTTTTTGTTTTTTCATATTGCCCAAAAGTCCTTACTGCTGCATTCCTGCGAAGAAGAGGATTGCCAGGACAGGACTCATAAGCATGTGGGGGTTTTGGGAGCCAGCGGGTTCTCTTTGCACAGCTTTATTGACGGAGTGGCCATGGGAACTGCTTTTTCTGCGGGAACGCAGGTGGGGCTCGTGGTGGCCCTGGCAATTATTAGCCATGATTTTTCTGACGGCTTAAACACAGTAACTATTCTACTTCGCAACAAAAACACCAGGTTTCAAACAATTTCTTTTTTACTGCTTGATGCCACAACACCGGTTTTGGGTGTGATTTTTTCTTTGCTTTTTAGCGTTTCTGAAAAAAATCTTTTGTATCTTTTAAGCTTCTTCACAGGATTTTTTCTTTACATGGGTGCAAGCGATTTATTGCCTGAGGCCCACCACCAGCACAGTTCCTATTTAACTATGTTTATGACGGTTTTGGGATTTGTTTTTATTTTTGCAGTCAATAGAATTATTACGCTATAATGTTTTAATAATTGGAAAATTTGAATTTGTTTAGAATTTAGAAACTAGAGATTAGAATTTTAAAAGATATGGAAGATAAAAAGACAATATTGATATTAAGTGCGATATTAATCGGCACTATTGTTTTAATCACTGCGTTTGCCTTTTTGGCCAGCTCTCCGGCCAAGCCGGTTAATGTGGAAATTGGTAATGCTTATTACACGGGTTTGCAAAATGCCAAAGTCACGGTGGTGGAGTTTTCGGATTTCCAGTGCCCGGTTTGCGAGGATTTTAATCAGACGGTTTTTCCCCGGCTTCTTTCGGCCTACAAAGACAAAGTGAAATTTGTCTATAAGTTTTTTCCACTTTATGAGATTCACAATTTAGCCAATATTTCTGCGCAATCTGCCTATTGTGCCGGTAAGCAGGGTAAATTTTGGGAGTATGCCAATTTGCTTATGGATAATTCGGCTCAGTGGGAAGCCGACCAGAGCCAGCTGGTTAATTATGCAAAGCAAACAGGTTTGGATTTGGAAAAATTCAAAGCCTGCCAGAACAGCGATGAGGCCAAAAACGCCGTCATGAAAGACAGAAGCCAGGGTGAGGGGTTGGGAGTTAACGCCACGCCGACTTTTTTTGTCAACGGGGAAAAAATTGTGGGACTGCAGAGCCTTGATTATTGGAAAAAATTATTGGACAGTAAATTAAAACAATAAAAATCAATAATCCAATTACCAACTCCAATAAATACCAATTGCCAATACTACCAATATTCATTTGAGAATTGATTATTGGACATTGGGAATTGGAGTTGGATATTGTGTTATTGTTAATATTGAATTAAAAAAGGAGGGTTTATGTTAGATTTTCTTGTTACTTATGCTCCTATGATGCGCTGGGGGCAGGATGCGTCGGCCAGCGTTACGCCTTCGCCGGACCAGGTTAATAACTGGTACAATTACGGCTACGGCATGACGGGGCGACATTTTGGCCTTTTTGGCAATATGGCGGGTTTGGGCGTGGGCTGGATGTTCTGGATTTGGGGACTTTTATGTTTTATTACCTGGATTTTAGTGAATATGGTTTTGGTTGCCATTTTTAGGTGGCTTTGGAAAAAAGGGAAATAGATGGAGATTAAAGTTAAAAAAAGAGACCAGAGTCTGGAAAATTTTGAACCGGAAAAAGTGAGCCGGGTGGCTGCGGCAGCAGGTTTAAACAAAGAGAAGGCAGAAGCAGTTTCTCAAAACGTGGCCAGATGGATTAAAGATTTAAATCAGTCAGTGGTTGATTCTTCCCAAATCAGAGATAAGGTTATTGAAGAGCTTAAACAAAAAGATGGGTTTGCGGCCAACCTCTATACCTGGTACGAGAAAACCAAACAAAAAGCATAACTTAAATACCAGAGTGTCCTGACGGTTTTTTAATTTCAGTCGGCGCCCGCCACCCGCCCACTTCGCATTGAAGTTTAAGTGTTTTTGTTGAAATTTATGTTCCGCAGCTGCCTGCGTTTTTAGAAACATAAGGCAATGGCCCAACAATTTTTGCCACTTCTTGGCTGCCTTGTCCGGAGGAAAAATTTGGCCCCAAAAGCAGTTTGGCATCAACCTTGTTCCAGGCTATTCCTTGTCTGGCAAAATAAGTAGCTGCGGTTAGATATTGGTCGGGAAACCAGAAGCTGTTAAACCCCAAGACTTTTTGATAAATGATGGTTTCCGGAATATTTTGGGAAACCAGAAGCTCAATAATGGCCAGAGCGGCCATACCATGGTTGCAGTCAGGAAACCAGGTTGGGTTGCCGCAGCAGGGACGGTAGATGTTTTTGGAAATCTCGGCGACCTGTTTTTGTTTGAGGGGTGTGAGGGAGTTGGGGGATATGAGGTCAAATTTATTATAGTAATTCATGGCATTTCCTTTGGCCAAAGTCCATCCGCCGGTGGAAGCAAAATTGGCCGCGTCTTTTTTTTCTGTCGTTCCCATAGGCCCCTGTTCATACACCAAACTTTTTTGAGAAAGCCCCAAAGCCCAGAGCATATCGACAATAAATTGGGCGTTAGTTCTGTCAATTTTTATCTTGCCAGAATAGTTTGAAGTTAAAATTTTTTCTTGTTCAGAGGTGGGTTTGACCGCCTGGTTGAATTTATTTAGATCAATCACGCCGTTTGAAACTAGTTTTTGGCCAAGGTCATTCCAGGAAATTGGAAGCTCCACCCCTTTTTCCGGCAAAACCTGATTTTCCAGTTGTGACAGGTCAAGCAGGCTAAATCCTGCTTTTTTCCAGGCCTGCATACCTCCGGCCAATTGTTTAACATTGGTATAGCCAAGTTTTTGCAAAGTTTTTAAGGCCTCGCTGCTCATACGGCCGGAACGGCAATAAAGAATAATCGGCGCATTTCTGTCTGTTGGCAGATAATTGGAATTGGCCATAATCTGGTCATAAGGGATGAAAGTATCAGTGTTTGCTATTTCTCCCTCATAAGGGATATGAACATTAATCAGCGTGAAGTTCTTTTTTTTAAGCATTTGAGAAAGCTGTTGGGGGGAAACAGAGTCCTTGTTTTGATTGATAAGGGAGATGAGAGGGATGGGGGAGATCAGGGAAAAGAACGGGTGAATTTTGACAAAAGCACCAATTCCCAAAAGCAAAAAGCCAAGCAGGAAAAAAACGGCAGCCAGTTTATTGTTCGAGGAAGAAGGACGAGAACTATCTTTTTGACTTCTCACTTCGTTCGAAGCGTAATGTAACTCAGTTTTATAACTCGTCATTCCGGCTTGTCCAGAATCTACTTTTATTTGATTCTGGGTGCGTTTCGTTTTGTTCGACTTACCAGAATGACGTACAGAATTTTCTTTTTTCATTTTTTTCTCCCTGCCTTTTTAACTAAATAAAGTATTAATCCTACAATCAGCGCCCCAAAAAGATATTGAAAGCCCGGCAGGTTGTTTAAAAACCTGACTATCTCCAAAACCTGAACACTCATGGTTTGTTCCAGGGGTTTTTCCTGTCCCATAGCGACTTTTCCGGCCAGGGCCAAAACGGTGAAAACAACGCCCACGGTTATAAAAATAACCCCGGCAATAAAATCAGAAACCAGAACCTGAGAGCCAAAAAGAGAAAACGCCTTGTTTCTAAGCTGTGGTAGAGTTGCCCAGTTAATTTTGTCCAAAAGCAAAGAAAGAACAACCAGAGGGAAAACCATACCGGCCACATAAAAAAATCCTGCCAGAGCAGCCCAGAAAAAGGAGGGACTTAAAAAACTTAAAGTTAAAACTCCGGCCAGAACCGGAGTGCAGCAGGAGGAAGTTATGCCGGAGATGATGCCCAAAAGATAAACAGACCAGGCGTCGTGTTTAGCATTTAAATCAATGGTTATGTTGAGCATGGGCAGGGTTACTTTTTTTCCTGTTAATTCCATTATTCCCAAAAAAACCATAAAGAGACCGCCGGCCACATAGGTTTGGGTGTGAAAATCCTGGAAAACCTGTCCGATTAAACGGATGCCAAGGGCGGTGGGAACAAGAACAGTTGCCAGACCAAGGCCAAAAACAAGGGTGGAAAAAACCACCCGGCCCCTATCCTTAAAGATATTGGCCAGATAGCTGGGAAGAAGAAACGTGATGCAGCAGGGCGCAAAAAGAGCCACCATGCCGCCGAAAAAAGCAGTTATTAGAGAAAGAGTAGTAAATAAGGACATATCTTTGAAAAATCTTACTTAAATGACTCAATTTATAATGGGTCCTGTCAGTCCTCTCCTAATATTGTCATTCCGAGAGTAGCGAGGAATCTCTCGACTTGTTCGAGATTTTACTCGCATTCGCGAGACCTGCCTGCCGGTCAGGCAGGGATCCTTCACTACGTTCAGGATGACAAGATTGATGGCTTATTTCACCCGTCAATTTTGATACTATGGATACCCAAAGAAAATTTGGCAAGCGTTTTTCTACTTCTTTTTGAGAATACCTTTAAGAAAATAGATAATGCCCAGAACTAAAAAGGCAATTAATAGCAGCCAGGTTAAGGTTCCCAATAAACCCAGTCCCGAACCAAAACCTCCGTAATATCCCATCATAGGAAATGCACCTCCCATCATGGCCGTCATGGGCCAAAAACCGTTTTGAGCATTATTAGTTTTATCAGGCCAGGCGGCATTAGAATTGCAACCGCTTAGTCTTTCACCCATGGCAATATGCATCTGTCTGTCGCCGTTTTCTCCCAGTCTTTGGGTCATGAAGTTATCCATGGTTTCATGGGAACTGCACATCATGTTACCCATGAAATAGTCGCCCAAAACGTCAAAATCGTCGTCGGTTAAAGAGGAACAGGAAAGCTGTTTGTTTTGCAGTTTGTTCCAAATATCTTGACCCTTAAGCTGATCTTGGTCCGGTTGGGAAGAAGAAGTGGAATCATTATTGTTGCTATTGTTATTATAGTATCTTCCCATCATACCTTGGGCCGAAGCCGTGTTGGCTGAAACAATTATAAACACGGTTAGTCCGAATAAAATGGAGAAGAGAATTTTAGACAACATTTTCCT
>JAMDAL010000024.1 GCA_023484305.1 Patescibacteria group bacterium | reverse complement strand
AGCGGTCATTAAAAAGCCTTTTTAATGACCGCTGTGGGTTTTTTAGGAACCACTATTTCCCCTTATTTATTCTTTTGGCAGGCTTCAGAAGAGGTGGAAGAAGAAATAAACAAGGGCAAAATTTCCGATTTTTCCACCTTTCGGCCAAAACTTTTCGGCCGGGAACTTAGACGTATGAGGCAGGACACTGATATGGGAATGTTTTTCTCTAACCTTATCACTTTTTTTATCGTTGCCACAACCGCAGCCACACTTCATGCTCAAGGAATCACCAATATTGAAACCCCACAGCAGGCTGCCTTGGCTCTAAAACCTTTGGCCGGACCACTAACCTATATTTTATTTACTGTCGGCATTATTGGCATTGGACTGCAGTCTGTTCCGGTCCTGGCAGGTTCTGTGGCCTATGCGGTTTCCGAAACCCTGGGAGTTTCGGAAGGGCTTTTTAAAAATTTTAGCCGGGCCAAAATTTTCTATTCCACCATTGCTTTTTCCACCATCATTGGAACGCTTATTAATCTTTTTCATATTAATACCATTCAGGCTCTTTTCTATACGGCTATTATTAACGGCATTGTCGCTGTTCCTTTAATCTACATTATTATGAAACTGGCGGATGACAAACGTGTCGTTGGAGAAAACTCCAGCCCAAAACATATCCGCTTTTTTGGCTGGCTGACTTTCTGGCTTATGCTTATAGCTGTGGTTTTAATGCTGGGAAGCTTTGTAGGGATAATTTGATATCTTGCCAACTTTTATTTCACGAAGTATCTTAGGTGTATGTTAACCAAAAATGATTTATCACAAATTAGGGATGTGGTAAGTTCAACGGTACATTCGGAAGGCGCACAAATTCGCAGTGAAACTAGAAATGTTATTCGTCAGGAATTAAATCCTCTTAAAAAACAGCTCCGTAAAATGCAAAAAAAGATTGACCTGTTTATAGATTTTCTTGATAAGCAGGATATGGAGCTTTTAAAAAAGGTCAAAAAAATTGAAGAACACCTCGGTTTTTCCACCTTACAATAACTTTTGCAAATATTTCCCCGTGTAAGATTTTTTACATTTAATAATATTTTCTAACTTTCCTTGTGCCACAATTTCTCCTCCTTTTTCTCCGCCCCCAGGACCCAAATCAATAATCCAATCACAATTTTTAATCACATCTAAATTATGTTCCACGACCAAAATGGTATTGCCGTTATTAACAAGTCTATTAAGTAGACGCAATAACTTTTCCACGTCGGCAAAATGTAGACCTGAAGTTGGCTCATCTAAAATAATGAAATCTCCTTTTGACTGTAGCTTGCTGGCGAGTTTTAATCTTTGGGATTCGCCTCCAGACAAGGTATCTAGAGTTTGACCCATTTCTAAATAATCAAGCCCAACATCAATAAGCATATCCATTGCTCTTTTAATTTCAAAGTCATCAAAAAAATCTTTAACATCTAAGGCTGTCATGTTTAACACTTCTGCGATATCTTTGCCATAAAACTTATATTGTAAAACGTTTTCCTTGTAACGTTTTCCTCCACAATTTTCACATTTTATTTTAACGTCGCCCAAAAAGTTCATATCCATTTCTATAAAACCAACACCCTTACATTGTTGACAGCCGCCAAACGAGTTAAAACTAAAAAAACTTGCGTTCATCCCGGTTTCCTGGCTAAAAATTCTTCTTATTCGGTCAAATACCCCTATATATGTGGCAATGCACCCTCTTTTTGTGGCGCCAATTGGCGACTGATCAACAAGTCCAACTCTATCCTGATGCTGTCTTAAGATTTCTTCAACCAAAGAGCTTTTTCCTGACCCAGAAACACCAGTTAGGGCAATTAAATCTCCCAACGGCAATCTCACATTTAAATTCTTTAGATTGTGAAGACGGGCATTTTTAATGACTAAACAATCTGCAGGCTCTCTCACCTTGTCATTCTCCGGCTTGACCGGAGAATCTATATAATAACTATTTCGCAAGGACCAGGCTTGCTTATTTAATAGATTCCCGTTTTCACGGGAATGACAGCGGATATTTTCCCTTAAATATTTAGCAGTAATACTGTTTTTGTTTCTTAAAACCTCATTTAAAGTTCCTTGTGCAATCACTTTTCCACCGTTCTTGCCCCCGCCCGGACCAAGTTCTATTAAATAGTCAGCGTTATTAATAACTTCCCTATCGTGTTCTACTATAATCACAGTATTACCTTTGTTTTGTAATTTTCTTAAATTTTTAATAACACCTTCCACGTCGCGAGGATGCAAACCGGCAGTTGGCTCGTCTAGAACATAAACTGTTTCCACTAAATCACAACCAAGTTGCCTGGCCATTTTCACTCTTTGGGCTTCACCTCCAGACAATGTGTCTGCAGACCTGTTCAAACTTAAATAATCAACGCCAACCTTAACTAAACTTTCCAGTTGACTTACCAATCTTGGCTTAATCACTTGGGCATTTTTATGTTGAATAGTTTTTATAAAATTTAAGCAATCAATTAAAGACATATTGGCAACTTCGCCTATATTTTTCCGGTTAATTAAAACCTCTAGAGATTTTGAATTAAGCCGCCCACCGTGACACTCTAGGCAGTCCGCCAGGTCAAAATATTTCATATCATTTTCCGACAGACCGCGGTGAGTGTTGTTATTGCGATGAATAATTCTATGGACCACGCCCTGAAACGTCCAATGGTCTATAAACTCACCGCAATAACAACACTCACCGCGGT
>JAMDAL010000032.1:31640-52825 GCA_023484305.1 Patescibacteria group bacterium | reverse complement strand
CAGAAACTCATTAATTATCTGTTATACTACAATACAGTCAGACCACACCAAGCCTTGGGTTACTTAACACCCATGGCTTTTATGTTAAAGGAGGACTTAGAGTCCAAGAAGTACTGGACCAGTACAAAAATTTGACTAATAAAGAAAGTTTGGTAAAATACAGAATAATATGGTAACAATACCTGGTTTAAATATTAAAATTGGCGGTCGTTCAAAAGAGACCCTGCCTGGTGTTGTGCAACCAAATACTCAAAAAACAAAACCTGAGTTTGTTATTCTCTCAAATGGAACATTAGGATTAAGACGTAAGGGGGTAGGACTAACGGTTACTCATTCACGCGGAGCATTAAAAGGATAATTACTTGGACTAATGTCGCCAAGATTTTTCAGGAAGAAAAGCTAACACTCATTAGAACCTGACGGGTATGCCCGAGACAGCAGTAATGAGGGTGAGATTAGGATACTAGGATATTAGGAGAAAAAGGGAAATAGCACCTAATATCGTAATATCAAAATATCCTAATATCGCCTCATAAGGGTGGTACCACGACAACGCTCGTCCCTAAAAGACTGGCGTTTTTTTGTGGATTTTCCTCCTCGTCGTTGCGAGGAGGAGCACGAAGTGCCACGACGTGGCAATCTCAAACCAAGAAAGATTGCCACGCTCATTTAGTTCGCTCGCAATGACATTAGTATAGATTCCCGCTTTCGCGGGAATGACATAAGGAGTAAAGTAAAATTATGCTAGACAAAACTTATCAGCCAAAAGAAGTAGAAGAAAAAATTTATAAGCTGTGGGAAGATGGTAAATACTTTACTCCTGTTATAGATAAAAAGAAGAGGCCGTTTACCATTATCCTTCCTCTCCCCAATGCCAATGACCCTATGCATATGGGCCATGCTCTTTTTACTGTGGAAGATATTATGGCCAGATATCATAGAATGCTGGGAGAACCAACCCTATGGCTTCCCGGAGCTGATCATGCGGGAATTGAAACCCAGTTTGTTTTTGAAAAAAAACTGGCCAAAGAAGATAAAAGTCGTTTTGATTTTGACCGGAAAACGCTTTATCAAATGATTTGGAATTATGTGGAAAAAAACCGTAGCATTAACCGGGGACAATTGAAAAAACTGGGTTTTTCCCTGGACTGGAGCAGATATCATTATTCTTTGGAACCGGAAATTATGGAACGGGTGCTGGAAACCTTTCGCAAATTATATCAAGACGGACTAATTTATCGCGGCGAGAGAATCGTCAATTTTTGCACTAAGTGCGGTACAGCTTTTTCCGATCTGGAAGTTGATTATCAGGAACGGGATGATTTTATCTATTATTTAGATTATGGTGCAATTTCTATTGCCACCACGCGGCCGGAAACTATTTTTGCCGACGTGGCTGTGGCAGTTAACCCCAAGGATAAAAAATATTTAAAAGTGGAAAAAACTGCTGTTATTCCTTTAATTAATATTGCTATACCCGTATTGTCTGATGCTTTAGTTCAAAAAGACTTTGGCACAGGAGCCTTAAAAATAACTCCCGGTTATGATCCGGTGGACTTTGAAATCGGCCAGAAAAATGGTTTGGAAATTATTCCCATTATGAAAAGAAACGGGCGGCTGGATTTTACAAGCAAACGCTTTGCTTCCCTTTCACAGGAGATAAAAGACAAGCTAACCCAAATACAGAATTTAAAAGTCTATCCAGCCCGGGAAAAAACCGTCGAATTGTTAGAAAAAGAAAAAAAGTTAATTAAAAAAATTCCTTACAAGCACACGGTTGGTGTTTGCTATCGCTGTGGTACTGTAATTGAACCCATGGTTATACCACAGTGGTTTGTCAAAACTAAACCTCTGGCTAAACCCGCCATAGAAGCTGTGGAAAGAGGCTTGACCAAAATTGTTCCCAAAAAAAGATTTGAAAAAATGTATTTTGACTGGCTGAAAAATATCAGAGACTGGAATATCAGTCGCCAAATCGTCTGGGGCCCGCAAATTCCTGTCTGGTATTGTCTGGACTGTAATCATAACATCGAATTAAATTTTTTAAGGCGCTCCTGTCATCCTGAATTTGTTTCAGGATCTAGGGGGATGCCGAAACAGGTTCGGCATGACAATGTGTACATTGGGTCTGAAAAAATCTCCGGTACTTATCAGGAGCTAAGAAATAAATATTCTTTTGAGGAAATTAGAAGCGGACTGCAAAACCTGGTCGTTCCCCAAGATTCTTCCTATCAGCTTGCTTCTGACAAATGTGAAAAATGTCAGGGCACAAAATTACTTCAGGAAACAGACACTTTTGATACCTGGTTTTTGTCAGGACAATGGCCGGTTAACACCTTAAAATCTAACCCGGCTGATTTTGCCTATTTCTATCCCACTTCTGTTTTGGACACTCTTTGGGACATCCTGCCTTTTTGGGTAGCCAGAATGATGATGCTGGGAATTTACTTAACCGGCAAGGTACCGTTTAAGACGGTGCATTTACACGCACGGGTGGTTGATAAGCTTGGCCAAAAAATGAGTAAAAGCAAGGGAAACGTCATTGACCCCTTAACTATCTCGGAAAAATATGGCGCAGACGCTTTAAGACTGGCCCTGGTTTTGGGTGTTGGCCCGGCCAGCGATATCAGTTTGAGCGAGGAAAAAATTGTCGGCATGAGAAATTTTTGCAATAAACGATTTTTACTTTTAAATTTAGAGGGCAAAAGTGTCCCCTTCTACAAAGAAAAAATGCCCGGATTGACCAAGGAAGATCTTAAGCTTCTTAAGTCGCTTAAAATACTTACTAAAAATGTGACCAAAAATATAGACGCATATAAATTCGGCAAGGCCAGCGAAATTCTTTATCAATTCGCCTGGCACGAGTTTGCTGACATTTATCTGGAAAATTCAAAACTCAAAATTCAAAACTCAAAAATATCAGAAGAAGAAAAATTAGTCACTCTGTCTGTATTGCGTCATGTATATTTAAACGTTTTAAAACTTCTCCATCCTTTTATCCCTTTCGTGACCGAGGAAATTTGGCAAAACTTTCCAAGAAAAAATAATTCGCCTTTATTAGTGTCACCTTGGCCAAAATAATGAAAAATCTCTCAAATTATTTTTCGCATATTTTCCGCAAAATTTACGCAGAGTTGAAAAATACGTCGGTTTTTCTTTCTAAAACACTCTATTCTGTCATTGCCGGGAGCAAAACGACAAAGCAATCTCTATTATTAGTGTTAAAACAAACGAATCTAAAGAAGATTGCCAACCTTCTCGCTATTGGCAAGATGTGCGCAACGACAAAACAAAATAAACCAAAAATACTTTTTTCGTTGGGCTTGCTTTATCTTTTCTTTTTAGCCTTCCCCGCCCCTTGGTCCTTATTTACCAAAACAAAGTTACAAATCTATTGCAATAATAATTCTTCCGTTTTACACACTCTTTTGGCTGATTCTTATCTTGGTGTTTATGACTACACCACTGCCAGAAAAGAACTTGGTCTGGCCATGGCTATCCAACCAAATCAGGAAATAGAAAAAAAGCTTGCTTTAGTAACAGCTTGGGAAACAAAGCCCGAGACTCTCACTAAAGAACTAGCTTCCTGGCAAAAAATTACTCAGGATAGAACGAATTATCGAGATGGTTTTTTTCAGGAGGCTTTAATTTTATATCAATTAAAAAGGCCGGGTGAGGCAAAAGCGGCTTTGAAAAAAGTTTTTGAGCTTGATCCGAATTTTGAAGCAGGAATTAAATTGGAAAATTTATTAGCGACAAACAATAGGTAACAACTTAATTACTACTTAGTGACCGCTTAATGACGGTCTAATTTATACTTTCTTTTCTTCTTGGGGTTTTGCTTCTGCCGGTTTTTCCTCTGCCTTAGAAGCTTCGCCTGCGGCCGGAGCCGCGCCGCTTTCGACAACGGTTTTTTCTGCAGCTTCCGCAGCCTTCTTGGCTTCTTGAGCCTTAATCTCTTCTTCCTGCTCGCGGGTTATAAGAGGTCCGATCTTAAAGACAATTTCGCTATCTTTGGTTAAAACTTCAATTTTACTTTTATCCACAGCCAAATCCTTAACCAAAATCTCCTGGTCAACTTCAGACAGCGCTGTCACGTCAACTTCAATATGCTCCGGAAGATCCTGCGGCAGAGCTTCTACTTCGATTTCTTCCAAAACATGCAGTAAAACCCCTTTGTTCTCCGACACCGCCCCCGCCTCTCCTTTTTCCTCAACAGGAATATTGGCTTTTACTTTTTGTGTTAAGTCTACCTGGTAAAAATCCGCATGCAAAACCTGACCGCTTACCGGATGTTTCTGCAAATTGTGGATTAAAACCGGCCTGGCTTCTTTTTCCCCTTCCACAAACAGCTCCACCAAACCCGTCTCCCCCGCCTCCCTAAAAACTTTCAGAAATTCTTTGCCGGAAACGCCCACGCTAAGGGATTTGGTTTTTTTGCCGTAGATGTTGGCAGGAATTATGCCTTCCTTCCGCAGTTTTTTTACTTTCTTGCCGGAAATTGTCCTTTTTGCTACCGCAAGCTTAACTGTTTTCATAGGTTGTCATTCTACCACATCAGGCCGCAGCCTATCAAGAACCATTATGGTCAGAGGCGCCCCGGTTGATTTTTATAAGCTCCCATTCTAACAGGCTGTCCTTATTTAAGCTCTGGGAGTAAATTAAGGAATTTTTTTTCACGTCGGCATTTTTTAAATTGGTACGGACCTGGTAGGCGTCTGGAAAATCCGCCTCCAGCTGGTAACTGTTATCTATACTCCCCAGCTGTTTTTGCACTAACAGCCGGTAAATAGTTCTTGGGCCGTCAGTTAAAGACGGACCTAAATTATAGGAAATGCTCACGGTTTTGGTTGTTTGCGGCAAAACGCTGATTAAAAGACCGTAGGCTATTTTGCCTGACTCTGTTGACTGGTCAATTTCCGTTGTTCCCGGTGCAATTTTGCCGTTTAAGCTTAATGGTCCCAGTTTATAGCCGGCGTCAACCCCGTCTATTTGCAGATTGCCAAACAAAGAACCAGCCGGGAGCAAAATTCTGACAAAATCCGTATAGGTTCCTCCGGGCCAGTTTTGGTCAGGACTGTTATTTTGGTAAGTTAAAGTTAAGTTTTCCCGGACTTGTCCGTTGTTGTCTATAACGATTTTCTGGTTTAAGTTTTCCCGGACATAATAGTTAACTTTATTGACACCCAAATTGGCATCCACTACCATCAGGTAGTCGCCGTAACAGTCTGCCAGCCCCAAACAGGGATCCTGCCCCACCGCTCCGCCCAAACCGTATTGATTAAGGCTGTTTTCCAATATCTGGTCGTGGAAATACAAACTGAGATGTTTATCCTCAAGGCTGGTAAAAAAAGCCAGCATTAATCCCGGTCCTTTTTGGTTAAAATTTTGTTTGAGGTTAACTAAAAGAGTGCCTGCCAAAGCGCCTAAAAAATCGCGTTTTTGGGAAGAACCGGGAAAAAAATTTTTTTCGCTGTACTTTGACGCCAGGGCAAAAAGATTTGAACTGTCAACTTTTACTTTATAATCGTCCAGATAAACAGGACCCAGAACCTGTAAGAGATTCTGGGCGGCGCTTAAATCAAACAATATCGTCCCGTCCACTTTCTGCCCTACTTCTTTTTCCAAAAACCACTCGGCCCGGGAAGCGGATTCTCTAAAATCAGGCGACCAGTTGGAGTCCCGTAAATACCAGTGCGGCTGGTTCAGATATTTGCGGATAGGAACCGGCGGTTCAACATGGCCGCTTAATCGCCCGTCAGCGCTGTAAACATCCTGAACTTTTAAATCCATTTTTCCGTTTTCAAAAGTTAAAAGCCCGTAGGAACCAATAAATCCTCCGGCCGGCCTAAGCTCCATATTGTTGGCAAAAAGCAGCAAATAGGTTTGTTTGCCGTTTAATCCCAGTATGGCCGGGCTGCTTTCGGCCAAAAGTCGTGCCTGCGACAGATAACGGACATAGGTTAAAAATTTTGGCAGGTAAACATTCAGTTTGTCCTGGAGCCGTTTTATGCCGGTTAGGTTTTTTAACCAATCCGGGGCGGGAATAACCGCGCTGTTGGTATTAAACTCTGCTGCCAAACGGGAAAAATCATCGTCGCTTATTTTTAACTGCGACAGCCCTTCGGCCAAATCCCGGGCCAGAACGCCGCCGCCGTCTCCCAAAACAACTTTGGCTGCTTTTTGATAACTGTTTCCGGCCATAATCAGGTGCCCAAGGCCGTCGCTGGCTTTTTGCGCCAAATTAAAAAAATTATCCCAATTATTATAACCGTCCTGTTTGCCGGCCAAATTAAACATCCAGCCGGATTTTTCCAAATCAGACCTGGCCGCCTGCCAGTTGTTCCGGCTGTTTTTAATTTTTTTAGCCGCCTGCTCCAGGCTTCCCGAAACTATCAGGCTTTGTCCGGACTTAAGGTTGTTAACTGCCCAAAAACTGTTTAGCATCAGGCTGAAAATCGGCCAAAAAACCAGGAGGAATGCGGTCAGTACTAATAAGATTGCCCGAAATTGGAATTTTGTCCGAAACAGAACAGTGTGCGCGCCGGATCTTGAAATTTTGGGAAAAAATTTTGCTATTCTCTGCCAAAAAGAACCGGACGTTTCCACCACCGCCGAAACAGGAACAATTTTTTCCGTTTCTTTTTCATTTTCCGGTAATATTTTTTGCGCCTGTTTAACCGCTACCGGTTCCAGGCTTAGCCAGCGGACGGTTTCATAAAGCCCTTCTTCCAGGTTTTTTTGCGGTTTCCAGCCAAACGTTTCATCAAGCCTGACCGAAGATTTTTTCCCAACCGGCAAATTGCCCTTGTTTGCAAAGATTATTTCCAGCTCGTGCGGCAAGTGCGGCTGCAGTTTTTTAACCAGAGAGAGGGCGGTTATTTCTTCCGGATTATACAAATTAAAAATGTGTCCGGCCGTGTCAGTCCCAAACATCGCCGCCATTATGCCCTCGATTGCGTCCGCAACATAAACCGGATAGTATAAAAATAATCCGTTGCCGTAAATATTCAAAACCCTGTTGTTAAAAGCGTTTATTAACAAATTGGGCAGGGAGTTGTCATTGTTGTTGCGGCTTATTCTTGGCCCGTAGACGTCGCGTATTCTGACAATGCGGCTGTTAAGATTATAGTTTTGGTAATATTTTGTGACCAGCGCCTCGTCTTCTTTTGAAGCCAAAGAGGAGTCGGAAAGAAGTAAAAATTTGGCTTGGCTTTTTCTGGCAATTTCCAATAAGGATAATGTGCCTGCCGCCTTGGCCAGATGAAAAATATATGAAACCCGTCCGGTTTTTTGCTCTATGTAATCTGGCAAATCACTATCGTTAAGATTTTTTTCGCAAAAATTAAAGTCGGGGGAAGTTAAGCAGTCGGCTAAATTTTTTTTTGTTCCGGCGGTAAAATTGTCAAAACCAAAAATCCGGCAGGAAAGCCGGTCTATTTTTTCAACCAGGAAGCTGCCCAAACAGCCGGCTGCGCCGGTAATAAGGACTGCGGGGACCTCTTCCAGATTTTGAGTGGTTTGAACATTCCGGGCAGGATTATCCATGACAGAAACAGTATAGGGAAATCGGTATTTTTTGCAAGTGGAGTTCAAAAAATTTTTAGCAATAACATAAAGTTTTTAACCGGTAACAGGTTCTTTGTCCAGCGCCTTATTTACCTGCTCGTCTGCTAATTTATTTTCTTCGCGGGGGATATGGCTGAAAGAAACATTGACCTTAAGTTCGCCTATTAATATTTGTATTTTAAAATACAAATCCTTTAGTTTTGGGTCTTTTATTTTATAAACTCCCCCCAGCTGGGAAGCCACCAATAGGGAATCAAGATAAAATTCTATTCTTTTTTGTTTACTGTTTTCTGCTTGACCGCCGAAGTCTTGACGCAGGCGGTTTGTCTGCTTACTGTTTTTAACCCACAAAAGCGCTTCGTAAACGGCCAGATATTCGGCAATGTTATTGGTAACAATGCCCACGGTTTTGCCAAATTTGTCAATTAAGCGGTTTTTCTCGTCATAAACCACAACGCCTGCTGCCCCCGGCCCGGGATTTCCGCGTGAACCGCCATCGGTATAAATTTTATAGAACATTTTTTCCTTCAATAAAACCAATATCCAATACCCAACTCCAATAAATACCAATTACCAACACTGCCAACATACAATTGGAAATTGTTAATTGGATATTGGATATTGGAGTTGATAGTATTGGATTATTGTTTTTATTGGCCATTGTTTTTTTTAAGCAGCCTTATGCTGGGAATTAATAATAAAACTGTAACCACGGCTTCTGACACCCCTGTGGTTATGGCCGCCGGCACATACCCGTATTTTGGTATAAACATGATGTTTAAAACAATATTAACCAGCATGGAAAAACCGTAAAAAGGCACCAGGAGATTTTGTTTGTTATGGGTAATAAGAAGCCACATCAAAAAACTGCTGACAAAAAACAAGGGCAGGGACAAAGATAAAATTCTTAAGGCCAAAACCGCGCCGGAAAAATCAGTCAAGTATTTGGCGCCGCTGGTAAAATTGATAAGAAGCGGGGCAAATAAAAGCATAACTAACGTTAGTAATACTGCGCCAACAACTAAAATAATGCCGCTTTGTTTTAAGATGCTTTTAAATCCGCTTTTGTCCTGCTTTTTTTCCAGAAAAACCGGATATAAGGAATTCATAAAAAACGTGGGAAAGACCAGAGATAACTCAAAAAATTTGTAGGCCAATCCGTAAACGCCCACCTCCTGGGTGGAACGGGTCAGGGTTAAAATAAATGAATCTGCTTTAAAATATATAACGTTCAAAACCAGAGTCACCCCCAAAGGCAGAGAGGTAAAGAAAATGTAACGTAGTTTTTCCGGGTTAAAAGAAGGTAATATTTTTTGCGGCAAAAGCAAATAACAAATCAGAACCGTTAACAATCCTCCTGCCGCATAAGAAAGGGCGATAAAAACCAGGGATAAGTGTCCCAGCGAAAAAAGATAGGCCAGAAGCAAAGTTAATAGATATCCAAACGCCGTGGCCAAAACCGACTTGTCATACCTTAAGTCTTTTTGAAAAGAGGCGTTGGCCGTTGTTAATATGCTTTGGGTTAAAATTGTCACTGACAAAACAATGATGCCCAGCCTGACCAGGGGCGTATAGCCCTGGCCGTTACCGATTGGCAAAAAGGAAAGGACGGCCAAAGAAATAAATATCAGTATTAAGCTTGCCAAAAGGCGAAACCCCAAAAGGCTGGACAAAATCTCCCGGCTGTCTTTTTCCTCGGTAATAACCTTGACCGCAATGGCGTTGGCCCCAAAATCTGCCATAATATAGAAATAGGAAACATAAGTAATAATTTTGATAAAATCGCCAAAGCCGGTCGGGCCGTAAGCGCGCGCTAAAATCAGGGTAATAAGATAGGTAACCAGCCCGGAAAAAATCCGGCCCAAAAGCTGAACTATGGTGTTAAAGGCAACCTTAATTTTAAAATTCATGTTTTCCTTTTGTCATTCCTGCGAAAGCAGGAATCTATTTTATTAATTATATAGATTCCCGATTAGATCGGGAATGACACAGAAAGATTATACCGTGCTTTTCTTTGCCCAGGCCAGTCCCAAAACCAAAGTTGCTAAAAGTTCTCCCTGCTGCAGGGTCCAAAAATAGTGGTCAAAAAGGCCCAAGACAAGAATTTCTCCCACCAAAAGAAGCAACAAAAAAGCGCGTTTTTTTAACAAGCGGTTCTGCCCAAATATTATAAAAATTATAAAAATTAAAAGTCCTATTAGGCCGGTTTCTGCGGCAACCAAAAGATATATATTATGAACCGGCTGAAGAAAACGAACGCTGCCGGAGCTTTGATAATAATTGGGCAGACTGATTAAAAAATTGTTTAAACCCACGCCTAAAAACGGATAATGTTGTATCATTTTTACAGCGGCAATATTGAGTTGTTCTCTGATAACTAAACTTTTTTGGTCCGCGTTTTCCAGGGTTTGGAAACGGGAAAAAATGGAATTACCAATGGTTAAATAGGTACCAATAAATACCAATAAACCAACCGAGAAACAAAACAAGATAACAAACTTATTCTTCGAACGAAGTGAGAAGTTTAAACCTTTTAGTTCTCGCCTTGCTCGAACAATAAGTGCCGCCAGTATGGCTATTGCGCCTACAACCCACGCGGTCCTGCTAAAAGTAAGAAAAAGGGCAGTTAGGCCCAAAAAAACTGTCAAGAGAAAAAAAATTGTTTTTATTTTGTGTTTTTGAAAATTGAAAATTGATAATTGAAAATTGAAAATTAATAGCGCAAGCACCATTGCCAAATATCCGCCTAAAACATTAGGGTGAGAAAAAGTGCCATATGAACGTAAAATCAACTGCCCGTTAACAACTGCCTGGGCAATAAACGGAGTAGAGGAATTAAAAGTTCTTTCTCCCAAAAACCACCAAAAACCTCCCACTGAACCTTGAGATATAAACTGCCAAACAGCCAAAAATGACTCATAAAAAACAGTAATAGATAAAAGAAAAATAACTGTTGACAGTTCAATTTTACTTTCGTCATTCTGGCAAGCGAAGCGCGTCCAGAATCCGTTTCTGATTCTGGAGTCGTCCCGCCTTGCGGGACTCCCCAGAATGACGTGGTGAGCAGTTCCTGTCACCTTTTGGCTTACAAACCAACCCAAAAAAATAAACTCCAGAATTTTTATAAGTTTTAAAAAGGAGAGAATGGGGTTTTGGGCAAAAAAAGATACAGAGAACAGAAAACAGAGAACAGAAAACAATAAAATAAATCCGGGAAACGTACTTTTGTTTACTGTTTTCTGTTTACTGTTAACTAGGCGGTGTCGAAAAAACAAACCAAACAGCCAGCTTAAAAAGAGTGCAAAAATTAATATGTCTGTAAGGTGGATGGCAGGGGAGAGATAATCAATTCTTAGGCCGTTGACATAGGAAAAATCCGGCCAAAAATGCTTGGCAAGCTGGGTGGGCAAAAGAAGTATCAGTATGTAAAAAATTAGGTTTAACAGCAAGGAAACTCTTTTTAATTCTTAAGTCTAATGGTTAAAGTCCTGTTTTTTCCTTCGCCTTCTGATTCGGAAATTAAATCAGGAAACGAAGAAACGGCCAGGTGTACAATTCTTCTTTCAAACGGAGAAAGACCGGTGATGGTCTGATATCTGCCGGTATTTCGAACATACTCGGCCTTGGAATAAGCCAGCTGTTTTAAATAGTCTTCGCGCTTTTGTTTGTAATCTCCCACGTTTAAAACCAGCCTGTGCCACTCTCCGGTTTTGCCGTAGCAGATTAATCCTAAAATCAGTTGCAGGCTGTAAAGCGTTTCGCCGTGGTAGCCGATTAAAATGCCTGTTTCTGTGGTATCGATATGAATTCTAAAAACCCCTTCCTCTTGTACCACGGAAACGCTGCCTTCTATGCCCAATAATTCAATCAGGCTGGCAGATTCTTCTTTAATGGTTGCGGCAACTTTTTCCATAATGCCTTATTATACCCTTTGTTTTAAATTTTTCAATTTGGCCAAATATGTTTCCAGTCCCCCCAGTCCGGTGACAAAGTACTGCTGTACTAAGGAAAAAACCGTCGTTGCCACCCAATACAGGGCCAGGCCCGAAGGCAGGGAAATACCGATAAAAACCGTCATGGCCGGCATCAAAAACAGCATCTGTTTTTGCATCTGCTCGGCCATATCAGCTTCTTTTTTTTCTTTTTGTTCCTTGTTTTCTGTTGTCTGTTTTCTGTTGTCTGTTTTCTGAACGGGCACCATCATCACTGACAAAACCAGCTGTGTCAGTCCGGCAAAAACAGGAAGAATGTAAGTATGGTCAGGTTTGGCCAAATCCATCCAGAAAAACTTCATATTAACCACCAGACCGTCCACCCTGCCGTGCTGCAAAAAGAAAATAAAAACCTGATACAGGGCAATTAAAACCAAAAACTGCACCAAATAGGGCAGACACCCGGCGGCAGGATTAACGCCGTGTTCGCGGTAAAGTTTTAATTGTTCTGCCTGCAGTCTTTGTTTGTCGCTGCCGTGTTTGTTTTTTAAAGCATCCAAATGCGGCTTTAACTCGGCCATTTTTTTGGCGCTTTTTAGTGCGGGGATAGTAATGGGAACCAGTACTGCCCGAATAAGAACTGTTAAAACCAAAACCGCCAGTCCAAAACTGCCGGTAATTTTATATAAAAAAATTAGCGCCTGTAAAAGCGGCTGGTAGAGCAGTGTGTTCCAAAGAGTAAGCATTGTTTCCTTGTCATTCCCGCGCAGGCGGGAATCTATATAAATTATTTATGGATTCCCGACTAGATCGGGAATGACATTTGGTTTACCGTACAGGATCGTATCCTCCCTTAGAAAACGGGTGACACCTGACAATTCTTTTAAAACCCTTTAATATGCCTCGTAGTATACCATATTTTTCTATCGCCTGATATGTATATTCTGAACAGGTGGGAATAAAACGGCAGGAGTTGTCGGTTAAAAAAAGGGCCCGGGTAAAAGAGTTATTAATATTTAAGTATTTTTGGTAAAAACGAATGCTTTTTAGTATTAATTGTTTCATTCCTGCTATTATACACGCGGGTGTAATTTATTCTACAATAGAATAGTGAAACAAATATTGACCCCTTACATTAAAAAACTCTTTCTGCTGTTTTTCTTTGTGCTGATTTTTCTGGCTGGTTTTTTTGCCAGAAATTTATTCACCCTTAAAAACGCCCCAACCAATACCATTTCTAATTCTAAACCCCAGAATATTCTTCTTCCTCAAGCCAAAGACGGCAACTATAAAATCGTCAAAGTCATAGACGGCGACACTGTGGTTTTGGAAACCGGTGAAAAACTTCGCTACCTGGGAATTAACGCGCCGGAATTAAACAAACCTCTGGGACTGTCGGCCCAAAAATTTAATCAGGAACTTGTGGGTGGAAAAACTGTCAGGCTGGAATTTGACCGGGACAAACTGGATAAATACGGCCGGCTTTTGGCCTATGTCTGGCTGGATAATATGCTGGTTAATGAAAGAATGGTTGAGGAAGGCTATGCCAGAGTATATCTTATAGAACACACCGCAAAACTTAAATATTTAGAAAGACTGCAAAAGGCCGAGCAATTGGCCAAAAACGCCAAGCGCGGAGTCTGGTTTGAAACAAACTATTGAAACCTTGTCAAAAATTGGAAAAGCAATAAAATAAATGTCATTGCGGGGAAGTTCTTCGTTGAAGAACGACGAGGCAATCTCTAAATCTCAATGTCGTTCTGAAATTGCTTTAGAATCTGCTAAGGATAAGTTTTCAATTTTTTTTATAACTTCTTCTCTTTTTTTATTGCTTAATCTTTTAAGATACTCTTGTACAAAATCTTTGATTATGTTTTCCGTTTCTGTTTTAATAATACCTTCTAATTCTTTTTTATTTGTTCTTTTTATAATAAAAGCGATAAGCTTTTTGAAATCATTTACTGTTATTAACTCCTCAAGTTTTTCTTTGTCTTTCCCGACAAATTTTTCTCTATAACGAATATAAATACGATATCCTAAGGCCTCGTTGAGGTTGTAAAAAACTTTAATCTGCCCGGAAGAAGAGATCTCAAAAAGATCAAGAATTTTTTTAAAAACAATCTGTTTATTATTGTCTGCCACGATTCAGAACTCCCAACATTCGTCTGCCAACCCTTGCCCAACTTATAAGAGCTAACGATGTAACAGCGAATCCTCCAATGGCCATATCCGGACCAATACGATGGGCTATCACTTCGAAAAGATTTCTGTTTGCAAACATTTGGGCATCAAGAATGTTTCCTATAACAGGAGTTCTTGTCAATAAATAATCCCTTAACATGCCGGTTGGTTGCTGTAAGTAATAAGCAAGGTCGCCAAGAGGTTTTGGATCAAACAATGGTTTACCGTGTGAGATATTCCAGTTTATATGGGGAATCCATAATAAATCGCTAACTGTACTTAAAATACGTCCTTGCCACTTCAGTGCGCCTTCTAATATTGGCTGGCCCTGTATTAAATGTGAGGCGATAGCCAAAATGGAAAATGGTATAGCTCCATTTCTTAATGTTTCTCTGGCTCCTGTTGTAGCAGCTGCAATACCAAGAACGGCTTCCGAAGCCCGAACTGCTGCAAGATTGTTTTGACTATTTGGCGCTTCTATATCGCGTTGTTGGCGTTCTTGTAAGACCATATAAGTATTATACTATAAGCTTGGTTGATTGTCTATCTTTTGAAGCTGGATCAAGTTATTTTATAGTTTCCCGCCTTGTGCCGCCGCTAAAGCTCTGGCGACACGCGGTCGCGGAAATGACAATAAGTTACAACCTAATGGCTATTAGTTAATAACGCTATATTTTTTTCTATTTCCTTTTTAATCTCTATAAAACTTTTTCCAACACATTCTTTTTTTACCAAAAAAACCATATTTATATTTTGGGAAAGTTTTTTTCTGTTGAGAAAAACAGCCTCGCTTATTCTTCTTTTAATTTGATGGCGAACCGCGGCGCTGGCGCTAACTTTTTTTGACACTATAATTGCGGCGCGAAAACCCAAAATGGTGTTTTTGTCGCAACTAAGATACCTTACAACAAAGAGGGGGTTATAAATTTTTTTACCCTTTTTTAAGAGCCGGGGGAAATCTTGAGAAAAGTTTAACCGCAGTTTTTTAGAAAGCATTAAAGTGCAAGTTTTTTTCTTCCCTTAAGGCGCCTTCTCTTAAGAACTTTGCGGCCGTTTTTAGAGCTGTTTTTAATCCTGAACCCGTGTTTTTTTTGTCTTTTAGCCTTTTTGGGCTGATAAACTCTTTTTGGCATAATCCGCTCCTTTTATAAAATTTATAATCATTATAATTGTTATAATCATTATAATCAACCGTCTTTTTCCCCCTTGTCAAAATGTGGATAACTATGTTATATCAAATTAAATTCTGCTCCCTTATCCACATTTTACTGACAATTTTTGCCTGAAGGAACTTACCATGGACAAACAACTTTTATGGAAAACCGTATTGGCAGAGCTGGAAATAAACCTTACCCGGGGTAGCTATAAAACCATTTTTGGCAAAAGCCGGGCAATTCTTTTAAACGACAACAATCTGACTGTCGGTTTGGCCAACGGCCAGATCAAAAGCCTGGTGGAAAAAAAATACCGGGAAAACATAGGGGACATTTGCCAGAGGATATTAAAAAAGCCAATGGGGGTGTCTTTTGTTGTTGACAGCCGGCCGGACCTTTTGCCCAAAGACCTCGGGCCCTTATTTGAAGAGGTTGTTAAAAAAAACCAGGGCCCGGAAACCAGGGCCGGACTAAATCCTTATTTTACTTTTGCCAACTTTGCCGTTTCCTCCAGTAACCAGCTGGCCCACGCCGCAGCCCTGGCAGTAGTCAAAAACCCGGGAAGCGCCTATAACCCCCTGTATCTTTGGGGCGGGGTGGGCGTGGGAAAAACCCATTTGATGCAGGCTGTGGGCCACGAGCTTTTTAACAAAATCGACGGCTTTAAAATCGTGTATGTTACTTCCGAACAATTCACCAATGAAATAACCATGGGGATAAGAAACCGCAACATGGAAAAACTGCACGCCAAATACAGGGGCGCCAACTGCCTGTTAATTGACGATATTCAATTTATTGCCGGCAAAGACAAAACCCAGGAGGAGTTTTTTCACACCTTTAATGTTATAAGGGAGGGCGGGGGGCAGGTAATTTTAACCTCGGACCAGCCGCCGTCGCAAATTGCGCTGCTAGAAGACAGAATCCGCTCCCGCTTTGAACAGGGGCTGGTTGTAGATATTGCCGGGCCGGACTTTGAACTTAGAACCGCAATTCTTTTAATTAAGGCCAAACAAAGAGGGCTGGAGCTGCCGATGCCGGTGGCCCAGTTTGTGGCGGAAAAAATTACGGAAAGCCGCAAACTGGAGGGCATCTTAACCAGGCTTTTGGCCGAAAGCAGACTTAAAAACCTTGGCATTGATATTAATATGGCCGGCAGGGTAATAGGCGAGCCTGTTTTTGCTCCCAAAAAGGCCTCTGTTAAAGACGTTTTTCATTTAATTGCGTCACATTACGGCATTAAACTAAATGATTTAAGGGGCGGCCGCAGAAAAAAAGAGTTTGTCTGGCCCAGGCAAATTTTAATGTGGTTTTTACATCAGGAGCTTGGCCTGACGCTTGAGGAAACCGGCAGGGAGCTGGGAGGAAGAGACCATACCACAATTATTTACGGCTGCGACAAAATAAGCCAGCTTTTTAAAAACGAGGAGAGGGTTAGAACGGAAATTTTGGGGATAAAACAAAGGCTAGTAGAATAACTTTGGCGGTTTTACACTTGTCCACATTTTAATACGGTTTATCCACAAAGTTATCCACGGGGGGCCGGGCTTGTTTTACACACCAAACTTTTTCCGAATCGTTGCGCCCTGGTGGTTTTGGCGGCAAATGTCTTCAGGTTTTTTTCCTTATCCTGCTACAAATACTATCTTGTAAAAGACAAAAAAACAACATAAAATACAAACGCTTTTGTGAATATGAAAATATCGGTTTTACAGGAAAACTTAAATAAGGGTATTAATATTGCCGGCAGGTTTATTTCCCCGCGCAGCCAGCTGCCGGTTTTGCAAAACATTTTAATTTCGGCCAAAGAAGGCAAAACCAGAATATCCGCCACCAACCTGGAAATTGGCATTTCTGTTTATATTAACGCCAAAATTGAGTCTGAAGGGGAAATAACCGTTCCGGCCAAAATCCTTTCTGAATTTGTTAACAACCTTCCGGCAGAAAAAACAGAACTGTTTTTAGACAAAAACAGCCTGAAAATTATCTGCGGAGGCTATCGCGCGGTTATTAACGGCGCCCCGGCCGGAGACTTCCCCCTGGCGTCTCAGTTGCAGAATAAGCCGCAGATGGTTTGGCAAAAAAAAGTTTTTTCTCTGGCCAGCCAGCAGGTGGTTTTTTCTGCCAGCCTTGACGAGAACCGGCCGGTTCTAAACGGCGTTTTGGTTTCCTTAAAGAAAAACCAAATCAGAATGGTGGCCACAGACGGATACAGGCTTAGCCTTAAGGAGCTGGAAACGGAAAACGGGGCAGGCAAGGAAGAGGCCAGATTTTTAATTCCGTCCCGCGCCCTTTTGGAGGCCGGCAAAATAACCCAGGAAAAAGAGGAAGGTAAAAACGACAGCGTTGGCATCAGCCTTCTGGAAGAGGGCAAACAGGCGGTTTTTTTCTGGGACGATATTGAACTTACCACCAGGCTGATAGACGGGGCGTTTCCGGACTATGAAAAAATAATACCCAAAGAGGCCGGGGCAGAAACGGTTTTTGACAGGGCAGAAATGCTTCGTGCGGTAAAAAGCGCCGCTGTTTTTGCCAGGGATGCCGGCAATATTATCAAATTTAAAATTTCCCGCGACAATATTGAGATTTTTGCCAATACGGCGCAGGTCGGCCAGAACAACGTTACGGTTGGAGCCCAGGGCGCGGCCGAAACGGAAATAGCCTTTAACAGCCGGTTTTTGCTGGATTTTTTAAACAATGCGGCAGCGGAAAGAATTGTTTTATCAACCAGCACCAGTCTTTCTCCTGGGGTTTTTAAGCAGGAAAAAGACAAAACCTTTCTCCATATTATTATGCCCGTAAGAATACAGGACTAGGGGGCAAAATATTGTTGATTAATGGCGGGCACATAAAGACTTATTGATCCTAAACCGCCGTCGTTAAAAAACGCCTCTCCGGTAAAAAGATAAACCGGTTGTAAAAACAGCTGATTCTCGCTGGTCAGATAATAAGAAAGAGACACTTTGTTAAGTTTTACCGTTGCCACCTTACTAAAGTCGCTGACAAAAACACCACTACTGTTTTTTAATAACACTATGGTTACATTGGCGGGGCCAAGACTGTTAATAATGTTTGTTACAGGTACAAGGGGGTACGAACTTTTTTCGTCAGGGTCGTACGGCCGCATAAAATTTTCCAATTCTGTAATTTCCCTGCTTTTAAGGTTAATTTTAACTGAAATTATTGGTTCTGCCGGCCCAATGCCAAAAACGGGTAGACCGCCAACGGTTGGTAAAAATAAGATTTGCAGAGTGTCTGCTAAATTAATATTGTCAACGACCGCTTGTTCAAAACCGACCGTTTTTAAATAAACGGTTTTTGTTTTTTCTCCCGGCCCGATAATATTCCAGGCAGCAAGCTTGTCCGTAACCGCAGCAGTAGTGTTTGTGCCGCCAAACAAGGCAGACGCAGAGTGTCCCTTAAAAATAAACTGGCCGGTATCGGTTTTTAAGGAAAAACTTCCGTTGTCCCCAGACCAAACCATGGTTTTGCCACTGTTAGATTCTTGTTCCTGTTTATCGGAAAAACCCAAAAAAGAAAGAACAGGGGCAAGCTTGTTTAATAAGGCGTTTTTTGTTTCCTGACTGATTTTATAGACATATGCCTCTTTGGGTATTTTGGCAAGTTCTGTTTTGTCGCCAACAAAACTAAAACCAACAGTTTTTTCCACCGGCTTGGAAAAAATTGTGGCAGGCTGGGGAATTTTTCCAAAGGCGGCTTGATTATTTTGACCGCGTTTTAAAATAACAACAGTCAGTAAAAACAGAATAATTACCAAAAACAACAATATTTTAACAACCGGCTTGGAAATTAAGGATTTCCACATTTTGGAACCTCCCCGTAGTTACAACCACTATTAGTATTACACCCTATATAACGGCAGGGGTCAACCGCACATGACGGGTTGCTATAGAAGCCGTCAGTGCTTCTGCATGTTCCCATGGCAAAATGCAGGTGTGGACCGGTTGAATTTCCTGTGTTGTCAGACTTGGCAATTTCCTGTCCGGCCTTAACTCCGGCATTTAAAAATGTTCCGTTGGGCCAGTTACAGTTGCCAAAACCATCTCCGGACAGGTGGGCATACAAACTATACAGCCCGTTGGCGTGGCCAAGAATCATATAGCAACCAAAATCTCTATTGTAATTAAAATCGACAATTTGTCCGTCGGCTACGGCCGTAACAGAAGAATTTGACGGGGTACACGTATCAATTCCTAAATGATAATCCTTTCCTTTGGTTGTGTTATAGCCGCGACTGCAGGTATGGTTGGCCACCGGCCAATTCTCTTTGCCTACAGGATTAACAGGAATATTGCTTGACACCTGGCAGTTAATTGATTGGATTAGGGGGTTAATAGGTATCGGTGCGGCGCCGGAGAAGGTTATATTGGTTTGTTCGTCGGGTTTGCCCGTATATACCATATGCAGGCAAACACGATAGGTTGTCCCGGGTTCGGCAGTCCAAAGAGCGTCTGCCGGTACGACCTCATTGACAATTTTTTGATTATCGGCATCAAGCGCTTGTTGTTGCGGCTGCCCGGTCTGGGCGTCTTGCGGCAGCGGGTTGTTTTTAATATGGTCAATAATTTTATTTTGTGTGTCAATATTTTGGCCGGCGGCAGCTGTTTGTTTAATTTTTGTATCAAGGTCGGCAGCAGCAGCGTTATACGCGCTGTCCGTAATAGAATCTTGTGAAAAAATTGTTGAAAAAGCAGACCACTCTGTTTGCAGCCCGGAAATACGCTGGTCAAAAACGCTTGCAACCTGCTGGCAAAAATAACCGGTTGAAGCAGTTGTGCCGGCGCACCCGTTGGTAAATAGCGCCGTCTTTTTTTGTTGCTGTATGTCGTTTATCTGATTATTAACGTTGGTGTTTTGCTGGTTTAATAGTGTTGTTCTTTGCTCTAATGTATCGTTTTTATGGCCATTTAACATATTTTGTTCGTTTTGCAAAAAAGGATTTAAAACATCTGTTTGTGTGCCTTTTTGCAGATTGTTAATAATGATGGCATTGTTGGGGTTTTGGTAGTTTTTAAGTTCGTCTCTAATACTGTTTATGGTTTGAATAAAATTTGTTTGTTGGGCATATTCCTGTTTGGTTAACGACTTATCCAGCGGCAAGCTGAAGGCAAGTTGTGTTGGGCGACCAAAACTGTTATTTAGTATTCTATTGGCAGTAGCTGCGTCAACATTACCAATAGACGGTTTAACCAAAACACTGCCGGTTATATCAGTGCTAATACCATTAACTATTTTGGTTACGGTAAAAAGCGGAGAGCCGTCGTTGGCAAACTGCCATTTTGATGGGTCAAGGCTTACAGACTCCATCACTGTTTTGTCGTTAAAGACAGTGTCGGGTTTTATAACAAGGTTGCCGCACAAATCTTTTTTGTCGCCGGGGGCAGCGGTAAAAATAGCGTTTGGCGTATTAAGGGAAAAACAGGGAGATTCAGAAGTGATTCCGCGGAGCGTTTCCTGAACCGGTACCCAAAACGCAGAGCCAATAATAATAATGCTAAAAACCGCCAGGGCGGCAACAGAAGTAATGCCGATTGTTACGCTAAGAGCGGCCAAGCCGCCGGCCCCTGCGGTGATTCCTGCTGCAAAACTGGTAAGAAAGGCGGCGGCAGTAGGCGCAACACCGGAAATAACAAAAGCAACACCCTGTAACAATAATGGCGATAAGGAAAAAACACCGCTAGTTGCCAACGGGAACCACCAGCTTGTAACTATGGGGGTTATTAAAGGAATATTTATGCCAAAAAGGCTAAAAAGGCCCTGTACGCCAGTGCCGAGCCAAAAACCTGTATTAAATAAACCAACAAATCTTGTAAAAAACCCAGGTAATAGATTATATCCAAACAAATTACCAAATATTACGTCTGCAACCTTGTAAGTTATAAAAAGACCCGTATTAATACCAAACCAGCCAATAAGGCCGCCCACAAGCGGATTAACGCCAGCCAAAGATGCTATTTCCCAGCCAATAATAAAACCAGAAAAATTAGTGAGCCCAACTTTGTTAAATTTGCCAGCTTCTTGCCAAAACTTTGCAAAACTTTGGTGTTCTTCTAAAAAGGTTTGCCATACCCGATAAACGGGTTGTCCAATGTTCTGCTGATAGGCTTCCCAAATACCAGACCGAATCTGTAAAATATTTTTGTAAAAACCCGTGGTTTTCGCGGCTTGAAAAGCCGTACCGCCTTCATTTTCAAATACTACATATGTCCCGGCCTTATTGGCTGGTTTGGTATTAATACGGGTCTTTTTATAACTTACAAGGTTGCAGACGTAATATTTGGTAATTTGTTTGGATATAATCTATTACCTGGGTTTTTTACAAGATTTGTTG
>JAMDAL010000032.1:0-31630 GCA_023484305.1 Patescibacteria group bacterium | reverse complement strand
AATTTTTGTAAAAACCCGTGGTTTTCGCGGCTTGAAAAGCCGTACCGCCTTCATTTTCAAATACTACATATGTCCCGGCCTTATTAAAGATATAACCAACACCAGGTCCTCCGCCCATTCTGACAAACTGGTACTCCCCCGGCAGAAAGCCAAAACTTTCACCGGTATACAAAAAACGCTGTAAAAAATTGCCCCATAAATTTCCAATAAGAGGTCTATATTCCCAAAGTGCAGGAATACCGTATTGAAAAACAGGAGAGTTAATAATACCAATAAGTTGTGGGCTCCATCCCAACTGAATTCCTAACTGTGTTAAAACTGGAGAAACATACCACCTAATTAGTGTTCCGTTTATAAAAACAGAAGGAATAGGTTTTACCAGTTGTCCGATAGGAATTTTGAAGCCGCCTATTTTTAATTCTCCCGTATTTAGCCAATTGGCAAAACGGGAAATTGGACCGGGGGTTAACATTCCACGAAAGGGATACCAAGAGCGTCCGGCAATATTAAATTTTATATTAAAAAATTTAACCCACGTCGGTTGTAACTCTAGCTTGGGTCCAAGAATAAATTCTCTGGTGGTAAATTTTCCGCCGAAATATTTTTCATCTTTAAGAAAATCTAAATATCGTTGTGTCCAGGCCATTCTTGTCGTATCTAGTCCAAAATTTCTTACTACTTGCCAAAACCAACCCCCGCCAGAACCTAAAATTGCTCCTGGCACGCCCCCTATTTGATAACCGATTAAACCGCCGCCAAGGGTGTTAACGGAAAAAACAGCCCTACCGGCATCAACGAGACCGCTCCCAACCATTTTTCCGGCAGTCATATATTTACCGGAGAAAAATTCCTGCGCGGCAACACCAAGTTTAGATGCGGCCAGGCGTTCTGCCAAAGAGCCGATGGTGGCGCGGAACTCTGGCGTTTCAAAAATATCAAACAACCACTCTCCTATTAAAATCGCCAAAAACGAAAGAGGATCCCTGCGCGTCTCGCGTATATTTTTAGCAACGCTTCTTAATCCAAAAAAACGCGCCAGCTTGTTGCGAATCCTATCCCCATTATCATTTTTAAATGTTATCCAGTCATCTTTGGCCTTTTTAAATTCCGGAGAGCTTTTAGGAAATTTTTTCTTGGCGTCCTGGTATTTTTGAAACGCCAGAGAGATTTGATAGGTGTTTCTTTTAGAAAGGTTGTCGGCAAGGATACTAACAGTATTAAGCCCTTTTTGCATTTTTAACAGCGGAGTAAAGACGATAAAATCTTTGGTAACCTTTCGTCCAAAACGGTCATAGGTTGCTGTTTTAGAGAATATAGGAGAGCCTGCTATTTTATTAACGTAATAAATGGTATTACGAAGTGTATCGTAAGTAATATCAAACGCTTTTTGTTCGGGCAGTGTTTTTATCAGGTAGTCTATTCGGTAAGGACTCCACCATGCCCGGCCATAATAAGCCATGTCCCAGCCAATTTTATGCTCGTGGTAATTTTCCAAAACCGAACCCAACGGCCCCAATATCTTAAAGAAAAAATGCCAGCTGGCCAAATCTAAACCGCGGTGCAAATCTATTAAGGAACTCATGCCATACTGTATGGCCTGTTTTTGGCTGTATTCTGCGCCCCAGGCCTGCTCTCCGGCTTTTTCTTTCGCTTTTTCCACAACTTTTGCGTACCCTTGATAATAAAAGTCTTTAAATTCTCCAACCATCTTTTTGATAATTGACAGATTTTCAACAGGAACCGGACCACTTTTTTCTTCGTAATTTTTTTTGCCTTGCAATTGGGCTTTTTGTAAAAAATTCTGCGCAGTAGATTTTTTTGGACCAGGAGGCAACTGTTCTTCTACTTTTTTCCACCCGTCAATTATTATTTGGTCTTCTCTTGAATAAGGCGAGATTATTTCTGGTTTTTCTGGGGTAGGAAGTGGTTCTGTTGGTTGGGCTAACCGGGTTTTTACTCCAGTAGTTGGTGGAGTAATTGGTTGTCTTTGTGTTTGCGGTAATGGTCCGTACTTTTGGGCATACTCACTTTCTCTCACCCATTTTCCTCTGTCCGGGCCAAAAGGAACTTGTATCCAGTGCTCTCCGGGCTTATGGGGCGGTTGTTGTCCTGACTCGCCGGGTTGTGGTTGAGCGCTGGTTATTCTTTTTTCAGGCAGTTCAATATAACCATAACCTTGTCCTAAATATTTTCTGGCTTCCTTATAGTCAACAACCTCTCCGTCTCTTGGGCCTCCGTATAATTGTATTTCGTGTTTTGGTTGCCCATAAGTTATTTTACTGGTTGGCGGTCGTAGTGGCGGTTCTTCGTTTGGCTCTAAAACAGCAGTTCCGGCCGGGCGATTGGGCGGGGATGGTTGTTTGATTGGAAACGGCTGCGGTTTTTTAATATCTGCCATAGCTTTTTCACTATAAACTTCCGCCGGCTAACCGCCCGCGGCTTTCTCTTTTAAGTTTAAACTGCTTTGCCAGAGAAAACAAGGAAGTTTTAACCTCTTTACCCATTTTTAATTAGTACTTTTTGCAGGCGGTTATCATCCGATTAAGGGTTAATTGTTTTTATCGCTTAAAGCGATATAGCAAAACAGCCGCTCTTTGAAAGACCAACAGATTAAAAAGTGACACAAAATTTCGCGTACGCGGGAGTTTGTGTCAGCCGGAAATTAATCCAAAATATAAAACAACTTTTACCGGAGAATCAAACTTAATAACAGAATAGATTGTTCGAAGTAAGGACTAAACCTGAAAATGATTTCGTAAGGTTTCGTCATCCTCAATTTTTTCTACCAAGAGATATTTAGTTTCCCAGCCCACCTGGAAAATCTGGCGCAAAAACTCCACCTGATCAAAACAGGGATAAGGGTAGCAGTAAACACTTCTTTGCAGCTGATATAACCCTAAGGACTTTATATAATTACGGAATATATCGCGATGATTTCTCTTTTGATTACTGATATCAAAAATAATTACCCTCCATTTGCCGTCCCAGTTTTTTGGTTCCCTGATTGCCATCTCGTTTAACTTATAAGAAAGAGCTTTTGTTAGTCCTTTGCTGGTAACTTTTACGATATATTCACCGTTTTCTTCCTCTACATCCACCAGCTTTTGTTTTCTGAACCGGCGGATACTGGCCCTTAGCCGCCTTTGGTTAAAAGATTGCCAGACCTTAAAAATTGAATGAAAAGCCAAGGGCGCGGCAGGAGAGACGGCGGAAAAACCCAGAATACAACCGGCCGCCAATAGGACAAGAACGGTTTTTGCCCGGGGGTATTGATTTATTTTATCTCTAAATTGTGAAGAAAAAGAGATTTTGTCAGGAGCAAATAATTGTTTAGCCTTGTTCCAGTCTATATTATTTTTATCTCCCATAAGGGCTCCTTTAGGTGACACAAAATTTCGCGTACGCGAGAGTTTGTGTCACTTTTGGGCCAACTCCAACCCTGCTGCCTTATAGTTTATTTTTCATCCGTTTTTATTACAGGGCCTAAAAAACACAGCAAGGAAGCAGAACTTAGCCAACTAATAAAATTCTATACAGTTTTCAAAAACCCGCGCAAGGGGCAAAATGAATTTTTGGTAAATTGACTGCGTTGTAAAATTAAAGCAGGGGGTAAAAAGGGGAGAGCCTGATTTTAACGCCCTCTTTTTCTATGCCGGAGATAAAATCGTCAACCTCCGCCTCGCGGAAAAAATTTAAAGAAGTAAGAGGTTTTAGAAGCAATAATCCTATTATTAAAGACCAAAACCCCCAAAAAAGCTTAAAATTATGGGTAAAATACCAGCTTGCAAATCCGGTAAAGGAAACCAGCGCCAAAAAAATTAAGGTTAAGATTCCCGCCAGTTGTCCTCTTGCCTTTCTTTCTTCCGGCAAATTAGGATAAATGCCGCCATATTCCGAGGAAGGATTAAATCCTTCCTCCGGAGTCCTGGTCATAAGTTTTTGCAGCTGTTCCACTTCCTGTTGGGACAGGCTGACGCGCCCGGTGTTTTGGCAAACAGGACACCCTTTTCCTCCGCAATTTGGACAAATATAGGTTTGGGAAGTCATATAAATATTATAATTTTTATAATCATTATAACTGTTATAAGTTTAACTCCTTTTCCGTCCATTCCACCTGGTCCCCGTTTTTAATTTTTCCTGCCAACAAATCTTTTGCCAAAACATCCTCAATTTTTTGCTGCACCAGCCTTTTTAAGGGCCTGGCCCCGTATTCCGGCGAATAGGCGGCCTTAGCAAGCTTAGCCAGAGCTTCGGGATTTAACGAAAAATGAACGCCTTGCTCTTGGAGTCTGTCTTCAATTTGTTTCAGCTGAATTTGGGCAATTTTAATAATCGCCTCCTGATTAAGAGGATTCATTAAAATTATTTCGTCTATCCTGTTTAAGAATTCCGGCCTGAAACTGCCGCTTAAAGCGCTCATAATCTGGTCGCGCCGTTTTTTCTCGTCTTGTTCGTTGGGGTCAACATATTCTGTCACAGAAATATTAGAAGTCATCATAATAATAGTGTTTTTAAAATCCACAGTATGGCCTTGGGCGTCGGTCAGCCTGCCGTCTTCCAGAACCTGCAAAAAAACGTCAAAAACCTTAGGATGCGCCTTTTCAATTTCGTCCAATAAAATTAAAGAATAAGGTCGCGTGCGCACAGGGTTAGTGAGCTGTCCTCCTTCTTCGTAGCCAACATACCCGGGAGGTGCGCCCACCAGCCTGTCAGCGGTATGGGCTTCGTTAAATTCGCTCATATCAAGCCTAATCATAGCTGCCTCGCTGCCATAAACGACCTTGGCCAAAGTTTTTGCCAACTCGGTTTTTCCCACACCGGTTGGCCCCAAAAGCAAAAAAGAGCCAATGGGCCTTTTGGGGTCCTTAAGTCCGGTTCTGGCCCTTTTTATAACGTTGGCCACGGCAATAATTGCCTGGTCTTGGCCCACGATATACTCTTTTAACTGCCCGTCAAGATTTAGAAGTTTTTCCGCTTCCTCCACGGACAATCTGTTAACGGGAATGCCTGTTCTCTGGGCGACAATATGTTCAATATCTTCAAGGGAAACCTGGGCGCGGTTTTTAATTTTTGCTTCAGAGGCTGCTTCGTCAAGAAGATCAATGGCCTTATCCGGCAGATAGCGGTCGGTAATGTATCGCGAAGAAAGTTTGACTGCCGCAGACACCGCTTTATCATCAATGTTTACCTGATAATGCCCGGCCAGTTTTTTGGCCACACTGGTTAAAATTTTTATGGCCTGTTCGGTGTTTGGCTCTGCCACATAAACAGGCTCGAAGCGTCGGGATAAGGCCGGGTCTCTTTCAATATACTGGCGGTATTCGGTGGGGGTGGTGGCGCCAATAGCGTGAATTTCTCCTCGGGCCAGAGCCGGTTTTAAAATATTGGCCGCAGACATAGAACCTGTCATGCCTCCGGCGCCAATAAGCATATGCAGTTCGTCAACAAACAAAACCACGTTTCCCGACTGTTTAATTTCCTCCAAAAGCGAGTTGAGCCGTTTTTCCAGCTCTCCCTGATATTCTGTCCCGGCCAGAACCGCTGTTAAATTTAAAGACAAAATTCGTACATCCTTAAGAATGGGAGGAATATCTCCCTTGACAATTTTTTGGGCCAAACCTTCCACAATAGCGGTTTTGCCAACCCCGGCCTCGCCCAATAAAACGACATTGCTTTTGGTCCGGCGCGACAAAATCCTGACAGATTGTTCTACCTCTGTTTCCCTGCCGACCACCTCGTCAAGCTGGCCAAATTTGGCCTTTTTGGTCAGGTCAACGCAAAACTCGTTTAAAACAGGAGTATTGGTCTGGTTAATATTTCCCGTGCCCAAAAGTTTGTTAACAACCGTTCTTGCCTCATCCAGTTTAAAAAAGGAAGGAAAATAAGAAGCGCAGGCCAAAAACAAATCGGCGTTGGCCACACTGTTTCTGCCGGACAAAAGCGATTCGTTATAAGCCTGAAATATTAATTTTTTTAAATCCAGGGAAAACTCTATCCGCAAAGGGGTTTTTTGCCCGGGAGGGTTTTTATTCTCCAATTTTTTAAAAAGATTCTGGTCCAGTTTTAGCTCGGCCAAAATTTCCTTGACGTCATCAGCCTTAACAAGAAGTTCTATCAGATGATACGGCGTGGCCCGGGGTTGGCCTTCTTTTTGGGCCGACAGAAGAGTTTGGGCCAGAATTTTTTTGGCCTCCGGATTGTAAAACTGGCTGATGTTGGTGGTATTGGTATTCATAAGTTGTTAATAAGCCCCCACGCTAAAATAATTACTACAGCCGTTATCAAAAACAAACACAGTCTTTTTACAAGAAAAGCGGTTTTGTTCTTTTTGCGTTTGGCAAGGTCAATAAGCCCGGGCAAGCCAAAAACCAGAGTTTTATCCTGGCCCAAGCCGTACACGCCGAAATTTGCGCATTCAACACACCCCTGGCCTTTGCAGCTGGGGCAAACTACGATTTGGATTTGGGAAGAGTTTTGAAAAGCCATAAGACACAGGTTTAAGCGGATGCAAAACGGACTTAAGCAGATTATCTGTTTAAATCTGCTGTTTATCTGCCTGCATCTGCGTTTTCTCTTTTTCCATAGCCATAACTTCTTCCGGTCTGCTGGTAATCAGTTTGTGCTCGTCGGCAGAAGCCACCACTCTGACAGCCACATGAGACGGTCCGGCAAAAAACAACCCTTCCCCTACATCAGAAGCCAGAAGCAGATGTTTTTCTCCTTCGGAAAGAAAAAATGTTTTGGCGACAGTTTCAATGGTGGCAGGGCTTTGTTTTAAGAGTATCTGAATACTGCTGTTATTAACAATGGCCTTGCCGTAGTCGCTTGATAAGAAATCTTCGATATCCTGGGTAATAGTGGTTAGCCCCAGGTAATATTTTCTGGCCCTTTTGGCAATGGAATAGATAAAATTAGCGCTGTCAGGATATTTCATCATATACCAGGCCTCATCCACAATTAAAAGCCTTTTTCTCATATCTTTTTTAATTTTGGTCCAGATGTTGTCCAAAATTATATACATGGCAATGGGTCTAAGTTCTTCCTCAAGCTCCCTAATACTAAAAACTGTAAATGTATTTTTAATATCCACGGTGGATTTCTGATTAAAAAGTCCGGCCAGACTTCCCTTAATAAACTTTTCAATTCTGTCTGCCAGGCCCTTGGCAGCCGGATCTTCCATGCCCAAAAGAGTTTTATACAAATCTTCCATCAGGGGCGGTTCCAGTTTTTGCGTGGCAGGGTCAGTGGTAATGCCTTTTTGTTTATAGGTTAAAACCAACGCCCGGTCCAAAAGTGCATCTTCGGTCGGATTAAGCTTGCCCATAATAACCCGAAAGAGGCCGTGCAAAGACAAAATTTTTAAACCCAGTTCGTTTTCGCCCTCGTCATAGACTCCGGACAGATCAAACGGATTAATTTTGGCAGAAGAAGAAAAGGAAAAGGAAATGTATTGTCCGCCGACAGCGTCGCAGAGATTTTTGTATTCTGACTCCGGGTCAATAATAATAACTTCCGTGCCAAACATCAGGCTTCGCACCGCCTCAAGCTTGACCAGATAGGAGTTGTGAACAAACATTCCGCCGGTTCCTGCCAGAAAAACCTCCCGGCGCTTCTTCGTATCATAAACGTATTTTTCCCGGTGTTTAATTCTTTCAATTTTAACAATCTGGTCCCAAAACAAATCGGAATTGGCCAGAAGTTTAAGATAATTTAAGCTATTTTCCGCGTGGCGCAGCTTAAGCTGAACCGACCGGTACGTACTCTTAAGATACGAAGAAGCGCCGGCAATTTTTTGATAGTTTGTATCGCCGTTTTTTCTTTGAGTAACAGCGGTCCATAAAGACTTGTCATAATCCATTAAAGAGAGGCCAAGGCCGGAAAAAGTTTCATAGATGGTTTCTTTAATCTCGGGAACAGCTATCGTTTCGCCGTTAATAGTTTTGTATAATCTTAAGACATTAATAAGTCCCGGCCTGACCTCCTGGTTTTTTATTAACCTCCAAGATTGTCCCAACTCTTGCCAGCAAAGACGATTAAGACTTCTTCTTTTGGCTTTATTAATCAGTTGATTAAGACTGGGAAGGGCCTTAAGTAAAACTATCTGTTCTCTTATTTTTTTAAGCTCGGCAATTCTGTTTTCACATAAGGTAATTATGGTTCTAAGCTCATCGCGCGAAGGATTAAACACACCCCGTTTTAAGGGCGAAAAATTCACCGGGGATTTTGTTTTGTCGCCCTGATAAAGCTGGCGATAGAGCGTTTTAAAAGTTCCCTCCAGCGCGGGAATAGTGTCAACATTAGTGTTGATTGGTTTTAAAAGAAGTTTTTCCAGTTTAATATTTTTCTCCGGTTGTAAAAATCCGATATTTTTAGCAAACGCCTGAAGGTTTTGTTGTCCGGAAATGGTTATTTCGTAATAAGTATTGCCAAGATGTTTTGAATTGGTTGCCTTTTTCCATTTAGGATGCATCCGGGCAATAATGCCAAAACGAAGGAGCAGATACAAAAGGTCAGAAGCCAACATTTTTGATTTAGTCATGGCAGTAACTTTGTGTTCTTCCACACAGCCGTCGCCGGAAAAATACCCCTGAAGATACCAGGCTATTTGCTCATTAGATAAAGAGAAAAGAAGCGAAGAAGCCCGTTTTTCCCCGGATTTGCCGCCAAGGCCTAAGGCATTAAACAGTTTGGCAAACTGACAAGGCGTTATGCCAAAACCTATAATTTGCCCCTTTTTTCGTAAAATATGAGTGTTAGCTCCTAAGTCTCTTGCGCCCTTTTTAATAGCCTGCAGAATATTTTGGTCTGTATTAAAGACTTTTAAGATTTTTTCTTTGACAAGCCCTTCACTGGTAATAAGTCCTGACAGACGAAGAACGCTTTTGTTAAGAGAAATTTGTTGGAGAAGTGTATTTGGCCATTTTGCTACCAAAGATTTTGGCTCAAGTTGTGCAGGACAATTTTGGGGTTCAGGAAGAAAACGGGAGAGAGGAATTCTTTCCCCGGTTTTTATTGCCTCGCTGCGCATGGTTCTTATTTTTCCTTTTCTTAACACCACTAAATTATGGTCGGCAGTAATGGTAATTTCCCGGCCGCTAGCCGTAGTTATTTTATAAAGACGATTCCTCTTGGAAAAAGTTTTTCTGGCAGCAACAGTGACATTTGACCACTGTCCTTTTAGATTTTTATCAAAAGTAAAAACCTCCAATTTTGGATTAATTACCCCCTCGATTCCTTTAGTAATTGGTACTGATTTATTAAGAACAATTTGTTTCTCAACTATAGAACCTATAGTATCTAATTTTACAGCTCCAACCTCATCTTTTATAAGGACTATAGTATTTTTCTCCAGGCTCTTTCCGCCTCCGCTTTTTCCCAGAACAACCGAATTCGCATTCTCTAAAGTGAAGCGGTCAAAAATAATTAAACTGTCATTGTGCTCGTTAATGCCGTATAAAATACCTTCGTTGGCGGTTAATTCCGAAGAAGTAAAAGGAAAAGTTGTGGCCAACGAAGTCGTGTCCATATTTCTGGTGATAAACAGCTTGTCCGTGCAAATCGGCAGGGTGGTTTTAAAAGCGTCGTCCATCTGCAGGCTGGCGGGCTTGCTGATAATAAGAAGCGCCGCCAAAGTTGACATTACCTGTTTGGTGGCCTGGTCCAGCCCTTCCATCGTATTGGCGGGAATGCTGATATAAAGGCCAAACTGGAAAAACCGTTCCGCGCCCTTGGCCAGCTGCTGCTGCAGGGACAAAGCGTCGTCCAGGGCAATTTGCACAGACGGGTCAATGACCCGCCCCCTTTTGGTATCGGACTGAATGGTGGCTTCCATCTCGCCGATTTTCCGTCTTAAATTGTCCAGAATTTCTTTGGACTCGCGCGGATAAACAAACATGGAAACATCCAGAGAATGATCAAAAGCAATTAAAGGGTAAAGCCAGTTGGCAGAAACAAAACGGGGATAACCGCTGACAAACAAGGTTCTAAAAAAAGTATTGCCGATTTTAAGGTGGTTGAAATCAATCTCCACTGCCGAGGGCGCAATAATATCTGTAATAGCCGTGATGCCCCGGCCCAAAACCTCTGAAACATCCTGATTTTTAACGGTGTTTTTAGGCATTGCCGGGGCCGCCTCGTTGTGCGGTTTGTTTTTTTTAGGAAAAAGGTTAATGTTGGGCAATTTTAAGGCCATATTATGCTCCCATAGATGTTACCTGGTTAACGGACGTTTGCGCTTCTGCCGGGTTTTGATTGGCGTTTGGCTGCCTCTCCCTGTTATTGTCAGAAACCACGGCATTGGTTTTTATTATCGGGCTGGTAAAAAGCTCGCTGGCCGAAACAATTTTTTCGCTGCCTACGCCTTCAGGATTGAAAATATCATAAAACAGCTGAATCAGTTGCGGCGTGGTTAATTGACCGCTGCGAAGCCCCAGTCTGGTTAATTGCCGCAGGAGGTGGTCCCTTTTAGGATATAGGTTAGTCTTGGCTCTTTCTAAGATATAGCTTTTGGAATAGGGCAGGCCCTTTTTTTTGGAGATTAGGTTGGTGGCCACCCCTGCGCCCAATTCCAAAAGGGAAAAAGGGATAATGATATAAAATTTTTTATCGAGCACGTTGTTAACCTTAACCGTATTTTCCACAAACCGGCGGTATTTTTTAATCTGTTCTTTTAGGGGGGCGGAAAGCTGTTTGTCTTCCTGCTCTTTTAAAAGATTTAAGTAAGCGGTAATGTCTTTTCTCTTGCTTCTGACAACGATTTGAACGGAAAAAGACAAAGAATTTAAAAGCCCGGCATAGGCATAAATTATGGCGTCCTGTTCCGCTTCGGACAACAGGCCAAAATTAATAGCCGTAACTTTTAGGATTAAACAGCAGCTGCCGTCTTTAAGAAGAACCAAATCGTCTTTGATGTCTTCTATGCCGACAAACTCCTGCGTGGTGGATTTTATGGCAACTTGGGCAGGTATCATAATAGTTTTTAGCTTTCAGGTAACAGGTTTTAGTAGAAAGATGTCTCGCTGACACCTGAGACCTAAAACCTGAAACCTAATTTTGTTTTCCAAACAGCGCTTCTTTTAATTTTTCCCTTTCCGCGTCATTTTGGCTTTTGGCCCTAACTTCCATGGCCGGAAAAATCTTGCCGTCCAGGCTTATTTCGATTATATCAAACTGGTGAATATTTCTGATATCCTCGAAATGAACGGTATATGTTCCGTTTTCCAGAGGCGTGGCCACGGCAAATTGTCCCAAACGGTTGGTTTTTAAAGCCCGGACCGGATTGCCGCTTCTGTCCTGTACTTCAATTAAAATACTGGTAAGAATTTCTCCGGCCGAATCTTTAATAATGCCGGAGATGATATTGGGAGAGGTTGATTGGGGAACACCGATCTGGGCAGCCATTTGGCTGGGAACAAATTTAACCGTGGTGGCCTCCTTTTTTTCCACTTCCAGCGTTTGAGTCGGAACAACGACGTTTTCGCTGTTTTTGGCTTTGGACTCGCTTCGGATTTGGTCCAGCTGTTTCTGCAGTTCCCTGTTAGAGCTTAAGGTTTGGGCAAATTTTTCTTCCAGGCTTTTTAACTCCTGGGATAATTTTTCCGCTTCTTCCCCCTGCACGTTTTTTTGTTTGTTTTGCAAATCCGTGAGCTGTTTTTTCAAACTGTCAATTTCGCCGCCGGAAGTTTTGGCAGGTTTATTATCTTCGGTTTTAGGCTGGTCCTGGGGTTTGGGAATGTTTTTGTGTACAGCCTGCGGTTCCGTATAGGCGCCTGGTTTATAGGTTGGCGCGGCTTCTTCTTTTTCTTCCGGTTTTATATCCTGCGGTTTTGGTTTTGCCTCCTGTTTGGGCAAAACCTGCGCGGTTTCTTCTTTGGGTTTTGGTTTGGGGCCAAGGGCGTGGGGAGAAATTTTGCCCACCCGGGGAATAACGCGCAGGCCCGAAGAAGTGGGTATGGCAATTCCCGGAGAAACTTTGGCGGCCCAGGCCAGAGTCAGCCCTTCGTCGCCGTCTCTGTCCCTGACGCCGGCCAGAGCGACCTCTTCCAGAGGGATGGGCGCGGCTATGGCATTAACTTCTGTTTGTCCTTTAAACTCATTTTTAATATATTCCAAACGTTTTTTTTCTTCCTCATCCAGGGGCGAAAAAGTTTCCAGAGGCAGGGAATTAAGATATTCAGTCAGGTCTTGCCTGTTGCCGGCAACAGGCGCAGGTTTTCCCGAGGCCACAGAGGTAACGGTGAAAGAAGTTTTTAAAACTTCGGGAATAACCGCTTCTTTTTTCCAGACAAAAATGGTCGGCAGATAGCTGGAGCGGAAAAAATTTATTACCCAGCGGTCTAAAGGGCGTTCTTCTATGGGCATAAACGCCAGGCCAAAACCGGACAAAAAAGCCAAACCGACCGCAGGCCATTTAAAAATGCTCGGCCAGCCGGTGCGGGTTAAAAAATATGCCAAAAGAGTGCCGGCCGCCAGATAGACAAATTGTTTCACAGTCATGTCGCCGATTAACTTAAACTGAAAACCGGTGACATCCTGCGGGACAGGATGCTGTTCCATTGCGGTAAAATTGTATGGCGTGAAAACTCCTCTTTCAAGACTATCAGACTATATCAGCATATTTTGGCCATACGGTTGGTTTTTTGCCGTACAGAAGTTATCCTGTACATAAATGTACAGGACAAATTTTCTACTTTGGGTTAATCCATAGATTTTACGAGGCCATAAAACGTTTTACTTGGATAGTGATTTCTTTTTTTACCTTTTCCCAATTTAACGCTTTATCAAAAATCGCTATTCTTTTAATCTCTTCGTCCTGGTCCGCTTCCTCAAAAAAAGTTAAAGCCTTAAAAATAATCTGGTCATTTTCCTCATACCAGGGATATTTTTTATAAGTCGCCGTAATGATTTTAGTTAGGCCTATTTTTTTAATCAGATAGTAAAGATCAAAAAAATCCCTCTGTTTTGCTCTTTGTATTATTGCCACTATTTTCATGGCGGCGATATCTTCATAAGAAGCAAGTTTTACGGGCGAAAAATCAATTAAGGGGCCGATAAGTTTATAAGGATAATAGAAAACAGAAATATTTGTTCCCAAAACTTTTCCCTGCCAGGTATTTTCTAGTTGTTCTTTACCTAGAAAAATATTTAAAAACTGTTTTTTAAAAGCCCGGGCTACTTGTTGATTTTTAAATTTTTCCGGACTGTAAAAATCAAAATCAAGTGAAGTTCGGTGGCCAAGCTGAAGGGCTAGAGCGGTACCGCCAGCCAAATAAAAAGGAAAACCATTTAAAAAGGTTAAGCCGGCGAGAACCTTCTTTTGTTTAGGCCTTAGTATTTTTGGATAAAACACCATTTTTTAAAAGACCCTTTCTTTGAAAGAATGATAGCATAAGCCTTGGTCTTGGATTTACATCTCTGATGGCTACCTCAAACTCTAGCGGAGCAAGCATGATATTATTTTTTTCCAGCCATTCTCGTAGGGTATCTCTAAACCAGATGCCTCTTTGGGGATGAAGAAGAGAGTTTTTTATGTCTTGTGGCGAGTAGTTAGCCAAAACCCATGTTTTGGCCTGTTTATCGCCATAGTTTAGCACTTGGGAAATTATCATTTTCTTATACTTGTTTTTGTCCATTTTGGACAGATCATAACTCCATAAGGCAGACTGCAGAAAGTTAGGAAGAGACATAAGGACATTATAGCTTTTTAGGTTCTCTAAGACAAGTAAAATTTAGAAAACATGCCCCGAGAAACACTTAGGGCGTTTCTCGGGAGCACTGTTAGGGCTTACCTTAATTAGGGTAGTAGTTTAAAAAAGAAAATGTAAGAGGCAAAATAGGGAGGCAAAAATTACCCATAAAATTTATCGGTAGGGAAGAATTGTCTTAAGTCAAGAACTTCTTCTCTCTTCTTAACCTACTCTTCCAAGTGGTGAAACCTTTGCAGTAGTCTAATCGATTTCTGGTCGATAAAACCCAAAGTTTGGTCTCGCAGCGTTTTTGTTTAGCCTCAGCACTTGCCGTCAGCTTCCCAACTCATCGTTGGGACAAAAACCACTTTAGCCCTGCATAGCGGCTTATTCAGTCACTACCGTTTTTATATTTGTCATTCCCGCGAAAGCGGAAATCTATTAAACGTCTTTCTGGTAAGCGATCCGCCAACTGGCAGGAGCGCATCCAGAATCTGATTCTGGACAAGTCAGAATGACGATTGTATTTTATGAATTCCCGATTATATAGGGAATGACAAAAAACAGGCTGGTTGTTATTGGGCCGGTCAGAACTTTCCCGCCCAAACGCCTCGCAACCTAGTAGAACTTTGCTTTATCCTTGCGGAATTTAAGAGGGGTTCAACTTAACCTTCCACCTGCTTTTGGCCTACCTTACTAAGCAGGTCCAACAGGTTTAAGAAGGCCGCCTAATAAAAGAGGTTTTAAACAAAATATTTTCATATCTTAATAAAAGATTAATACACAGCACGCTAGTTGTCAATATATACAAAATGTATCAAATGTACACAATATATCCTTAGTTGACTTAGGAAATTAGCTTTTATACAATAAATTCGACTTATGAAAACAGTTACAGCCAAGTATGCCCGGCAAAATTTTGCCGAGATTTTAAATGAAGTTTATTTCGGTCATCAGAAAATAGTTATTACGCGTTCGGGAAAACCTCTGGTGGTTATTACCAGTATTAAAGAAACAAAAAAGGAGAAAAAGCCTTAACGCTTGCTAAACTAATGAAAGAAGGGATAAAATGATAATAGATAGACAACTGCGTAAAAATGCCCGAAGGACAAAAAGAGAAGGAAAAATATGAGCAAGGGGATAACCAGTATTATTAATAAACTAAAATCAAACTACAAGCCAGAAAAAATTATTCTTTTTGGTTCCTATGCTTATGGTAAACCGACCGCAGACAGCGACGTTGATCTGGCAGTGATTATTAAAGACAGCAACCTTTCCTATCATGAGCGTTTAATTGCCATAAGAAGACTTGTGCGCACTACCACCCCCATAGATTTTCTTGTTTTGACCCAAGACGAATTAAAAGAAAAAGCCAGAGAAAACTTTTTCTTAAGAGAAATACTGGAAAGAGGTAAAATAGTTTATGAGAAATAAAGAAGCGCAACAATGGATGCGTAAGGCTAAAGATGATCTTTTATGGACAGAGGCAAATCTACGGGAAAAAATCTACTATGGCGCCTGTTTCACGGCACAACAGGCAGCCGAGAAAGCTTTAAAAGCACACCTTATTTCTACGGGTAAAATTCCTCGAAAAATTCACGATCTAGGCGCCTTAATTGAAGAATGTGGTCAAGCTGATAAATCCTTTGAGAGCTTGCGCGAAACAATTTTGCCCCTAACTGATTATTCGGTTCAAGTACGCTATCCGGATATTGGAGATTTTATTGAGTACGACGAAATAAAAGCGACTGATGCTTTGTTACGAGCAAAAAATGTGTTGGAATTTGTCAAAGAAAAGGTTAAAAATCCAAAAACAATATTTTAGTGACGAATTTTATAATTTGTTAATTGTTAATTAAATAAGTCTATAAGGTATAAAAGGAAAAAATGACCGAAGGAAAAGCAATTGATTTGTCTAGAGAACAGAAGAAATTGATAGCTGAATTTTGTGTCAATTTTGCCATTGTCTGGTTGGGGGCAGGCATTGTGACACCGATCATTTTCAAAACCCTTTCTTTAGATGTTTTATCATCGGGCGTATTTTCTTTGTTTTGGGCGCTGTTTTTGATGGTTTTTGCCGTTAATTTAGTAAAAGGAGTAAAATAGGCTTATGGACATACTAACTGCTACCGCCTGGGGGTCGCTTCTCACGGCACTATTTGTGATTTTAATCTATGTTTTTATCATGAAAAGAAAGAAGGAGTAAGCATGAATATTTTAATTGTTGTTAGTGCCATTTTAACCTTGATTGCCTGGGGACTAATTATTAAGACGACAAGGGAATAATTTTAATTCTTTAATCTTTTAATCGGTTATTATAAAAGAGGAAAACATGAGTGGAGAAGAAATTAAAACTGGAGGGAAAAAGCTAAAGAAAACCTTGACGATGCCATTTATCTTTTAGAAGGTGGCCGTTATGGGGCGGCTTGTTTTTCTTCACAGCAGGCAGTAGAAAAATTGTTAAAGGCTGTCATTATCAATAAAGGAAAAATTCATCCCAAAGTCCATGATTTAATTAAGCTTGCCAAAGACGCGGAAGTTGAATCGGACAAGGACAAACTGGTAAAATTAAAGTTGTTGACAAGGCATTATTGGCAGGTTCGCTATCCAGATATTAATAAAGAAGTATTACGCTAAAAAAGAAACAGCGGTACAAGCTGTAAAAGATGCCAAGGAGATATTTTTATGGCTAGAAAAAATGTTTTAAAAATCATCAGTCTTTATAAAAAAGACTTAGAAAAAAAAATAAAAGTGGACAAAATTGTCCTTTTTGGGTCTGTGGCCAAAGGAAAAATTAATCAAGACAGCGATATTGATTTACTGGTTGTTTCTTCACAGTTTTCTTCTTTGGATCCGGATGAAAGGGCAAAGCTTTTAGTATTGGCCAGAGAAAATCCCGAAACCTGGAATGTTGCAATGGATATTTTTGGTGTTACCCCGAAAGAATATCAAAATGCCAGCAGATTATCGATTTTGGGAGAGATTAAAAAGACAGGGATAACAATTAAACAATAGAACAATCAAACAATTATTTATTTTATTGACAACCAACCAAAATATCCTATAGAATTATTATTAAGATTTAAAAAAGGAGAAAATGAGCGAGACACCAAAACCAGAAATATCAAAAGGGCAACAGACAAAAGAATTCGTTGCCAAGGTTGTAGAAAAAGCTCGTAAAGGTTTCGAGCACAGATTTTCTATATTGGCCGGAAAAGAAGAATCAAAAGGAACCAAAGTTGGTACGGATACTACAGCTGAGAGGCTACGAGAGACAATTCAGGATATTGGTAAACAGGAAAAAGTTGACACAACAGATTTATCTTCAGCGCTAAAAACCGACGTAGTAATAGACAGAATAAGAGAAGCCTTAAAACCTCCAGAGGCAGGATTAAAAGCAGACAAAGAGGGAAAAACAGAGGATGATCTTACTTGGTATCTTCATCAAGTTGATACAATTGTAGCCGATGCCCAAAAAGAGGATACCATAGAAGGAGTTCGGGATGGTGCCGCAAAAAACGCCTTGAGAATGAAATTTGCGCTGACTGGGAAAGAAAGAGACAGGCGGGCAAGAGATATTCCAAAAGACGAAGTCGGCAGAGTTAAAGCTGAAGCAATACATATTTTTATGGGACTTTATGAGCTTAACGAGGCTCTCAGAGTAAGAAGAAATCAGGTACAAAATTTAATTACTGCAGAAGAAACAAGAGGAGACCTTGTAGACAAAGCGTTTCTTACCCAGTTAAAAGATAGGGAAACAAATATTCTATTAATTGAAGAAGTGGTTGTACCATTGATAAATTTTCAGGAAGTTACACAGCGAAAAATACAGGAAAGAGCCTTAGAGATGAAAAAAAGCGGTGAGCAAGGACAAATTTTGCCAACTTCCGATGTATTTGGAGCACAAACGAGATTTGGTCCCAAATTGTTCGATTTCCGTGTTGGTTGTTTAACAGTAAAAAACGGAGAGTTAGTAGAGGTAGAAAGAAATATTAGAGAAATAGCCGGTCTTAACAGAGGAAGAAGAGGCTTAGGAAGACCATACGAGAGGGGCGACGCAACCCCTATAATACTAAAGGCCACACAGCGGCCCATAGAACTTTGGAAACTAATACGTGATTATACCGGCAATTCCGAATATCTTAAAACTGGAATGTTATTACTTTTGGGTAGAGAAGACGCAGAAATAGACGGCTATGACGAATTTCCAGTTACGGAAGGATTAAAAAAACTTGCCAAAAGAACAAGTCATTTAGTAAGAGACTATACCTTAAAGGAAAATATATCGTTAGCTGACATTGCTGACCAAAAAGAACTAGGGGCAGACACAGTTCTTATGATTGCCGCCTCTCAAGCAATTTCTGAATACACCATGGCCATGATGGAATATATGTTTCGCAAAGAGAATGCCTTTCCTCATGGTTATGCTGAAACCCTATTAAAAGAGGACTTAAGGACAACAAACGAAGCAGACAGAGAATTAATCGAAGAGGCAAGGCACAACAACAGAAAAGAATTAGAACAATACCTTAAAGATTTTGCAGAAAAATGGGGAGAAACACGACAGATAATTGAGGCCAGAGATCAGTTTAAAACCGAGTTGCAAGCCAGGTTACAGAAAGAGGGAGAAATACAGGGCCGAGAGGGATTTTTGCAAAGAATGGGTGTGCTTGGGCAGGAAGTTAATTTAGAAGCGATATACGAAGCTGTGACCGAATTACACGGTTTGAAAGAAATTTTTGATAAAGCAACAGTGGAAGATTTAGACACATTAATAAAAAGCGAAAAACGTAGCGAGCACATCTTAAGACACATTGGCGTACTTTTGCATAATGTTCCAGGAGTTGCAGAGTTTGTACAATTAGCCGAAATTCAGGCAAAACATCAGTTGTATTCCTGGTTAACAGGTGTCACAGAAATTAAAGAAAATGGGGAGCTGGTAAAAACTAAAAAAGGAGTAATTGAAGATGTACAAGAAGCAGTAACAGAGTTGAGAACTGCTAGGGAGCAGTATGTTGCCAACGAAGGCGAGCTTAAAAGATTAAAAGATCAAATTCTTACAGATCCTACTGCCAGACAAGAAGAAGAAAATTTAGGAAAAATTCAGAAAGCCTTAGCCTATCTTGTGGGCGGTGTGCGCAGTACCGAGCTTAGTAAGGTTTTAGACGTGCCCACCAGAAAGTTGGTAGAGTTACGAAAAGGCCTGTCTGCTGTTGATAGACAAATATTGCCGTTTGTTGAAGGAAGACGGGCACCAAGAGATAAAAAAACTCTTTCCTTAATTTCTTCCACAAGAGCCGGGATATTAAAAGAAATAGAAAACGTACAGGAGAAACAGAGATTGGTGATGTCGCAAACAGACTATATAGAAGCTATAGACGCACCAGAACTAAGTGCCCTACTGATTCAATTAAGTGCTACAAAGTTGTCCGCGGATCAGGAAGCATTTGTGCGAAGAGCATATCGGGAGGTGACTGGCAATACAGCTAATCCAGCCAGACCAATTGATCAGTTGGCGCAACAAATAGGCAACGAATTAGTTACCAGACGCAGTGATATACTTGCCGCCCGCGAGACTAGACGCCTTTCTACGCCGGAACTTAACAGGTTGGCAACGCTTGAGGCAGAACAAAGAGGGTTGCAAAGAACACTTAACACCAGAAGCGTTTCTGGAAAAGTTGTTAAAAATTCTCAGGAATATTATGCTTTGGAATTTCTTGAACAATTGACCGAGCAAAGAGATAAGCTGGAAAAACTCTTGCTTCCCAGCAAAGACGCCAGAGATATTACGGTACAAGCGATAAAGGATGGTAAAATAACTGACAAAACAGTTCGAGTAGAAGCTGGTGAATCATATTATGGTTCAAAAAGAAAAGAACTAGAAAGAAATATTAAAAGCCACGAATTAGATATTGGTCAGCGCATGTTTGCGGAGCAATTGGCATACACAATACGCGTGGTGACAGGAATGGATGCGGCCGGAAATAAAGTCCACCCGGTTTTTGAAAAAGGCAGTTATTTAATGCCTGAGGATAAACAGTTGGATACGGTAGATCTCAGCTTTATAGATCCCGACACCGGAGAAGAAATTAAGGAAAGAGTTTTTGTGAAATCAAAAGACGGAGGATGGATAACAACGGGCGCTCCCAACAGGGTTTTAAGACTTACTTTGGGCACTAATTTCCGCAACACTCTTCTTTTGGACACGGTTCGCCCCACCCATTACGATATGGTAGTTAATACTAAATTCTGCGATATGAAAATTGGGCATTTATTTCAAGACGTAGACACGCCACACATACCAAGATTGTGGGAAAAATTTGGAGTAAAGAAAGGACAAATAGCAGATATTGATTTTGCCAATATCAGTTTGGCAGATATCCCCTTTGACTATTATCGTGACCCGGCATTTCAAGCCTCTTATGGTGAATGGACAAGGTATGTTAAAAGTGCCAACAGCGTACGATCTGATATTCAGGAACTATTAAACAAAGACGCCATAACTCTTGATGATGTTAAAAAGTTAGAATTAGCAACAAAGTTCAGCTGGTTATTGCGAACCAACGAGTATGATCAAAAAAGCGAATACGAAGATTTTTATTTAGGTTTATCTACGGAATACGAGGTTTATAGTTCTGACAACCGCGTGGGTTGGTATCATATTAGAGCGTATAACGATAAAATTCTGACTTGGGTTTTAAATAGAATTAAGATGGGTGCTTTGGCAGATAGGTTTAGAGGAATTTATATGGATGCGGTCGGAGCCAAATTTTCACTGGCAGCCCTTGGCGGTAAAGAAGGCGCCAGGCAGTTTACTCCCGCACAGAAAGCCAGACAGGTTTTACATCTAGGTTATGCCATAGATGCAAAAAAACTGCTCCAAATTGAAATTGATTCAGAAACAGGAAAACCCAAAGAGGCAAATGCCGCTGTGAAAGAAAAGCCAAACCTTTTTGGCAGACTAAAGAGACGTTTTGATCTTTATCATAGTCTTAACGGAGAGATACTTCAGGACTGGTTGGACAATAAATACTATTTTAGAGATAGAAATTCAGGTAGTAGACAGACCCAAACTCGACGTGGCTACGACGCTTCTTCAAATTCTATTAAGGATAGAGAAGTGCCAAACAGGGTTACAGTTTTAGACCTTCTTGTTTTAGGAGGATTAAAAGTGATTCCCAAATCTGTTGGAGAACAAGCGTGGATTTTACCAGCAAACAATTTGGATAATGATATTGTTTGGATTGGAAAATTGGTTTATGACAAAGCAGTTGGAACGCTTGAGTCGCCAATTTATAAGATATTTTTACAAAAATTGGCCAAAGAACGGGGTTTAGATTTTGCTAAATATGAAACGGGTGATGCTTTTACAGTTGGACTGCTTAATGATTTTGCCAGAGAACACTTGCGCGGAATAGAAGGAATTTTAACCATAGGCGATACAAAAAATAGCCCCTTTCCGTTTGCCTTTAATAGTTATAGCGCCTTTCATACTTTTTTCAATCAAATGATACAAGATTCTTCCTGGGTGGACCTTTTTAATTCTGATAACACCTATCGTGATTTTCGTGTTTTTGGTGCTATTCGAGAAGCGATGGAATTTGGAATTACCAAAGACGAACACGAAAAAAACACTTACTTAGACGGAGTAAAAATAGTTAGTGATGACGGTGATCCTGCGGCGTCCTATTTTCACGGCAACGGTTTTCAGACGGTTTATGAATTTAGTCCACACAAAATGGAAATTATTAGAACTCCGTATGTGCCGGTTGGTGTTATTCCACACCGTTTGGAATATTTTGCCCTAGAAGAAGATATGTATAACTCGTTTACTTGGCATAGAGAAGGAAAAGGAGAAGTTAACGACCCGACTATTTATGATTTAACGCCGGAAAACAGAGTGGAATACTGGAAGTACATTATGCAAAACATGTGGGTAGGTGGCGAATGGGCAGAACATTTTATGAACAAGTTAGTAAAAGTTGGTGAAATAAAAATTCCTCATCAGGTTCCCATTTTGGGTGGAAAAAATTTTCCTGGCATGCGCGGCGAAACCGCAGGGAAAGCTTTCTGGTTATGGAGAAATTTTTGGGGGCAACATATTTCTCATGAAGAACAACAGGCGGTGGTGGGACTGCAGGAAAAAACAAAAATTTGGGGCAAGGTCATACCTGTTATAGGCGGACTTTTGGATACATTTGTTCCAATTTTACCGACAGCGAGTACATTACTATACTACGGTGGAACGCTAACCTTGGCTGCGGTTTCTGCTGCGGCTACGGGAGGATTTATGTTTGCGCCAGAAATAATTTTTCCATCATTGTTAAGAATGTGGGTGACAAAACCTTTTTATTCGCTTTTATTGCCAAAAGCGCTAAAGGATAAAGGAATGAGAGATATTTCCACCTATAGCGAGAAAATAAGACCGAGAGGAATAAAGTTTGCTGTCGGTACGGGAATAGGCGCATTAATTAGCGTACCTCCTGCTGTAATGTTTGCAAGTGGTATTGCCGCCATTGGTACGGTAACAATAGGGACGCTTGCGATTTCTGCCGCTACTTTTGCTGTTCCTGTGGGGTTAGGAATTATGGTTGCTGGCGGTATTCCTGGCGGATTGTTAACAGCTCTTGATCAACAAAAAAGATTTTATATTAATGTGCCGAAAATTGACCCAAAAGACGTAGCCAAAAACGCTTTAGACAGAATGATGGCGCAATTCGGTCAGATTTAATATAATTAAAATCCTATGGGTGAACAAAATTTAGGAGAAATTAATTTATCGGGACAAATGGAACATGAGAAAGTTATGTTCTCGGCCGGCAAAAAGCTTGGCGATTTTTTAGAAAGACACAAAACGCAGCCAGAAGGTATTGTTCAGGCTACAGAAAGAGCGATGGAATATATAGTTAAAGGAGAAATTCCTCAAGACGAAACGCCAGACGTAGATACTTTGGAAGTTTATGGAGTGATGAAGACAGTGGCCGATTCGGTTAAAAAGTTAGGCCAGGACGTTGATCCTAAAAAACTGGTTGAAGAGCTTCTCTTAAATTTGCCGGCAAAAGGTACAACTCCAGCAAAGATAGCACAACAAATTCCTCAAGCAGTCAAATATGTAACAGATGCACTGGCCGAAACCGAAGTTAAAGAAGCGCCAAAATCCATAGCTGCAGTACCATTAATTCATGGCAAACCGTATAGCCAGGAACTTTTAGAACAGGCAACCCATAAACCGGTAGCAGCAGAAATAAAACCTCACGGTTGGAGTTGGACAAATACTGCAGTTACAGTTGCTGTTGTTGGATCAGCGTTAGCATTGGCTTCCGTTGCGTATGGTATGACTAATATTGATACTAAAGGACTTCTAGATAAGGCTGGAGAATTAGTAAAACTAGGTCAAGAAAGAGGTGTATTACCGGCACAAAATGAAGCTAGTGCCGATAAACCTCGAGCAAAGGATTTATTAAAATTATACAATCAGGACCCCTTCAACTTATATAAAGAAGATGGATGGAGAAATCTTTTTAATAACACAGGCGTACAAGAAGCATCAACTATATTGGTAAAATACTATGGTCCAAACTGGTGGATAAAACTTTTAGATAAATACCCTTCTACAGGAAATGCTCAAACTGATAGTTTAATTGAACAACACAGACAATATGCTTTAAATGCTGTAGCTACGGCGTTAAAGGAAAAATCTGTTACAGATTTACAAAAATATAAAAATAACCCAAATCTAATTTGGACTAGACTTATGGATTTGGGATACGGAAAAGAAATATATACTTTGTATAGAGTTCAAAACAATCCAGACAAAAACGATTTCCAGCAATTTTTAGATTGGCAAAATGGTCAATACGATAAAATAAATACTCGGCCAGAACAACGAGATTGGAAAACTCCTATATCATTTTTGGAAACGAGACCACAACTTAAAGCCAGACTAAGCACGGCCATGTTTTTAGGCACTTTTGCAGCATATCCAGGATTAATCGACACTGTAAAAGAATTAATTGGCGACAGAGATGTCATTTCAGTGGACGAGGCAAAAGGAATTTTAAAGAATGATAATGTTAAAACTAAATTAACCAGGAGACAATTTATAAAACTCGTTGCATGGTTGGCCGGGTCAGCAGTAACAAGAGGTATTGGTTTATAAGTATTAGCCCAAGAAGGAACCAACTATCGGAAGTTTTCCTAAAGCTCCGCCCAACTGTTGTACTCCGGCTCCAAGTGCTCCTCCTGCCTTAACTTGAAGAGCGTCATCAATTACCGACGGAATGTTAGGAATAATAGTTAAAATACCTATAGCAATTAAATTGGCGGTTATGCTTGTTGCACCAACACCAGCACCTGTTCCGGCTACGGAACCAAAAGCATTTTGGTAATAAAGAGGAGGTATTTCATTTACTGATGTACCAATTTTAGCGAAATAATATGCTAACGCCAAAAAAAGTGTAACTGCAGGAAATGATAGGGCAGCAGAAACAAGAGTCATAATGGATTTTGAACTGGTATCTTCTTGTCCTGGTAAACTACCCCACAAAAAAGCTAAGGGTAAAAAGATTGCCATAACAATAAGAGTGATATATTTAGTTAATAAAGAAAAAAATATTTTAAAGGTAGCACCTATTACCGTAAATGCTAAAATTAATCCAAAAAGCCCGACGAACGCATCATTAGGATTGGTTGTCAAAGCACCTTTTAAAATATTACCAAGGCCGCTTATTAATATTCCAACAATTCCATTGGCGCTTCCATATTGAGCCAGAATGTCAAAGGGCCAGGCACTTGGAAAATCCTGCGCGCCTGTACCTGGTGGGCTGCCAGCTGGATTACCAAATAAAGCTCCAGACCCAAAAATGTTATTTCCTGGTGCAATAACATTTTTTACTAATTCATTCCCAACCCAGGCAATATCAATCATAAAACCGGCAATGGCATAACTCAAAGTTACTAAAATTAATGCGACAACTATTTTTGGAAGCGAATCCTGTACACTGGCAACAACCTGAGGATTGATTTTAAATCTAAACATAATCATAAAACCTACAGCAACAAAAATAATAACAAAAAAAATATAGGAAACATTACGAAAATCCTGCCAAGGTTTTAAAACAATGGGGTCAAGCAAGTCTGTTCCGTTTCCAACAGCATATGCTGGTTGTCCACCAAGCCCGATATTAGATTTTAAATAGGCTAGATATTCGATTCCAGAAGCCGGAGGTTTTTGGTACAATGTACCAATACCGGCAGCCAATAATCCCTGAAGCCCAGAAGTTGACCTACCATTGCTAGTTTGGTTCGTTGGGCAGGAGTATAGGCAAAGAAGCCAGTCGCCCGCCGCATAAATCATATTGTACCCCACGTTGTATGTCCAGGTTTCCAGTGAGGTTGGTGCCGATGATTGTGCCGCTTGTTGCACTTCCTGCTTATAGGTATTTATATCAGGAAAATAGCGATCCAGCTGCCCTCGCTTTTTGCCCGCTTGCCAGAAAAATTCCCAAGGCAAGGAAAAAAACAAAGAAAAAAAGAATTAATTTTTTGGAAAAAATCTTTGAGAGTAATTTCATAGGACTATTTAACTTTAACAATAAAGTTTGATTGCTGTCAACGGATAGACGAAATTTCTTTTCTGGCAAACGCAAGAAATTGACGAAAATAATCGTTAACACTTGTTGCTTGAAATGGCGAGGAAACCACTTTTTCGTATTTTCCTCTGTGAAAGTGAACGGGAAAAGAAGAAACCTTTTTCCATGCAGGATCAGGCGTGTTGTCCAGACGATAAAAACCTTGTGGTAAATTAATTCTTTCCCAATGCAGGGAAAAGCGTTTGGTTTTAGTTTGCGCGGAAAGATAGAAATCAATAAAGGTTTTATCGCAAAGATAAATACGCAGTTTATGTCCCAAATCATCAGTGGCCACTACGATGTCACTAAATTCCACTTCGGCAATGCGGCTGAATTTTTGATACTTTCCCATAAATTTGGTTTTATTTTTTTACCGCCTGTCTGTAACAACTTTTCCAATTCTTTTTTTCTTTCTACCAAATAGTCAAAACGGTAAAAATCTTCCAGTGCTTTTTCCTCGCTTATTTTGCCCGCGGCAATTTTTTTATCCAGTTCTTCAACAGTAGAAACTCCAAATGCGCCGGCAATTTTCAGAAGTTCAGATTCTGCCAGCCTTAATTCTTGCGTGAGAAAAAGAGCAGAAGCTTTGTCTTCCGCAAGATTTGGATTTATATTTAATTTTACGGCAAGTTTACGTATGGTCATATGCGTATATCTTAACACTTTTTTGGAAAGTATCAAAATTTAAATGAAGTTTGCCCTCGCTTTTTGCCCGCTTGCCAGAAAAATTCCCAAGGCAAGAAAAAAAGAAAGAAGAAAGACAAAATACTTTCTAGAGCAAAGGTTTTTAAGAATTTTCATAAGACCATTCTACTTTAGCAATAAAGCTCTGTTAATGTCAATAATCGTCTTAGCATATTTCTTATGCATATTTTTAGAGATCTTAATTGCTGTCTAGATTTTTATTTTGCCATGCTATCGCACGAATGATAAAAATAAATAGAGCATGAATCTATTCGAAATTTGAAACAAAAATGCTATAGCACGAATGATTAAAATTAATAACCTAAACTTTTTAAAAAGTCTCTTTTAATAACGGTTTAAAAATCTTTTCCAGTTCTTCCCTGTTTTCCACGTTTTCTAAAAGTCCCAGCTTGACAAAATGGGGAATGCCAAGAACCTCGCGCAAAAATTCAATTTCTTTCTGGCAGGGAAACGGATGAATAAAAACGCTGTCCTGCATTAAATAAAAATTCATGTTTTTTAATTTAAGAGATAAGAAATTCCTCTGCCTTTTAAATTTTTCCGGAACATCAAAGAAAACCAGCCGCCATTTTTTGTCCCATCTGTCCGGAATTTTAATTTCCATGTTTTCCAAGTCAAAACGCAAAAGTTCGGTTTTGCCTTTTTTGGTTAGACGGACAACGTAACCTTTTTTATTTTCCGATACTTTTACCTGACCTTTACGGTAAAGCCTAAGCAGGGTTTTGTTTACAGAAAAAGGATAATATTCTTTCCAATGTTTTTCTTTTTTAAGAAAGGGTTTGAGAACGGCAATGGCATTGGGCGCAGTGACAGCTACGGTTAAGAGTGCTCCCAATTTAAGCAGTTTGAGAAGTCTTTCTTGAGTAATTAGTTTTTTCTTGATGGACCCTTCTTTAAGCGGGCTCATGAAATTAGACTACCACGATTAAAATATTTTTTCAACAACAAATGCTATAGCATGAATGATTAAATTTCCACTATTACAAGAATTTCAGGTTTTAAAGAATACTAAAGTTTGCCCCTGCTTTTTGCCCATTGGGCAAAAAATTCCTAATTCCGGGAAAAAATTAAAAAAAAGAGGAAGGGTTTTAAGAATTTTTTATAAGAGTATTTTTAGCTTTAACTATAAGCAATGTTTCTTGTTAATCAATAAAATCTATAGAAAATGATCCATATAACTTTTAATTTTAGTAATGTTATGGTATTTGAAACTGAGTTATATTTGATACGCCAGTAAAAATTCTTAGAAACTTCAATACAAACCAAATAATTATCATTAAAACAAGACCAAAAACCGCAAAGGTAATTCTTCCTTTAGCATTTTCTATATCTTTGGGGTCTCCTGAAGAAGTTAACCATTTAATCCCTCCCGAAATAACCATTATAAAAAAGGCAATAGAAGCGCCAGACAAAACGAGACCCAAAATATTTTGGTAGATGTCGTTTAAACATAAAAATGTTGCAGGATCAGAACAAGCGGCAAGGGCGCGGGAAGGAAAAACCATACCCGTAGCGGCAAGAACTAAAAAGTAATAAAAGGAGTTAAACGTTTTTTTAATAACAATCATATAGTTAAAAATTAACACAGAATTACTTTTCTGGCAACCACTTGCAAAAGACGTCAATAATAATTGATAATATATGTATTGATTAACTCAGAACGAGTAGTCGTTACATATGTGGAATATCAAGAAACACATAATATCTTTTTTGTCCATACTTATTGTATTATTTGGTAAGCCCGTGCCCGTATATGGACAGAGAGTTCCAACGGCATTGGGCAATATTCCGGCAGACCCGGCTGGTCTTGCAGGTTGGGTTTTAACAAGTTCAATTGAAGTAGCGGGCGGTATAGCCTTTTTATTAATGGCCTACGGTGGTTTTCTTTTTCTAACTTCCGCAGGTGACCCAAATAAACTTCAGGAAGCAACCGATGTTATTATGTCTGCAATTGCCGGACTTTTGATGATAATTTTTTCTGTGTTTTTGCTAAGATTAATAGGATACGATATTCTAAAAATATTTTAAATATGTTTGGCTCTTTTTTTGTATCATTTGGCGGCTACGACGTTGCGTACCCACAAGGATTTAGGTGGGCCGGAAGCGACATTGGAAGTATAATTTCCTTTGTTTTGCCGTACGCTTTTGTGCTTTCCGGCATTTTATTGCTCTTCTTCTTAATTAGCGGCGGTTTTGATTTAATGACTTCTGCCGGAGATGCCAAGAAAACAGAACAGGCAAAAGAAAAACTAACCAACGCCCTAATTGGTTTTATAATTGTTTTTGCGAGTTTTTGGATTTATCAGATAATTAAGTATATTTTAGGTATTAAATAACTGGATATATGTTTACATTGATACCAAAGGCTTATGCACAGGTTGATATTGGAACTTCTTACAAATTAGGAGAAGGTGGTCCCGGCATTAATACTGTTTTTTATGGGTTGGCTCAACTAGTTTCGCCTTTGATTAAAAACGTTTTTATTTTAGCAGGCATTGTTTTATTGATTCTCTTGATATTTGGTGGGGTTACCTACATAATAAATGCTGGGAGTGGTGACAAAGAAGGCATGGAAAAAGGTCAGAACGCTTTGACTTCGGCCATTTTAGGCTTTATCATTATTTTTGCAGCCTATTGGCTGGTGCAGATTGCAGCATATGTAACAGGAATTCATATATTTGATTCAGGCTTATGATATTTCAAATTTTTGGACAAATTACACCGCCATATACCGGCTCATACAATTCTTCCCAGGTTGGCCCAAACTTTGGTTTAATCGTGTTTTTGAACAACATTTTAAAACTGATGTTTGTAGTTGGCGGGCTTATTTTCTTTTTCAACATTGTTATTGCCGGCTTTCAGTTTTTAAACGCCGGCGGAGATCCCAAAGCCATAGAACAGGCCTGGAACAAGATTTGGCAATCTTTCGTGGGTCTTTTAATAATCGCTGCATCTTTTATTATTACGGCTTTAATTAGTATGTTATTGTTTGGAAATCCTTTGGAAATTTTAATTCCAACTTTATCCGGGCCAAATTAAATACAAACGCAATTTATGAATAACTTATTAGCCGCCTCTACCCCCATAGGTACTATTGGCCAAGTAGGTCAAGGAAATTTTGGACCCCTGGGCGATTTGGGAAAGTTGACAAATCCCGGTTCTGTTGCGGAAAGAATTTCTTTTCTACTGTCTAATATTTTGGCATTCTTAACTGTTTTGGGCGGAATTTGGTTTATGATTCAGTTTCTTGTCGGCGCTTTTAAATGGATAACCTCCGGCGGAGACAAAAACAATGTAGAAGCGGCAAAAGAGCATTTAACACACGCGGTTATCAGTCTTGCCATTTTGGTTTCTGCCTATATTATAGTAGGGTTAGTTGGTGCTATTTTCGGATTGGATATATTAAATCCGCAGAAAATTCTGCCAGGATTGGTGCCATAGAATATGTTAATTTTTTTAGCTACAAAACTATTAGCGGCAGCAGCACCGGGAACCGGCGTTGGTCCGATTCCGCCTGCGGGCGGAGGAAGTGGTATTACTAATCCTGCTATAAACGCCGCTATTGGTACCTTGGGTTCGCAAGGTGATGCCGCAGGAAAGTTTGCCGGTTTTATCGCCCTAATTTTAAGATTGGGTTTAATTATTGCGGCCGTTATGTCTCTGCTATATCTTTTATGGGGAGGCCTGGACTGGGTGGTTTCCGGAGGAGACAAAACCAGTGTGGAAAATGCCAGAAACAAAATTATCCACGCCATTATCGGATTGGCCATTGTGGCTTTATTAGTGGCAATAATTCAGTTTGTGGGCGGGTTTTTGCAGATTAATTTATTAAATTTAACCATTCCGACAGCGTCGGATATACCTTAAGAAAGTTAAAAGGTAAAAGTCAAAAGCAAAAAAGGACAATTAAAAAAAGTTTATTGTTCGAGCGTTAGCGAGAACTATCTTGTGTGTATAACTTCTCACTTCGTTCGAAGAATAATTTTAACTTTTAATTTTTGAATTTATGCTATACGGACTTGCTTTGGATATTGGCGGCGCAATTTCCGCCTTGCCGGACAATCCTTTTAAAATTACCAATCTGGGAGTTTTTATCAGCTCCGCTTTTGGCGCGGGTATGATTCTGGCAGCAATTGCCTGCCTGTTATATTTACTGTGGGGCGGAGCGGATTGGATTATTTCCGGCGGAGACAAAACCGCCATTGAAAATGCCAGAAACAAAATCACCCATGCCATTGTCGGTTTGGCGATTGTGGTGGCAATCTGGGCATTATTCGGGCTGGTGCAGTATTTTTTGGGAATTAATATTACCGGAGGAAATGCAAGCAATGGCAATAATAGACTTGTACAAACCGCTGGTTACGGAAACGGAACTTATAATTGCCCGGGACCGCATTGTGACAGATGCCCCGGATCATCAGGACCGGTGGTTAAAGTGCCGTGTAACAGCGAAATGTGGAACAGAAATGCCGAGTGCGCGGTTTTGTTTCCGGCGGCGTCAGCCGGGTGTACGAAGAATTAGATCCTTGTTTGTATTTGACACTTGACAACTATTGTTAGTAAAATCTAAAGTATAAGTAGGAGTTATTATTCTTCGAGCGAAGCGAGAAGTTCTCGTTCTGCAATGCAGAACTCGAACGATAAAATAATTTCAAGGAGGTACAATGTTATTAAGTACACTTTTGGCCCAAAGCGGAGACATCACGGTTCCCCAACCTAATACTGTAAAAATAACTGACGTGGGAAAACTGATCAGCGGCTTAATCGGCATTGCCATGCTTTTGGCAGCCCTGGCAGTTTTTATCTATTTAATCTGGGGCGGTTTTGAGTGGATAACTTCCGGCGGAGACAAGGCCGGAGTGGAAAACGCCAGAAACAAAATTACAGCGGCCCTAATTGGTTTGGTGATTGTGGCTTCGGCCTGGGCCATTATGAGGCTGATTGAATTTTTCTTCGGTATAACGGTTATTTCTGGGACGATGAGCATACCAAAACCGTATTAAAATATTAACGAGTTAAAGAGTTAACGGGTTAATGAGTTAGAAGGCATCCAGTTGGGTGCCTTTTTTGGTAGAATAGACCCATGGAAAAACACCTGCAAAACCTTAAAAAAGAAATAGACCAACTTTTAAAAGAATTTTTGGAAAAGAAACAGAGAGAAGCCAAAAAATTAAGTCCGGTTTATGGCGATTTGGTTAACCAAGTTACGAGGATTATTTTAGGTGGCGGAAAAAGATTAAGACCAATTTTGGTTTATTATGGTTATAAATCCATAAAAAATCCTATTAAGGAATTAACCAGGGAACAACTTTTATCCTTTTCTATTTGCGCTGAACTTTTTCATTCTGCTTGTTTGGTCCATGACGATATCATGGATAGTGCCACGATTAGACACGGACAACCAACCGTTAATAGCTTTTTTACCAGGCAATACGGACAAAAAACAGCGGAAGGCTTAGCCATTTTAGCCGGAGACCTTATTTTGGTTTGGGCTGATGAAATTTTGACTAAGTTTAAGAAACAATTCGTGTTGCCAATACAAACGCTAGAAATCTATGACAAACTGCGCGAAGAAGTTTATTTTGGACAAACCCTAGATTTGATACAAAC
>JAMDAL010000004.1 GCA_023484305.1 Patescibacteria group bacterium | reverse complement strand
TACGGTCTTTGGTAGATTTTACCTCTCCTCTTGCGTGTTGAGAAAGTCTATTGCGTAGATTGGATGTAAACCCAGTGTATAGGCGTTTATCTCTTAGACTAAATAGGGTATATACGTAGAAATGATTTGTTTGAAACGTCATACGTTTCTCTATAAAAAATACAGGTAAAAAGCCAAGTCTGACTTGGCACTCCTCAAACCCTCTAGCGAGTTTGACTCGTGAGCGGGATAAGGGAATCGAACCCTCTTCTTCACCTTGGGAAGGTGACATACTACCGGTGTACTAATCCCGCAACTTGTAAAAGTTTTCTAACCTACGTTTTAAATATCCTCGATCAAAACCAGTTTTTAACTGTAATTCTCTTTTTCTGACATCCGCCAGAGATTCTTCGCTACGCACAGAATGACAAAAATAAAACCACAAAAATATTTTATCCTATTACAGATAAAATATAAAATGATATAGAGATTGCTTCGTCGCCCGCCAGCTGGCGGGCTTCCTCGCAATGACAGTTGTTTGAGTTATCTTGGCAAAACCAATTCCTGTCCAACGTCAATTAAATCTGCGTTAGCCAATTTATTGGCGCTGGCAATTTGTGTCCATTTGTAGCAATCGGCATAGGCGCGGCATGAAATTGACCAAAGGTCATCTCCTTTGACAACTTTGTATTTACCCGAGGTTATCGCCTCAACGCTGGCGCCGTTGCCGTTAACAGAGCCGGACGGATAAATAGGATCCGCTTTGGGAACTGTTAACTCCCGATCAATAGATAAAAGATCCGGATTGCTAAGATTATTTGCCTTGGCCAAAGTCACCCAGTTATAGCCTGATTTGTAATATCTTTCTGCAATGCTCCAGAGATTTTCGCCGCTAACGACTTTATGAGTGGCAGGCAAACTGACAGTGACTTTTTCACCAACCGGCGCGCCGGGAACAACGCTTAAAGTCTGTTCTGCATTTTCTGTCTTTGCCGTATTAGGTCGGTTGCGCACAAAATTAAGCAATAAAATTCCGGCTGTTACAACCACAACAATTCCCAAAACCAGGCTGACAATTGACTCAGTGGAATTTAACTTCTTTTTCAATTCGTTGATAGTCATTTTTCCTCCTTTCCAGGCAGTGGTTTGGCGGGCAGTTATCCGACTTCGTTAAAACTTCGTCGGACAAAGGCGGGCTTGACCGGATTTGAACCCCGCAGAATCGCTTCGCGATTAACGGGGCAGGCCGGCGGTCCCTTGCGGGATGAACGGGACTCGGACCCGCAACCTCCTCCGTGACAGGGAGGCGCTCTAACCAATTGAGCTATCACCCCAGCCCAGACAATTTACATCCTATGCAGTAAATTGTACAATTTGCATAATATCATAGGATAGGATTCTGGACAAGCAGTTCGGCCCTGAGCTCACTGCCGAAGGGCCAGAAGACGATTTATATGACCAACAGTGAAATTGCCAAAACACTAAGAGACATTGCTGCTGTTTATAGCATCAAAGACGAGAAAAAACATTACTTTCAAATTGCGGCCTATCAAAGGGCAGCAGATACCCTGGAAAGACTCACCATCGAAGCCTCTGATTTATTCGTCCAAGGACGGTTAAGAGAAATTAAAGGCGTTGGTCAAACCATTGCCGGTTATATTGAAGAAATGGTTAAGACAGGAAAAGTTAAACATTTCGAAGAACTTAAAAAGACAGTGCCGCCGGCAGTTTTTCCTTTATTAAACATACCCAAGATCGGGCCAAAAACCGCCTTTAAACTGGTTTCTGTTTTGAAGCTGAAAAGGGCGGAAAATGTCGTTGAGGAATTGGAAAAAAAGGCTAAAAAGGGAGAAATAGCAGCAATTGAAGGATTTGGAGAGAAATCGCAAAGCGATATTCTTAGGGCCATAGAAGAGTATTACCGCGGCAAGACCAAGACCCGCCGGATGGTTTTTCCTTTTGCCTTAGAAATTGCAGAACGGGTTGTGAGTTACTTAAAAAAATGTCCTGAGGCCAAGCAGGTGGAGATTTTGGGCAGTTTACGAAGAAAAGCAGAAACCGTGGGGGATATTGATATTGCCGTGGCTAGCGATCAGCCTCAAAAAGTTTTAGCTTGGTTTGGAAAATATCCGGAAAAAGAGCGGGTGATTGAGGTTGGAGATGCAACCTCTTCCATTTTGACATCCGGGCAAAGACAGGTCGATGTTATGGTTCAGCCGTCTGGTGCTTTTGGAAGCCTTCTGCAGCATTTTACGGGGTCTAAGGCACATAATATTCATCTTAGGACCTATGCACAAAGTAAAGGCCTCTCTCTTTCAGAGTATGGAATAAAAAGTAGTAAACAGATAACAGTAAACAGAAAACAGTTAATAGCTAATAAAAAACTCTTATATCAATTTAGTAAGGAAACGGATTTTTATGAAGCCATTGGTTTACAGTGGATTGCGCCGGAGATGAGGGAAGATACAGGAGAAATTGAGCTGGCAATCAAACACAAACTCCCAGATTTAGTGGAGCTAAAAGACATAAAAGGAGATTTACATACGCACAGTTCTTTTAATATTGAACCTTCTCACGATTTAGGGGCAAATACCATTGGGGAAATGGCAAAAAAAGCCGAAAATTTGGGATATAAATATTTGGGGCTGGCAGAACATAATCCGAGTATAACAGCGCATAATAACAATCAGATATACGATTTATTATGCAGGCGAAATATGGTAATTGAGAAAATAAATACCTCGAATACCAATATTACCCTATTTAAACTTTTGGAAGTTGATATTCAGGCAGACGGAAATCTGGCCCTTGATGATAAAATTTTGGAATTGTTAGACGGAGCCATTGTTTCAATTCACAGCAGTTTCCGTCTGGAAAAAGACGAAATGACAAAAAGGATACTAAAAGGCTTATCCCATCCCAAAGCCAGAATATTAGGGCATCCCACGGGAAGGCTTTTGAACGAAAGACCGGGCATTGAGGCTGATTGGCCGGATATTTTTGAATTTTGCCAAAAGAACAATAAGGCTTTGGAAATAAACAGCTGGCCGTATCGTCTGGATTTGCCGGACACCATGGTTCGGGAAGCCGTGAAAATGGGCGTGAAAATGGTTATTGATACAGACAGCCATGCATCTGACCAAATGGATGTAATGCGCTACGGAGTTTATACGGCCAGGCGGGGCTGGGCAACCAAAGAAAATATTTTAAATACTTTGCCGCCGGATATGTTTAGAAAATGGTTAGAAAATAAATAGTGTATAATATAAATAAAATGATTCTGGACAAGCCAGAATGACCGTATAATGAAGGAGGTGAAAAATATGAGTCCAGTTTTAATTATTGCCATAGCTGTCGGCGCTGTTTTAATTTATATTTGGAGCGTTTATAACGATTTGGTTACGACAAAAACCAGAATTACAGCCTCAATACAAGAAATAGGCAACCAGTTAAAAAGACAGGCCGATTTGATACCCAATCTGGTGGAATCTGTTAAAGGCTATATGAAACACGAGCAAAAGGCGCTAGATAAAATTACCGAAGCCAGAAAAGCCGTTCTGGGAGCCTTGCAAAACGGCACAGCCAAAAAACTTGTGGAAGCCAGTTCGCAAATGGCTGCTGCGTTAGGTTCAATTAAGGTTGTTATGGAAAGCACGCCGCAACTGCAGGCGGCAGGGCCGACGCAGGATCTTATGAACGAGCTTAGGGATACGGCAGACAAAGTTATGTACAGCCGGCGGACTTTAATTGATTTGGTGGCTGATTTTAATATCAAACTGCGGGTTTTTCCTTCTAATATGGTGGCTAAACTTTTAAACTTTACACCGGAAGAAGGATTGGAAGTGCCGGATGATAACAGTTTTACAACTGTGTCAAGCGCAGACACCAAAAATCCTAAAGTGGATTTAGGATAATTGTTCTTTTCTAGGTTGTTCAAGAAGGCAACTAAAGGGAGAAAATCCTAGTTTGGTGATATTGGGTAGTGTCATTCTGAACGAAGTGAAGAATCTCTCAATTTATTTGAGAACTCGCATTCGCGAGAGATCCTTCGTCACTAAAGTTCCTCAGGATGACATAAATATTAATTTTACTATTCGCCTTCACTAAGGGAACCCTTTTGAGAGAAAAGATTATTATTTTTGAGCTGTAGTTTTGACTTTTGACTTTTGAGTTTTGAGTTTAAATTTATGCTTAATGTTTATGAATCTGTGGACAGCAACAAGAGAAAATCATGGCTAATCATGATTTTATTTGTGTTGTTTATTACCGGTGTAGTTTATTTATTTGATAAGGCTTTAGGGTACGGACCGGGATTTATCGGTCTGGCTCTGATTTTCTCGGGTTTTGCCAGTCTGGCAAGTTATTACTGGGGCGACAAAATGATTTTGGCCCTGTCCGGGGCCAGGCCGGCTGATAAGAAAAGAGATTTTCAATTTTATACAGTTACGGAAAATTTATGCATGGTGGCGCAAATTCCCATGCCCAAATTATATGTTATTAATGACAGCGCTCCCAACGCTTTTGCCACCGGACGGGATCCCAAACACGCGGCGGTTTGCGCTACCACCGGACTTTTGGACAAACTTAACAGAACGGAACTTGAAGGCGTGGTTGGCCACGAACTTACCCATGTGCGCAATTTTGACACCAGGCTGATGGCCATTGTGACAATTTTAATTGGCACTGTGGCGCTTTTGTCAGACTGGTTTATGAGAAGTTTATGGTGGGGAGGAGGAAAAAGAAATAATGACAATGAAGGCGGGGGGCAACTGCAGGCAATTTTAATGGTGGTGGCAATTTTGGCTGCGATACTTGCGCCGATTATCGGCCAGCTTATTCAGTTGGCAATTTCCCGGCGGCGGGAATATCTGGCAGATGCGGGAAGCGTTATGCTGACGCGCCAGCCCAACGGCTTAATTCAGGCTCTGGAAAAAATTTCTTCTGATCCTGATCCTTTGGAAGCGGCTAATCGGGCCACGGCGCACCTTTATATTGTTAATCCCTTTAAAGAAAAGGGCCATGCCATGGTCGGTTGGTTTTCCCATCTTTTTGACACCCATCCGCCAATCCCCGACAGGATAAAAGCTCTTGAGGCAATGGAATGAACTTTCTGAAGGTTTTTTTTGTCACACTGGTCGGCAAATTTGTGATGAGGTTTAGCCAAAGCCTGAATTTAGGACATGGTTCCACCTGGCCGGGACACATTGCCCTGAAGTTTTATCCGCAAATTCTCTCTTTCTACGCTAGTCAGCTAAAAAAAGGATTGGTTTTGGTCGCAGGTACCAACGGCAAGACCACCACTGTTAAAATGCTACGGACAATATTAGAAAAAAAAGGATATAAAATTGTTTATAACGAATCCGGAGCCAATTTATTAAACGGCATCGCTTCGGCTTTTTTGTCAAAAAGTAATTTACGGGGGAATATAGAAGTTGATTACGCGGTTTTTGAGGTGGATGAGGCCACGTTGCCTTTAATTATAAATAATTTAACGTCATTCTGGGGAGTCCGCCAAAGGCGGACGGCTCCAGAATCTGATTCTGGACAATCCAGAATAACAACAGGCGGATTCTGGACAAGCCAGAATGACGGAAAACAGCTTACGATTGTTCTACTTAATCTTTTCCGCGATCAATTGGACAGATATGGGGAAGTGGATAATATTGCCAGAAAGTGGAAAAAAGCTCTGGAAAAACTGCCCAAAGAGGCTTCAGTTATTCTTAACGGCGATGATCCGCAAGTTGCCTTTTTGGGAGAAAAACTCTCGTGTCAAACTCTATTTTTCGGTTTGGAGGATAATGATAAATTCTTAAAAGAAAAAGAACACGCCACTGATTCGGTTTATTGTCCTTCCTGCGGCAGCAGACTAAGTTACGAAGGAATATATTATTCCCATCTGGGAAAATGGTTTTGCCCAAAGTGTCATTTAAAACGGCCAATTCCCAATTTATCGCACTGGAAGTCTCCCTTACCCGGTCTGTATAACCTTTATAACACTTTGGCAGCGGTTTTAGCCTCTCAATCCCTGGGGGTTTTAAACGAGGAAATTGCGGACAGTTTGACTTATTTTAAACCTGCTTTTGGCCGACAGGAAGAATTTGATATTAGAGGCAAAAAAGTAAAAGTCTTTCTGGCTAAAAATCCCGTGGGAGTGAATGAGGCAATCAGAACGATAATTTCATTCGAAAAACAGCGAGTTACTTATTCTTCGAACGAAGTGAGAAGTTCTCGGTCTTCGACCTCGAACAGTAGAATTGTAGTAGTTTTGGCTTTAAATGATAATATTCCCGACGGCAGGGACGTTTCCTGGATTTGGGATGTGGAATATGAAGAATTATTACCGCATTGCAAAAAGATTATTTGTACGGGACAAAGAGCTTATGATATGGGTTTGAGAATAAAATACGGAATAGAAACTCAAAAGTCAAAACTCAAAAGTCAAAACTCAAAAGTCAAAAGTAATGGGCAAACAATTCAGCAATTTAACAATTTAATAATTGAAGAAAATTTGAATAAAGCAGTAGAAATGGGGTTAAAGTCGGTAAACAACGAGGAAACATTATATATTTTACCAACCTATTCGGCGATGCTCTCGGTGAGGAAAATTTTGGGAGGAAGAAAAATATTATAGAGATTAAAAGCTGGCCGCAATCTTTTTTGTTCGTAGAGATTTTAGTTTGGCGGTTACACAAATTTTTGTTAAACTTCAGATTCTCTCGCGAAACGAGAAATAGATTAGACCATACGAGTCTTAGTCGCTCGCAATGGGTGAAGTTTAAAAAAATTTGGTAACACGCGCAACAAAAATATTAATGTAATAAAATTATGAAATTATTAACAGGTTGGCTTTATCCGGACTTGATGAGCACATACGGCGATAGAGGCAATGTCATTTGTCTGCAAAAGCGCTGTGAATGGCGGGGGATTGAGGCGCAAATTTTGCCAATTGAAGTAGAAACTTCCTTAAGTGAGCTGGAAAAAGTTGATTTGATTATGGGAGGTGGATCTCAGGATCGTCAGCAGGAGATTGTGATGAGGGACTTAAAAGGTGTGAAAGGCAAAACAATTAAAAAAATGATAGAGAATGATAAACCGGGAATTTTCACCTGCGGCGCTCCGCAGCTTTTGGGCCATTATTACGAGCCGGCTATCGGCCAAAGAATTGAAGGTTTAGGAATTTTTGACATGGTGTCTGTTTGTCCTGGGCCTGATAAGCCAAGATGTATTGGGAACATAGTTGTGGAAACGAATAAAAATTATAATATTTATAATGATTATAACAGTTATAACAATTATTTGGTTGGATTTGAAAATCATGGAGGAAGGACATATTTAGGTAAAAACATTGCGCCTTTGGCAAAAGTAATTAGGGGTTTTGGAAATAATGGCGAAGACAAAACAGAAGGCGCGGTTTATAAAAATGCCGTGGCCACCTATCTTCACGGGCCTGTTCTGCCCAAAAATCCTCATCTGGCTGATTGGCTGATTAAAACTGCCCTTGAAGTTAAGTATGGTAAAAAGATAAAATTGGAAAGACTAGATGATGATTTAGAACGGCACGCTCACGATTTTATAATCAAAAAAATCTTAGCCAATAAGTAGCTTAAGTTACTTAAGAATCATATGAAAAGAAAAACCAAAATAACTATTGAAGAAGTTAAACACATTGCCCAATTGGCAAAATTACCACTTAGCGAAAAAGAAATTGCTAAATTTCAAGAGCAACTTACCGATATTATTGATTTTGTTGACCAACTTAAGAAACTTAATACTGATAAAATTTTGCCAACAACGCAAGTTACCGGGCTTAAAAACGTTTTTCGCAAGGACGCGGTGACTCCGTCTTTAACTCAGGAAGAAGTTTTATCAAATACCAAATCAAAATATAAAGGTTATTTTAAAGTTAAAGCTATTCTTTGAGATATGAATCTATTTTCCCTTACGATTCAAGAAGCCGTCAAAGGTTTAAAAGAAAAACAATTTTCTTCCGTGGATTTAGTTACATCTTGTTTGGAAAGAATAAATCAGGAAGAAAAAAAACTTAACGCCTTTATAACAGTTGCGGAAGAAGGTGCTCTTAAACAGGCAAAAAATTGTGATATTCAACTTGCCAGTTCGGGACCCCAAATTTTTGAACAAAAACCACTTCTTGGTATACCGGCGGCAATTAAAGATCTTTATAACACCAAAGGTCTTCGTACCACTGCCGGATCAAAAATAATTAATAGCTATGTTCCCCCCTACGATGCCACGGTAGTTACAAAATTAAAAACCGCAGGCGTGGTGATTGTGGGAAAAACAAATCAGGATGCTTGGGGGCATGGATCATCCGGGGAAAATTCCGACCATGGAGTAACTAGAAATCCTTATGATTTTACTAGGGTTCCGGGCGGGTCCAGCAGTGGCTCAGCAGCTTCTTTAGCCAGTGGGGGGTGTCTTTTTTCTACAGGCACAGATACGGGTAGTTCGGTCCGTCTTCCGGCAGCCTATTGTAATTTGGTTGGTATAAAACCCACGTATGGTCGGGTTTCTCGTTATGGAATTATCGCTATGGCTTCGTCTTTTGACACTATTGGACATTTAACCAAAAACGTTTATGACAATGCCAAAATTTTAGAAATAACTGCGGGAAAAGACGATTTGGATGCAACCAGCGCCACAGAAAAAGTCCCCAAATACACTCAGGTTTTAGGACAAAGTATTAAAGGGTTGAGCGTTGGTGTGCCCAAAGAGTATTTTGTCGAAGGAATGGATAACAAAGTTAAAGAATCGGTTTTAGAGGCGGTTAAAACAATAGAAAAATTAGGAGCAAAAGTTAAACAGATTTCTTTACCCAGCAGTGCTTTTGCCATGTCTTGTTATTATATTCTTGTTCCTTCGGAAATCAGCTCAAACCTTTCGCGATTTGACGGCATTCGTTTTGGACAGGAACGAGAAACTTTTGGCGATGAAGCTAAAAGACGAATAATCTTGGGAACATATACACTGTCAGCTGGATATTTTGATGCCTATTATTTAAGAGCAGCAAAAGTTCGAAGCTTAGTAAAGAAAGATTTTGACCAAGCTTTTAAAAATGTGGATGTGATAATTGTTCCTTCTTCACCATCATTACCATTTAAAATAGGAGAAAAATCAGATGACCCAGTGCAAATGTATTTATCAGATATTTTTCTTTGCCCAATAAATATTGCAGGAATCCCAAGTTTAAATGTGCCATGTGGTTTTGCGGGAGGGTTACCGGTTGGTATGCAAATTGTGGGGCCGCAATTTAGTGAGGAGTTATTATTTAAGGTCGGCTATGCATACGAGCAGGTGACAGACTGGAATAAGAGAACGCCAAAAATATAAAGTCAATTTAAATTGGCAATAAAAACTATGACAGAAAATAGATTTTTTCTAAAAGATGCTAAAGAACATCTTGGCAAAACAGTTGAAGTTAAAGGGTGGGTTTATAATAAGCGTTCAAGCGGAGCAATCATTTTTTTGCAGGTTAGAGACGGCACGGGTTTTATTCAGGCCACGGTTGTTAAAAATGAAGTAGGGTCGGAAGTTTTTCAAAAGGCATCTGAGGCGACTTTGGAATCTTCAATAATAGTTGAAGGAATTCTAAGAGAAGAACCCCGTTCACCCGAGGGGTTTGAAATTACTGTTAAAAAAATAACATTAGTCGATGTTGTTAAAGATGAATATCCTATTGGTAAAAAAGATCATGGACCTGATTTTTTGCTATCTAACAGACATCTCTGGATTCGTTCCAAACGGCAATGGGCAATTTTAAGAATCAGAAGCCGTATATTTCAAGCAGTGGAAGATTTTTACCAAAAGGAAAAATTTACCAGGTTTGATACCCCAATTATTACACCCAATGCCTGCGAGGGAACCACCACTCTTTTTGAACTCGATTATTTTGGACAAAAAGCCTATCTTTCTCAATCGGGTCAGCTCTATTTGGAAGCTGCCATTGCCAGTTTAGGAAGAGTTTATGATTTTGAGCCGGTTTTTAGGGCGGAAAAAAGCAAAACCAAAAGACATTTAACCGAATTTTGGATGACCAATTGCGAAATGGCTTTTTGCGATTTGGAGGAAAACATTAAAGTTCAGGAAGAATTAATTATGTATTTAATCAAAGAGCTTTTAGAGTTTTGCCAACAGGAGTTAAAAATTATTGAAAGGGATTTGGCGCCTTTAAAAAACATTAAAGCACCATTTCCCCGATTAAGTTATGATCAGTGTTTAAAAAAACTTCACGAACTTGGGTCTGATATTAAAGAGGGAGAGGATTTGGGCAATGATGATGAAACCATTTTGATGAACCATTACAAACAGCCTTTGTTTGTCACCCATTATCCAAGCGAAGTTAAAGCTTTTTACATGAAAAAGGACCCAAAAAATCCCGGCCGGGTTTTATGTGCAGATTTAATGGCTCCGGAAGGATATGGGGAGATAATCGGCGGCAGTCAAAGGGAAGACAACTTTGAAGTCTTGAAAAAAGCTATGGAAAAAAATAAGTTATCTTTGAAAGACTATGGCTGGTATTTGGATTTAAGAAAATATGGCAGTGTTACCCATAGCGGTTTTGGGTTGGGGATTGAAAGATTTATTGCCTGGGTTTGCAAATTGGAGCATGTGCGGGAAACAATTCCTTTTCCCAGAACGATTTACAGAATGTCACCGTAATAGAGATAAGATAGAGACAATACTTAAGATATAAGTTGTAAGAGATATGAACGAAAATCTCAAAATAGAACCGATTATAGGACTGGAAGTACATGTGGGGCTTAAAACCAACTCAAAAATGTTTTGCGGCTGCGATGCTTTTTATTTTGGTCAGGAACCAAACACTCATTGTTGCCCGGTTTGCCTGGGTCTTCCCGGAGCTCTTCCGGTTCCCAACAAAAAAGCCATTGATTGGTGCATTCTTATCGGCCTGGTTCTTAATTGTCAGGTTAATAAGGAAAGCTATTTTGAGAGGAAAAATTATTTTTATCCGGATTTGGCCAAAGGATACCAGATTAGCCAATACAATAAACCTTTAACATATGGGGGGTGGCTAGAGATAAAATCCGAAATTCGAAGCACGAAATCCGAAACAAATTCTAAATCACAAATCACAAATATCAAAAAAATCAGAATAAATAGGGTTCATATGGAAGAGGATACGGGAAAACTGACTCACGCAGAAGTTAACGGAGAAAAGGTTTCTTTAGTGGATTTTAACCGCTCGGGCGTTCCCTTAGTGGAGATTGTCAGCGAACCGGATTTTAACGACACGGAGGAAGTTGTCACATACTTAAAAAAGCTGCACCAAATTATCAGATATTTGGGAGTTTCGGATGCGGATATGGAAAAAGGCACGATGAGGCTTGAACCGACCATTAATTTGAAAATCTCCACTTCGTCCGGTAAAACCGGACTTCGAGGAGCAAGCACTAAAGTATTTTACACACCGTTAGTTGAGATTAAAAATATTAATTCTTTTCGTTTTGTCAAACAGGCTTTGGAATATGAGATTAAAAGACAGGCCGAGGAGTTTGCTAAAACAAAAACAGTTAAAACAACAGGCAATAAAACCACGGTTGGATTTAACGAGGAAAAAAGAATTACAGTTTTACAAAGAAGCAAAGAAGAGGCCAATGATTATCGTTACTTTCCCGAGCCGGATATACCACCAATGGAATTTTCTCAATCTCAAATCTCAAATCTCAAATCTCAAATCTGCGAATTGCCGGATACAAAAATAGCCAGATTTATCAAAGATTATGGATTAACAGAATATGATGCTAATATTTTATGTGACAGCAAAGATGTGGCAGAATATTATGAGAAAACAGTAAACAGTAAACAGACAACAGACAACAGTAAACAAATAACACCAAAAATAATCGCCAACTGGATTATTAATAAGAAAGCAGATATAAGTAAGGTTAGTCCGGAAGAACTGGTAAAAACTATCCAAAATAAAACCCGAACGGTTTCGCTTCCTGATGAAGAGCTGGAAAAAGCCATTAAAAAAGTTTTTGAAGCCAATCCTAAGGCAGTAAGCGATTATAAATCAGGGAAAGAAAACGCTTTAATGTTTTTGGTGGGACAAGTCATGAGAGAAATTAAAGGACAGGCAGAGGCAGATATCATAAAAATGCGGGTGCAAAAACTATTAAATATTTAGCGCGTAGGGACAATAAGTTTGAGGATTGTCCACAAGAATGTTACCAAGAATATGGTAGAAGAAAAAAATTTTATGCCTTCGGCAAGATCTGAAATTGAGCAAAAAATAATTACCAGAAAAAAACTGGTAAAATTTCATAAGCAAAGACGCGAATTGCATAAGGAAAAAGCAGCATCAAGAATTGATCCTGTAACAGGCGTATTGAATCGTGCTGGTTTTGAAAGAGAATTACGGAAAATGCTTGCCAGGGCAGAAAGAACAAATACGCCATTGTCATTATTGATGGCAGATTTAAATGCATTTAAGAAAATAAACGATAGTTATGGCCATATCGTAGGCGATAAGGCCTTAAGATTTTACGCCCAAGCGTTAACAGCTCAAGTAAGAGACAGCGATACCGTAGCAAGATATGGCGGAGACGAGTTTGTAGTTCTTATGCCGGATACTGATAGATTAACAGCAGAGCAAATTGTTAATGAAAGATTCAAAAGTGAAAATTTTTCTTCTTTAGATTTAAGATTGCCTACAGGAGAAACCGTCCCTGTAAAAGGTTCTTATGGAATTGCTAGTTATCCTGACGATGCGCGTTCTCAAGAAGAATTAATTAATAAAGCAGATATAATTATGTATAAAGCGAAAAACAATGGTTGATTTTGTACATCTTCATAACCACACAGAATATTCATTGCTTGACGGGCTTTCCAAAATTCCCAGGCTTTTGGCGCGGGTTAAAGAGCTGGATATGAAAGCCATTGCCATTACCGACCACGGCGCCATGTACGGCGCTTTAAATTTCTATCTTAAATGCAAAGACGAGGGAGTTAAACCGATTATCGGTTGTGAAACCTATGTGGCCAAAAGAAGCCATTTGGATAAGGAAGCCGGGATTGACACCGAACCTTATCATCTTTTGCTTTTGGCCGAAAACAACGCCGGTTATAAAAATTTAATTAAGCTCATCACTATTGCCCATTTGGACGGATATTATTACCGGCCCAGAGTTGACTGGGGGCTGTTGGAAACCTATCACGAAGGGCTTATCGCCACTTCATCCTGTTTGCAGGGGCAGGTCCCAAGGCTTATTTTGGACGGGAAAGCGAAGGAGGCCAGGCTCACTGCCCAGAAATTCAGCCAGCTGTTTGGTCCTGACCATTTTTATATGGAGCTTCAATATCACGAAAAAATAAAAGAACAGCAGGAAGTTAACGAAAAAGTTGTCAGGCTGGCAGAAGAACTGGGTCTGCCTCTTCTGGCAACCAACGATAATCATTATGTTACTGCGGAAGATCCGGAGGCGCAGGAAGTTTTATTATGCGTCCAGACGCAAAAAACTCTTTTGGAAAAAAACCGTCCCCTTTCCATGATTGATTCCCCGGATTTTTATATCAAAAGCGGCGAAGAAATGGCGGCAAATTTCGCCCAGTTTCCGGAAGCAATCAAAAACACTCTACGCATTGCACAAAGGTGCGAAGTTGATATTACGACCGGGAAGTGGGTTTTGCCCAAGTTTGATGTGCCGGAAAACGAAACGGTAAATTCGTATCTGGAGAAAACTACCCGCGGCCTTTTAATGCAAAAGCTGGGAGAAACTGAAGGCAAAAAAGCCCGGGAAAGACTGGAATACGAATTAAACGTGATTACCAAAAAAGGGTACGCGGCCTATTTTTTAATCGTCCAGGATTTTGTCAACTGGGCCAGAAATAACGGCATTATTGCCACCACCCGCGGCAGCGCCGCCGGTTCGCTGGTGGCTTATCTGTTGGGTATAACCACGGTTAATCCTTTGGATTACAATTTGCCTTTTGAAAGATTTTTAACTTTGGATAGACCTCTGCCACCGGATATTGATATGGATTTTGCGGATTTAAGAAGAGACGAGGTTATTGACTATGTCCGGCATAAATACGGAGAAGACCATGTGGCGCAAATTATCACTTTTGGAACGATGGAGGCCCGAGGAGCAGTCCGGGACGTGGGCAGGGCGCTGGGTATGCCTTATGCCAAACCGGACAGGATTGCCAAACTGATACCTTTTGGCGCGCAGGGTTTTCCCATGACAATTCAAAGAGCCTTAGAAATAACTCCGGAACTTAAGGAAATTTACAATACCGATGAAGAAATAAAAAAACTTCTGGATCTGGCGCAAAAGCTGGAAGGAGTTTCCCGCCACGCCTCGGTTCATGCGGCGGGAGTTGTGATTGCGGCAGAGCCTCTGACAGAATATATGCCTTTAACCAGAGAGAGCAAGGGCGAAAAAATCATTACCCAGTATGATATGCATGCAGTGGAGGATTTGGGGCTTTTAAAGATGGACTTTTTAGGCATCAGAAATTTGTCAATTCTGGGTTCGGCTATTGATATTGTCCGCAACGAAAGAGGGGAAGAGCTGGACTTAAACAAAATTCCTCTTGATGACAAAAAGGCTTATGATATGCTGGCTTCAGGCGATACAATGGGAGTTTTTCAGCTGGGCGGGGAGGGAATGACCAGATATGTTAAAGAATTAAAGCCTACTTCCATTTCCGACCTGGCTGCTATGGTGGCGCTTTTCAGGCCGGGGCCGATGAACTCCATTCCGGAATTTATTGAAAGGAAACATTCCCGCAAACAGGTCAGGCTCCTTGATCCCAGGATGGAAAATATTTTAAAACAGTCGTACGGCGTTATAACCTATCAGGACGATGTTTTGTTGATTGCCGTTGAGCTGGCAGGATACAGCTGGGCAGAGGCGGACAAATTGCGCAAGGCCATGGGCAAGAAAATTCCCTCGGAAATGAAAAAGCAGAAAGAAAAATTTTTAGCCGGCTGTATTAAAAACGGCATGAAAGACGAAAAGGCAGATAAACTTTGGGGGCTTATTGAACCTTTTGCCGGATACGGTTTTAATAAGGCCCATGCGGTGGCGTATGGTTTGGTGGCATACCAGACTGCTTACGTTAAGTCACATTACCCCGTGGAATATATGACAGCCTTGTTAACCGCTGAATCGCAGGGCAGTTCCGGACCGGCAAGAGACGATAAAATAACCAAGGCCGTGGCCCAGTGCCGGAAAATGAATATCAGCGTTTTGCCGCCAAATATTAATTTGTCCGTTTATGGATTCGGTGTGGAAAAACTTAATGGTGTTAAAGCGATTCGTTTCGGACTTTCCGCCATAAAAAACGTCGGAGCGGCCGCCATTGAAACCATTTTATCAGCCAGAGAAAAGGGTCCGTTTGCCTCTTTATCGGATTTTGCCAAACGCGTGGATTTACAAAAAGTTAACAAAAAAACTTTGGAAAGTTTAATCAAGGCCGGCGCCATGGACGGATTTGGGACCAGGGCGTCGCAACTTTCAGCATTAGACCAAATTCTGGAATTGGGGCACCGGGAAAAGCAGATGCAAAACAGCGGCCAGACCAGTTTGTTTGCTTTAACTTCCCAAGAGGAAATAACGGAAGTTAAACTTCCTCAGGTGGAAGAATTTTCCAAAAAAGAAATGCTTACTTTTGAAAAACAGCTTTTAGGTTTTTATCTGACCGAACATCCGCTGCAGCCGGTTTTAAATTTATTAAGAAACCAAACCTCGCAAAAAATCGGCGACTTAAGCCAGGATGATTCAGGCAAGGCGATTAAAATCGGCGGATTAATCGCGGATATCAGAAGAATTTTAACAAAAAACGGCAACAACGAAATGGCTTTTGTGCGCGTGGAAGATGACAGCGGCAGTATTGAGGTCGTGGTTTTTCCCAAAACTTTTGCTTCCACCAAAAGCGTTTGGCTGATAGATCAGGCGGTTATAATTAAAGGGAAGCTGGATAACCGCGAGGACCGGCTATCCTTAATCTGCGATGGGGCTGTTGCTCTTTCCGGCGGCTCTGAAAACATTTTGCCCGGGAATGCTGATGATACGGCACAAAGCCTTGAAATTGCTGTTCCCAGGGGCGCTTCTTCACAGGATTTAACCTCGCTTAACACCATATTAAAACAGTCTCCGGGGTCAGAGCCGGTGGTATTAATCTTTCAGAACGGTACCGAAGAAAAAAGAATAAAAGTTCCCTACGGAGTCAATTTCAACCAGGACTTAAAAGATAGGATTGCAGGACTCTGGTCAAGATAGTTTATTGCTCTCTCTTGACTAAACCGGCAGGCTCACATAAAATAAATTTGGATAATCGGAAAAAAATGTCACTAGTTAAAAAAAGGATTCTGCAGTTAAATAAGGAAAATAAATTCGAAGCGGTTGAGAAAGAAGTTAATGTAGAAGAAGAAACCGACGAGCAAAGGACTCGTTTTTTTTCTCTATTCACATCTTCTACAGAATTGGGGTTTGTAATTGCTCTGCCGATTGCCGGAGGAGCGCTTTTAGGGACATATTTGGACCGGATTTTTAATATGTCTCCCAAACTAACACTTTCACTTATTTTTGCCGGGACACTTATAGGGTTAGTTAATATTTATTATCTTTTTCGGGAGAGCGAAAAAGAAGGCGCTGTATCAAAGAAACATTTAGACAAACAGCAAAAAGGGAAAAAACAGCATGCTTAATATTTCTATACAACCGGAAAAAATATTCGCCATAGGCGGATTTTTTGTGACCAATTCCCTGTTGACCTCCTGGCTGGTTATGATTTTTTTAGTAATGCTGACTTTTTTTGTTTTTGCGGGTCTAAAAGAGGTTCCCGGAAGATTTCAGGCGGTGGTGGAAGGCGTTGTGGGGGGGTTGTACGGTTTGTTTGAGTCCGTCACAGGCGAGAGGACAAAAATATATTACCCGTTAGTGGCCACGCTTTTTATTTTCATACTGTTTTTAAACTGGACGGAAATTCTGCCGGGAGTCGGTACAATAGGATTGGAAAAAGTTAAGGACGGGGCAAAAGAGTTTATTCCGCTTTTTCGCCCCACGTCGGCGGATTTGAATTTAACCATTGCCTTGGCGCTGGTTTCTGTGGCCTCGATTCAATTTTTTGGACTGCGCACGCTTGGAATTAAATATCTTGCCAAATTCATTAATCTTAAAAACCCAATTTTGTTTTTCGTCGGGCTTTTAGATATAGTTTCTGAAGGTTCAAGAATTATTTCTTTTGCTTTCCGTCTGTTTGGGAATATTTTTGCCGGCGATGTGCTTTTAACAGTCATCGCCTTTTTAATGCCGCTTTTTGCGCCTTTGCCATTTTTGGCGCTGGAGCTTTTTGTGGGGTTTATTCAGGCTTTGGTGTTTTCCATGCTGACGGCGGTTTTTCTAAACGTTGCCACCAGCAGCGAACATTAATTTTGGGAAACAGCTTATTTTTATCTCTGCCGGTGGTAAAAAAAGTTGAATTCGCTTAAAATAGGTACGAAAGGCAAAATTAATAATTATATTTTATATAGTTATATTATAAAGGAGGATTATGCAGGAAGGTCTTAAACTTATTGCTGTTGCACTGGCAATCGGACTCGGAGCCTTGGGTCCAGGTATTGGTATCGGACTTTTGGCCGGTAGGGCGTTGGAAGCTATTGGACGCAACCCGGAAGCAGAAGGAAAGGTCAGAACCAATATGATTCTGGCTATTGCTTTTGCCGAAGCCATTGCCATTTATGCTTTGGTTGTGGCACTCATTATTAAATTCACGTAAGTGATTTAAGTAACCTATGTAACTTAGGTGACTTGGATTAAAAAATTATGGAAAAACTTGGAATACAACCGGTTATGCTTTTAATGCAGCTTATTAATTTTGTCATTTTGGTGGCCGTATTGACAAAGTTTTTATACAAACCGGTTTTGAAGCTGATTGACGAAAGAAGGAAAAAAATCGAAGAAGGATTGGCTTTGGCGGAAAAAATGAAAGTTAAAGAAGAGGAATTAAGAAAAGAACGGGAGGCGGTTTTGGACAAAGCCAAAGACGAAGGACAAAAAATTATTGAGGAATATAAAGAGCGGGGAAGAAAAGTGGAAGCCGATATTGTCAAAAGCGCCAACGAAGAGGCCAAAGGCATTAAAGAAAAAACTGCCATAGAATTGGAGCAGGAGAGAGAAAAAATCTGGCAGGATTTGGAAAAACAAATGTTAGGGGTGGCCAGCGCTATGGCCAAAACCGTAGTGGCAGACATTCTGACCGATAAAAACCAGCTGCTTTTAATTGATAAAAAACTGGAAAAACTGGAAAAGGAGAATCAAGGTGGCTCAAAAGCGAAACGTTGATGTTCTTACCAAAAGTGTTTTAGACGTTTTAACGGCGAGAAAACAAAGAGGATTACTTCCACAAGTGAGCGCGGCTCTAAAAAGAATTGACAGCGACCAGAAAAATCAAAACAAAGGTATTGTTTATGCTCCGATTTTGCTGGACAAACAGCGTTTGCATAGAGTTAAAAATGTGGTCCAAAAGCTGGCCCAACGAGATATTGAGCTAACCACAAAACTGGATAGAAATATGTTGGGAGGTTTTAGGGTTGAAGTTGGAGATTGGGTTTTGGATGCCAGTTTGAGATCGGATTTTGTGCGCCTGATAAAAACCTTAAGTGTTAACGACTAAAACTATGTCTAATAAAACAACCAATAAGATTGCTCAGGATATTCTAAAACGCCTGGAAAGATATCAACCTACGATTGCCCAAAGCAGAATAGGTCATATTACGGATTTGGCAGACGGAGTGGCAAGAATATCCGGTCTGCATGATATTTCTTTTAACGAAATGCTGGAGTTTAAAAACGGAAGAAAAGGCGTGGCGATTAATCTGGAACAGGACAGCATCGGCGCCATTATTCTGGGAGAATATCTTGGATTAAGCGAAAATGATGAAGTTGCCGGAACCGGCAGGCTTTTATCAATTCCGGTGTCAGATATGCTTTTGGGCAGAGTTATCAATCCCCTTGGCGAACCGATTGACGGCAAAGGCGGAGTAAAAAGCAAAACGGAATATCCATTGGAGAAAATCGCTCCGGGAGTTACCAGCCGGGAGCCGGTAACCAAACCTCTTCAGACCGGTATTAAAGCCATTGACAGTATGATTCCTATCGGACGCGGTCAAAGAGAACTTATTATCGGCGACAGGGGAACGGGAAAAACCGCGTTGGTTTTGGACACAATCATTAACCAGAAACACGAGAATGTTATTTGTATTTATGTTGCCATTGGACAAAAAACTTCCCGGGTGGCGCAATTTGTTAACGAGCTGGAAAAAAATAAGGCTATGGGTCATACCATTATTGTGGCTGCCAACGCTTCTGACCCTGCCTCTTTTCAATATATTGCGCCATACAGCGGCTGCGCCATTGCCGAATACTTTATGGACCAGGGCAAAGACGTTCTGGTTGTTTATGACGATTTAAGCAAACATGCCTGGGCCTGGCGGCAAATATCGCTGGTTTTAAGACGTCCTTCCGGCCGCGAAGCTTACCCGGGAGATATTTTTTATCTTCACTCCCGGCTTTTGGAAAGAGCCTGCAGGGTGGATGAAAAACATGGCGGCGGTTCAATCACGGCCCTGCCCATTATTGAGACACAGGCCGGCGATTTATCTGCCTATATTCCGACCAATGTGATTTCCATAACCGACGGGCAGATATATTTGGAGCCCGATTTGTTTTTTTCAGGGATAAGGCCTGCTATTAATGTTGGTTTATCAGTTTCAAGAGTGGGCGGAAACGCCCAGGAAAAGGCCATGAAGCAGGTCGCGGGCAAGATGCGTTTGGATTTGGCCCAATACCGCGATTTGGCAGCCTTTGCCCAGTTTGCCAGCGACCTTGATCCGGTTACCAGAAACCAAATTGAAAGAGGAGCCAGAATGACAGAACTTCTCAAGCAGCCCCAGTTTGCACCTATGCCCGTACAAGAGCAGGTTGTTTTGCTTTGGGCCGGCAACAACGGCTATTTGGATGAAATTCCCGTGGAAAAGGTTAGCGAGTATGAAAATAAATTTCTGGAGTATATAAGAACGGTCCAAGCTAAAATTTTACAGGAAATTAACAAAGTTAAAAAAATTGACGAAAACACGGAAAAACTTTTGAAAAAAGCGGCGGAAGATTTTAAAAAAAGATTTTAGTCTTTATGCTTCGAACGAAGTGAGAAGTTCTCGCAAAGCTCGAACAATAAATAAGCATATATGATATCTACTCGTCTTATAAAAAAAAGAATTAAATCTGCTTCCAATATCGCGCAAATAACCAAAGCGATGGAGATGGTTGCTGCTTCAAAGATGAAAAAAGCCCAGAATCTGGCCATATCCGGCAAGCCATACGCTCAAAAAATCTACCAGGCTGTTTTTGAACTGGCAAAACGCTGCGATCCCTTACTCCACCCTCTTTTAACGCGGAATGTTTTTAGCTCTAAAACTCTGGTAGTTTTCATTTCTACCAATAAGGGAATGTGCGGGGGGTTAAATACCAATCTTTTCCGGGCTTTTTTAAAGTGGTTTAACGATTTTAAGGATTTGGATTTTATTACGGCAGGAAAAAAGGCAGAGACTTTTGTGGTCAGAGCAAAAGGGAATCTGACGGCTTCTTTTACCAGCGGGCATAGTTATTTGGAGCATGCCCCTGCCATTATAAGTTTGGTGACGGAAGGTTTTATCAATAATAAGTATAAAAATGTGATTATTGTTTATAACGATTTTATTTCCGCCCTGCATCAGGAACCGGTTAAAAAACAGCTTTTGCCTTTAGGCATAATGATAGAAGATAAAACTTCCTGGGAGGAGGGGCATTTCAGCGAATTTTTAGTTGAGCCCTCATACGATAAGCTTCTGGATGCCCTTTTGCCGCATTATTTGGAAAACCAGCTGCGCGAAGCCATGATTGAAGCTGAGGCCAGCGAACATTCGGCCCGTATGCTGGCAATGAAAAACGCCACGGATAACGCCGGGGATTTAATGAAGGAATTAACTTTGGAATATAACAAAGCCAGACAGGAAAAAATAACGTATGAAATTGCGGATATGGTGACAGCCAGAATGGCTGTGGAATAGGAGAGCAGTATGAATACAGGAAAAATTATACAAATCATCGGCGCAGTTATTGACGTGCAATTTGAAGAAAATTCCCTGCCGAAAGTTTACCACGCCCTTAAGGTTGAACGGCCGGATAAAAAGGGAGTTCTGGTTTTGGAAGTCGGCGCCCAGCTGCCTGAAGGCGTGGTTCGTTGTGTTGCCCTTGGGACTACCGACGGTCTTAAAAGAGGCATGGAGGTTGTTGACACGGGAGATTATATTAAAGTTCCGGTCGGCAAGGAAACTTTGGGTAAAATATTTGACGTTACCGGGAATCCTATAGACGGCAGCGTTATGCCAAAAAACGTAAAAACTATGCCTATTCACCGCGAGGCGCCGGGTTTAATTGAACAGGAAGTTAAGGCTCAAATTTTGGAAACCGGTTTAAAAGTAATTGATTTAATGGCTCCGTTTGTTAAGGGCGGAAAGGTGGCAGTTTTTGGAGGCGCAGGTGTGGGAAAGACTGTTCTTATCCAGGAACTTATCAGAAACGTTGCCACAGTACACGGCGGAGTTTCAGTTTTTACAGGTGTGGGAGAAAGAACCAGAGAAGGAAATGATTTATGGTTGGAGATGAAAGGCTCGGGTGTTATAAATAAAACTGCTTTGGTTTTTGGACAAATGAACGAGCCGCCGGGATCAAGACTGCGGGTGGCCTTAACCGGTTTAACCATGGCGGAATATTTTAGGGACAAAGAAGGACAGGACGTTCTTTTGTTTATTGACAATATTTTCCGTTTTGCGCAGGCCGGAAGCGAGGTTTCTGCTCTTTTAGGCAGAATTCCCTCTGCGGTTGGCTATCAGCCGACTTTGGCCAGCGAAATGAGCACTTTACAGGAGAGAATTACTTCCACAAAAAAGGGTTCTATTACTTCGGTGCAGGCAGTTTATGTTCCGGCTGATGACTATACTGATCCGGCGCCTGTGGCGACCTTTGCCCATCTGGATGCTTTTATTGCTTTGGAAAGATCAATTGCGGAGCAGGCACTTTTTCCGGCAGTTGATCCTCTGGCCTCAACTTCGCGAATTTTAACGCCGGATGTGGTGGGGCAGGAACACTACGATGTGGCCAAGCGGGTACAAAAGGTTTTACAAAGGTATAAGGATTTGCAGGATATTATTGCCATTTTGGGAATGGAAGAGCTGTCAGAGGAGGACAAGCTGACGGTGCAAAGGGCCAGAAAAATTCAGAGGTTTTTCAGCCAGCCGATGTTTGTCGCAGAAGCTTTTACTTCGCGGCCGGGCAAATACGTTAAGAGAGAAGATACGGTTAAGGGATTTAAAGAAATTTTGGATGGGAAACATGACAATAAGCCCGAACAGGCTTTTTATATGGTCGGCGGTATTGAAGACGTGAAGTAAAAACCTACTGTCATTCCCGCGTAGGCGGGAATCTATAATTCTTCTCAAGAATTAATGAGAAGAATATGTTCTTCGAATATATAATTTATCTTATGGATTCCCGATTAGATCGGGAATGAACAAGGAAAATATGGATAAGTTTCTTCTAGAAATTATTACTCCCGAGCGAATCGCCTATCAGGAAGAAGTGGACATGGTAGTGGTTCCCGCCACAAAAGGACAGGCAGGAGTTTTAGCGCACCACATGCCCTATTTTAGCCAGTTAACCGAGGGCGAATTAAAAATTGTCAAGGACAACGAAGAGTATTTTCTTTCCATAGGCGGCGGGTTTTTGGATGTTAATCCCAATAAAACCACAATTTTGGTCACCAGGGCCATACACGCGGAAGAAATCAACGAAAAAGACGTCTTAGAGGCAAAAAAAGCGGCAGAAGAGGCTTTAGCAGGCCAGCCTACAGGGCAGGCATTAGACTCTGCCAGAGCGCTTTTAAGACGGTCGCTGATGGATTTAAAAGTTTTACAAAGACGCCAGGGCAGAGTTACCGGCAAAACAAGAATAGGAAACATTTCTTGATATGGTTTGATATTAAAAGTACTATTGACTGATTTATTTTTTGTTGTTAAACTAGATTTCCAGAGGCCAAAACTCTGGTTTTTTTTGGGTAAATCGCCGATACACGCAGACAGCGACGCTGATAAGCGCTAAAAATATGATAAAACTTAGTTACCATAAACTAAGAATTAAATTTTTGCCGATTAATTTATATTTTTTTAATTTAATTGAGAGCTACTAACAGCTCTCTTTTTTTATACCGCAGGTATGCAGTTTACCTGCAATATAAGGAGGTTTTATGCAGGAAAAAATTATACATGGAGAATCGGGTGCAACTTATGTAGTAGAAGAAGGTTTTATGCAAGGCAAGGGTAGTAAGGTTCTTGGACCAGCTACCGTAGCTGATGAAAAAACAAAACAGACCGAAAAAGATAAACCTGCTAATCCTAACAAAAGTCTAACAGCAGTTGAAGGTTATAAAGTGATTAAAAAAAATAAGGATAGTTACTATCCACCTGGGGGGTGAAATAGCTATAGCACCCAGGGATTAAGGAGGACTTATGGTGACTAAAATAAAAATCAAAACTCCCAAAGGGGAAAAAATACTAAACCGCTGGGAACATATCAATAATTTAATAAAAATAAATAACGCTTTAAACGACGGGGCCAGAAATCACTACCGGAAAATCGGCTTAACCTATGTGGATGTACCCCAAATCGTGGGAATAACCGGTGCCTGCGAAAATGTGGACACTCTTTTTAAGATAGGCAACCGTCTGGGTTTGCCCCTTTTTATGACTCAAACCGGACAACTTTCTCTGGAACAAGCGCTGCAAACCCTTCATGGCGTTTATACAGTTATTCATAGCGGCAGAGACGAGGAAATTGAGGATGCAAGGCATTTAAGACAGTTTAGGCTGACAGAGGAAGAATTTGACTGTACGATGGAGAGAATGACCAGAAAAAATTATGACGAAGAAAAAATGTATGAAGCCTTACTTAAACATATTGAACTGTCTGTAAAAAGCATGATTTTACAAATTGTTAATGAAACCGGACAACTATTAAAAACCACATATGGCAGGCCGGTTACGGATTTAAGAAAAATTGCAAAAAAACCTTTTGGCAGAATAAACTATGAAGAAGCCGTTAAACTTTTGCAAAAAAACGGATTTCCAAGTCTTTTTTTCGGCGATGATTTAAAAGCCGAACACGAACAGAAGATTGTGGAGCTGGTAGGGAAAAACCGGCCGGTTTTTATTATGCGTTACCCCAAGGAAATTAAATTTTTTAATATGAAAGTTTCTCAAAAAGATAATAGAGTGGTGTTGTCTGCAGATCTTTTATTTCCTTATGCCGGCGAAGGGACAGGCGCGGCAGTGCGCGAACACGACGGAGAAAAACTTAAAGAAAGATTATTATCCTCAATCATGTTTAAGCTGCATAAACAGCGCGGCGGAAAATACGAAGATTTTTCCTGGTATTTAGACGATATGATTATGCCGGGAAAAACCAATCCGCACGCAGGATACGGAATTGGCAACGACAGGGTAATACAGTTTATATTGGGGCAAAACGATATCCGTCTTTGTTCTCTTTTTTCCCAAATGGCGGCTTTTACCGGAGACTGGGATTCTGCCAAGCGGGGTCAGCTTTATACTTTAAACCCCTCACTTAATAAAAAAGCCATTCTTTTGACAATCGGCCCTGTTGGGCAAAAGAAAGAACTCTTATCATATATCAAAAATCTGGCCGACACCTCATTCTTATTGTGCGCCACCAGACATACTCATGAATTTTTATCCAAAAATAACGTTGGTACAACTTTGGTATATAAAATCAGCGAAACCGGCCAAAAACCCAACCTTTCGGATTTATTAAAAGAAAACTTTTTTGACATTATCATTAACATTCCCAGCAATAAAAACGGATATTCCAAAGAATATACAGACGGGCAAAAAATCCGGGAAATGGCTGTTGACAAAGGAACTACTCTGGTGACTGATATGGAAGTGGCAAAAAGACTGTTAAATAATTTAAGCAAAACTTTAACCGCAAAATGAAATCTCTGATACAAACCGATTTTTTGGGTTATAAACTGCGTTCGCCGCTGGTTCTGGTTTCAGGAGTTTATACACAGACTTCGGATTTTTTAAACGCGCAAAATAGCGGGGCAGGCGTTATTACCACCAAATCCTTTACCTATTTTCCCAGGCAGGGGCATCCGGCTCCGGTTGTTGCCAAATACAAAGAGGGTTTTTTAAACTCTGTCGGGCTGCGAAACGCAGGAATTGCCGAAGCAAAAAAACAGATCAGAGAATTAAAATCGAAATTGAATATTCCCTTTCTAATCAGTATTTTTGATACCAATATAAAAAATTTTGCCCAGCTGGTTTTGCATTTGCTGCCTCTTGAGCCTGATTTTATTGAACTTAACCTGTCCTGTCCCAATGTGGATGATGAATTTGGAAAACCCCTGGCCACGCAAACCGACAGCGCTTTTGAGGTTGTTAAAACTGTCAAAAAAATAGCAGATGATAAAATAAAAATAATCGCCAAATTAACTCCAAACGTAAATGATATCGGCATGGTGGCCAAATCCTGCGAAAGAGCGGGCGCTGATGCTATAGCCGCGATTAATACCGTGGGTCCGGGAATGCTTATAGATATTAAGAGCAAAAAACCGGTTTTGGGCAACAGGCAGGGAGGGGTTTCCGGGCCGGCGATAAAACCGATGGCCCTGCGCTGTGTTTATGATATATTTGAAAATGTCAGTATTCCCATAATTGGTATGGGAGGAGTATGCAATACCAACGATGCTATAGAAATGCTTATGGCAGGAGCGAGCCTTATTGGAGTTGGTTCTGCCCTTTACCTTAACGGCTGGAAAGTTTTTCAGGAAATAAATGACGGTATTTTAAAATATTTAAGCGAAAACGGGTATGGATCAAGCAATGATATAATCGGACTTGCCCATTAAATTGTTAGCTGTTTAAAAGCTTATGAGCTTTCGGGATAAATTATGTAGTATTCAAAAGAAAAACAATTCCCTCCTCTGTATTGGTTTGGATCCGGAGTTAAACAGACTGCCGGCTTTTCTTCAAAATAACAATAATGCCCTGTTTGCTTTTAATAAAGCAATTATAGATGCAACATCTGATTTGGTTTGCGCCTATAAACCCAATATGGCCTTTTATGAAGCGCTGGGGGCAAATGGCCTTAAGCAGTTGGAAGATACTATTTCCTATCTTAAAGAAAAACATCCCGACCTGCCTGTTATATTGGACGGCAAAAGGGGAGATATAGGCAATACCGCAAGGCTTTATGCCCAAATGGCTTTCAGTTATTTTAACGCCGACGCTTTGACCGTTAATCCGTATTTGGGTCTGGACAGTTTAGAACCTTTTTTAAAATATCAGGACAAGTTTATTTTTGTTCTGGTGAGAACTTCCAACCCGGGTGCGAAAGATTTTCAGGATTATCTTGTTGGTCAGGAAAAGTTGTATCAGAAAATTGCCGTAAAATTAAAATCTCTTTCCAATGATTCTCAAATAGGCATAGTTGTTGGGGCCACCTATCCCGAAGAACTCAAAGAACTCAGAAAACTACTTCCACAAACAGTTTTTCTTATACCGGGATTGGGAACGCAAAACGGAGATATTGAAAAAACGATTCAATACGGAATTGACAGACGCGCAGAAGGAATTGTTATTAATGTTTCAAGAACAATTATATATGCATCAGACAAAGATGATTTTGGACAAAAAGCAAGAGAAGAAGCAACGAAGTTCAGGCATCTAATAAATAAGTATAGGAGGTAGCATAACAAAGAAATCGCTGGTTCTATCTTTATTCAAGATTGGTTGTGTTAAATTCGGAACTTTTACTCTTAAATCCGGTATCGTTTCACCCATCTATCTGGATTTGAGAATTTTAGTTACATATCCAAAAATTCTGCAAGTTGTAGCTCAGGAATATATCAAAATCCTGAAAAAACTTACCTTCGATCGCCTCGCCGGTATTCCTTATACTGCTATTCCCATTGCCACGGCTGTGTCATTGTTTATGAACAAACCAATGATTTATACCAGAAAAGAGGTGAAAGAATACGGAACTAAAAAAACAATAGAAGGAGAATTTGAAAAAGGGGAAAAAGTTGTTGTGATTGATGATTTAATTACGACCGGCGCGTCAAAACTGGAAGTGATTCAGCCACTGGTTACAAAAGGTCTTAAAGTTTCAGATATTGTGGTGTTTATTGACCGCGACCAGGGAGGCAAAGAGCAATTGGAAGACAAAGGTTATCATTTTTATAGTATTTTACATTTGACGGAAATGATAACAATATTAGAAACAACAAAAATACTTTCCAAAGAAAAAGCCAAAGAAGTAATGGATTTTCTGGTCACACATAGAGTATAGTATAAATGATTGAATTAAGGTATGTCGTTGCGAGGAGTTCTTTGTTGGAGAACGACAAAGCAAAGACAAAAATGAATTATGATAAAACTGCAGGTTGCACTTGATTTTATTGATTTAGAAAAAGCCTTAGAGATGGCATCTAAAGTTGTGAATTTTTGTGACGTTTTGGAAGCAGGAACACCTCTTATTAAATCATATGGCATGGAAAGCGTTAGACAGCTTAAAAAGAGTTTTCCCGAAAAAGAGATATTTGCCGATTTAAAAACCATGGATGCGGGCGCTTTGGAAGTTGGTTTGGCACAAAAAGCCGGAGCGAGTTTTGCCAGCGTTATGGCCTGCAGTTCAGACACCACAATTAAATCAAGTTTGACAGAAGCAAAAAAAACTGGGATAAGCGCGGTTTTTGATTTAATGGGAACATCAGACAAAATTAAGCGCGCCAAAGAATTGGAACAATTAAGGGTGCAATATCTGCATGTTCATAGCGGTTTGGACGAACAAAGCGAAGGACAAAATCCCTGGCAAACTCTTAGTCAGATTAGTCAGGCTGTTTCAGTTAATTTGACTGTTGCCGGAGGAATTAATGTTAATAACATTGAGAGAATTTTAAAGGTGCCAAAAGTGGCTATCATTATGGTTGGTTCTTCTATAACTAAAAGTGTTAACCCTGACTTGGAAGCAAAAAAAATGTATGATGTGATTAGAAAGGAAGGCTTTTAATATGCAGTATGAAAGAATTATTGACGAGATAAGAACCATACTTTTAAAAATTGATTTCGGGCAGGTTGAGGATTTTATTGAACATCTGGTAAAAAGCCACAGGGTTTATGTCATCGGCGAGGGGCGAAGCGGCTTGGTCGCAAGAGGATTTGCCATGAGGCTGATACACCTGCGAAAAAAATGTTATGTTGTGGGAGAATCAATTACGCCGGCTTTAAGAAGAAAAGATATGCTTTTGGCTATTTCAGGTTCCGGAGAAACCAGATCGGTTGTGGAAACAGCTGAAACAGCCAAGAGGCTTGGCGCCGATGTTATGGGAATTACAGCCAAAACGCAGTCTAATTTAACCAGGTTCTGCGACCATTATGTGGTTATACCTTCCAAAATTATGAAAAAAAGTCTGCAGAGTTTTGAAATCAGAGAGCTGGAAGGAGTGCCCCTGGAACCGCCTTTGGGTTCTTTATTTGAAGTTTCCACGATGATTTTTTTTGAGGTTATTGTTATGGAACTAATGCAAAGATTGAAAATCAGCGAAAAACAAATGTATAAAGTTCACCAAAACTTATGAGTCCAAAATATATTTTTGTCTCCGGCGGCGTTTTATCCGGCCTTGGCAAAGGCGTTACTGCCGCCTCTATCGGTCTTCTTCTTCAGTCGCGCGGCTATAAAGTTACTCCGGTTAAATGCGAAAATTATATTAATATAGACTCCGGGTTGATAAATCCTATAGAGCACGGTGATCCGTTTTTATGCGAGGACGGAACAGAGGCGGATATGGATATGGGTTCGTACGAAAAATTTTTGGGCAAAAACCTGGGAAAGCATAACTTTATCACTATGGGCCAAATTTATCAGGAAGTCATCAGAAAGGAAAGAAATTTTGAGTATAACGGAGAGGATGTGGAGGCGATTCCGCATGTTTCTGATGAGATAATAAGAAGAATTAAGGAAGCAGGCAGAAAAGAAGAGGCGGATATTGTAATTGTGGAATTGGGGGGAACGGCGGGGGAATATCAAAACGCTCTATATTATGAAGCCTCAAGAATAATGAAAGTTGTTCACAAAGATACTGTTGTTCACGTTCATGTCAGTTATTTACCAACACCGTCGCACTTGGGCGAACCAAAAACCAAACCGACTCAACTTTCCGTCAGGTATTTGAATTCTATGGGAATACAGCCTGACTTTATTGTCTGTCGGGCGGAAAAGGAAATAGATAAAAGAAGACGGGAAAGACTGGCAATGTTTTGCAGTGTGGACCCAAACGACGTGATTAATAATCCCGATGAAAAAAGCGCATATAACGTCCCTTTAAGATTTAAAAGCCAGCTTTTTGATGAAAAAATTCTTGAAAAAATGGGGCTTGATATTAAAGAACAAAACGTAAAAGAATGGGAAAATCTTATAAAAAGAATAGAAGCGGCCAAAAAGGAAATAAAGATTGCCATTGTCGGAAAGTATTTCAGCACCGGAGATTACCAGCTTCGAGACTCATACGCGGCGCTTTTTGACGCTCTTGACCATGCGGGCTGGTATTTAGGGGCAAAGATCCGGGCTGTTTGGATTAATGCCGAACAATTTGAAAAACAAGATGGCTGTAATGATTTAAAAGACGTTAAGGGCATAATCGTTCCCATTGGCTGGGGAGAAAGAGGCGTTGAAGGAATGATAAAAGCCATTAAGTTTAGCCGGGAAAACAAAATTCCGTATTTAGGCCTATGCTACGGTATGCAATTGGCTGTGGTGGAGTTTGCCCGCAATGTTGCCAATTTAATAGGCGCCAATACGGTAGAAGTTGACCATAAAACTAAATATCCGGTTATTCATATGAACAATCTGCAAAAAGAAAATGCCAGCCGGCGCGCGTACGGCGGCACCATGCGTTTGGGCAGATGGGATTGCCGGGTGGCAAAAGGCACAATCAGTTATAACTCATACTATAAATACCCGGGTTTTCTTGACAGCAGTAAAAATATTGTTGCGGAAAGACACCGCCACCGCTTTGAGTTTAACGAAAAATATGCCAAAACCCTGGCGCAAAAAGGGTTGGTTATCGCGGGAAGATCGGTTGTGGAAAATCTCGTGGAAATTATTGAACTTCCAACGGCAAATCATCCATTTTTCGTAGGAACGCAGTATCATCCGGAATATAAATCCCGGCCACTTTTCCCCCACCCTTTGTTTATTAGTTTTATACGGGCTTGTATGTCGCAATAGTATTATGGAATACTACAATCTTGAGATTTGCGGTTTAAAAAGACAGCTTCCGATTGTTTATTTGGGGCCGAAAATGCGAATCGCCAGCCTGTCGCTTTTGGGCGATGTGGAATTGGTCGAAAAAGCCAGCCGGGAATTACTTCAGAAGGTAGAGAATATTGATTATGACTATTTTGTCGGGCCGGAGGTTAAGGTTGTGCCGCTTTTGCATGAAATGAGCAGGCTTTCACAAAAAAAAAGGTATATCGTCTGCCGCAAAAGCATTAAAGGGTATATGATTAACCCCTTAATACTTCATCCGTCCAGTCCTTTTAAAAAACTTCGCTCTCTGATTATAGACGGCGCCGATAAAAAAGTAATTGAAAATAAAAAAGTAATAGTTCTTGATGATGTCGTAACGACAGGCACCACGATTTCAGCGGTTGAACAGCTTATGGATAAGGCCGGGGCAAAAGTTGTGGCGGCCTGCGCCATTTTAAAACAGGGCAGCGCGCAGATTAAAGATCTTATTTACCTGGGAAATCTGCCGATTTTTACCGATTAAAAACAGGGCTTGACTTAGGTCGCGCAAATAAGTTATCCTGAATCAGTAAAAATATCCTGATTGCCGCAGGAAAGGTTTAAAAACCAAATTTATAAAATGGCAAATACCATCGATTTAGGATTAACGTTTGACGATGTACTTCTTGTTCCCGGCCGCTCTGCGGTTTCTTCGCGCAAAGACGTCAGCTGTTCTTCATTTTTGACTAAAAATATTCCTTTGAATATTCCCATAATCTCGGCCAATATGGACACGGTTACCGAAAGCGATATGGCAATTACTATGGCCAGAGAAGGAGGAATTGGGATTATCCACCGTTTTATGCCTATCGAAAAGGAAGCGGAAGAAATTTTAAATGTCAAACGTTCGGAAGGCTTCGTTGTTGAAGACCCGTTTACCATGCTTTTGGACGGGGCCACATTAAAAGACGCCTATGATTTTATTAAGAAACACAAAGTCACCGGCATCCTTATTGTTGATAAAAACAAAGAGCTGTTGGGAATTTTGACCCACCGCGATATGGCCCTGGAAAGCAACCTGAATACTAAAATCGCCGATTTGATGACACCAAGGGACAAACTTATTACCGCCCAGGAAAATACGACATATTTGCAGGCTGTAAATATTTTAAAGAAAAACAAAATTGAGAAATTGCCATTGGTGGATACAAAAGGACGTTTGACAGGACTGATTACCAGAAAAGATATTCATAAAACCGAAGAATATCCGCAGGCCTTAAAAGACAAAAAGGGAAGATTAAGGGTTGGCGCGGCAGTGGGAGTTAAGGGAGATTTTTGGGAAAGGACGGTTGAGATTATTAAGGCCGGGGCAGACGTTTTGGTTGTGGATATCGCTCATGGTCATGCCGATCATGCGATTGCCACAGTCAAAAAAATTAAAAGCAGTTTTCCCCGTATTGACGTAATTGCCGGAAATATCGCCACCGGTGAAGGTGCACGGGATTTAATTAAAGCCGGCGCAGACGCGATTAAAGTCGGAGTCGGTCCGGGTTCGATGTGTACCACCAGAATAGTTACCGGCTGCGGCGTGCCGCAGATTACAGCCATAATGTCTGCGGTCAACGCCTGCGCCTTAAACAAAATTCCTGTGATTGCCGACGGCGGCATCAGGTTTTCCGGAGATATTACCAAAGCCATTGGTGCAGGGGCTTCTTCGGTTATGCTGGGAAGCTTGCTGGGAGGAACGCAGGAAAGCCCGGGAATGACCATAATCAGAAACGGACGCAAATATAAAATTGCCCGGGGTATGGCTTCCTTAGGGGCAAATATGTCAAAAAAACAGAACGAAGGAAATAAAGAAGGCGATTACGGTTTAAGCGAATATGTGGCTGAAGGAGTGGAAGCCATCGTGCCGTATAGAGGAACCGCGGCAGAAATTTTGCATCAGCTGGTGGGCGGACTTCGATCCGGGATGAGTTATTGCGGAGCAAAAACAATTGGCCAATTACAGAAAAAGGCCAGATTTATCAGGATAACCAATGCGGGGTTAAAAGAAAGCTTTCCCCACGACGTGGAGGTTTTTAACTGATGGAAAACGCAATTTCGCCTCTTGATAACCGTTATTATAACAAAATAGATTTTCTTGCCCGATATTTTTCGGAAATGACTTTATTTAAAAAAAGGTTACATGTGGAAGTTCAATATCTTATCTTACTGTCCGGACTAGTTCCCAATATGAACAAATTAAGTGTTCAAAATAAAGATTTGTTAAATAAAATTGTTCAGAACTTTAATATTAGCGATTATAAAACGATTAAAAATTACGAACACGAAACGAACCATGATATTAAAGCGCTGGAATATTATCTGCGCGAAAAACTTTCCAAAATGAATTTGTCCATATTAAAAAGTTATGTCCATTTGGGTTTAACTTCAGAAGATGCGAACAATCTTAGCTACTCCCTAATCGTCCGGGATTTTGCCAGAGAAGAATATATTATGTTATTAAAAAATTTATTAAAAGTTCTTGACAGCTATGGCAAAGAGTTTAAAAATCTGGCAATGGCAGGAAGAACTCACGGGCAAAAAGCCGTTACCACAACATTGGGAAAAGAATTTAGTGTTTGGGCTTACAGGCTCAACCGGCAAATAACACAGGTTGAAAATTTCAGGTTTTTTGGAAAACTAAACGGGGCTGTCGGAAACTATAACGCTTTAGCTTTAATTTTGCCCAAAGCAGACTGGCTTAAAATAAGCCGCGAATTTGTCCGGGGGTTGGGATTGGAATGGACAGCTTTGAGTACGCAGACTGAAGGCTATGATTCTCTGGTTGAATTTTTTGACCTGGTCCGCCATATCAACAATATTATGCTTGATATGTGTCAGGATTTATGGCGCTATATCAGCGATGGTTATCTCAGGCTTACTAACCCTGAAAAAAATATCGGTTCTTCCACCATGCCGCAAAAAGTTAACCCCATAGGTTTAGAAAATGCGGAAGGTAATTTGCTAATAAGCAACAGCCTGTTGGTTCTTTTTAGCAACAAACTGCCAATCTCAAGACTGCAAAGAGATTTGTCCGACTCTACCATACGGCGAAACATCGGTGTGGCTATGGGGCATAGCGTTCTGGCAATTTGTGATTTAAACGAAACCATAAAAAGGCTGGTAATCGATAAGGATTTTATTAAAAACGATTTAATGGCGGACTGGTCAGTTTTGGCAGAAGCCGTACAGGTTTTTCTCCGCTATCACGGTTACGAGAGAGGTTTTGAGCTGGTTAACAATTTAACTGCCGGTAAAAAGCTATCCGGCGCGGATTATAAAAATTTGGTAAAAAGGCTGCCTGTGGAACAAAATGTGAAAAAGAAACTTTTGTCGTTAACTCCCCAGAATTATCTCGGGCTGTCACAGGAACTGGCAGAGAAAGCCCTGCAATTTTAAACTTATGTTAATCAAAATAATTATCGGAACGCAGTGGGGCGATGAAGGCAAGGGAAAATTTATTGATTACTTTGGCAGGGAGGCGGATTTTGTGGTGCGTTATAACGGTTCGGCAGGCGCGGCCCATACTGTTGTAAATAAATACGGTAAATTTAAGCTCCATCTTCTTCCCAGCGGAGTTTTTAACAAAAACTCCAAAATTTTGATAACACAGGGAGTTGTCGTTGAGCCGCAATTACTTCTGGAAGAAATTAATATCGTAGCAAAAGCAGGAATTAATTTAAACGGCCGACTGTTTATATCCCCCAGATGCCATCTGGTTTTCCCGTATCATAAAATTCTTGACGGGCTGACCAATGCCCGATTTGCCGGTTTTTCTAAAAAATCTCCTACTACGGGCAGGGGCAACGGTCCGGCAAATGCTGACAAAATTTCCTACCAGGGAATACGATTTTATGATATTCTTAATAAAGAAGCCTTTAAAATAAGGTTAAAGGCAGCCATAGATATTAAAGCAGGATTTATCTCGTCTTTAAACTCTGATTTGGGGGCCGGACCCCTAAACTTTCGCGAGATATTGCACGATTATTTAAACTATGGGAGAAAACTTAAACCTTATATTAAGGAAACTCTGCCAATTTTAGAGATGGCCATAAAAGACAATAAAAACATTTTTTTTGAAGGCGTGAATGGTTTGATGCTGGATAATGATTGGGGTGCATATCCTTATGTTACTACCGCTTCTATTTTGCCTACCGATGTGGCAAAAGGTTCAGGAATTAATCCCTATCTATACCCCCATAAGGTAGTCGGAGCGGCTAAGGCGTATATGACCAGGGTTGATAACGGCGAGTGTCCTTTGCCCAGTGAGTGGCCGGAAAACAGGGAAACCAAAGAATTCCGCGACAAAGCTAATGAATATGCCTCCGGTACGGGAAGGCCGCGTAGGATTGCCTGGTTTGATACGGAGGTTGTTAAATTTACACACAGGATGTGCCATTTGGATTATTTATGTTTAACAAGGCTGGATACTCTAAGCGGTTTAAAGAAAATAAAAATATGCACCGGGTACCTTTTTATGGGCAAAAAAGTTAATTATTTTGACGGGGATGCAGAGTTTTACCGGAAAGTTAAGCCAATTTACGAAGAAATGGCCGGCTGGAACCAAGATTTAAGTTCATAAATAATCCAAATGGCACATCCTGTTAATGTGAGAAAATATATAGAGAAAATTGAAAAAACAGTTGGAGTTCCGGTTAAATATGTTTCAGTCGGGGCAGAAAGAGAAAAAACAATTAAACGAAACTAAGTTTTTTAGGAAAAAATGAAATTAAAAGAAATAACTTACGACAAAATTCCCTATGTTGCTCCTTCCTGGGACCAGATGGGAACAATCTGTTTTGAACTGGCCAAGATCATACTTAACTCCGGAAAAAAATATGACAGGGTAGTGGCGCTTGCTAAGGGCGGCTGGACATGGGCAAGAGCGCTGGTGGATTATTTAGGAATAGAACATGTGGCTTCAGTCCAGATTAAATTTTACAGCGGCGTTTACGAAACGAATAATAAACCTACTATTGTTCAGCCGCTGGCGGTTAATATTACTAAGGAAAACGTGCTGATTTTTGACGATGTGGCTGATTCGGGAAAAACGTTTGCTATGGCAAAAGACTATTTAATTAAATGCGGGGCAAAAAGCGTGGATACTGCCTCGTTATTTTACAAACCGCATTCCAGTTTCAGACCGGATTATTATATATACGAAACCCGCGCCTGGGTGATTTTTCCCCACGAAATGCGGGAAATTGTTGAAACTGCCGGAAAAAACTGGTTAAAAACGGGTTTAGCAAAAGAGGCAGTTTTAAAACGATTTAAATCCTTAGAGCTGCCGATGGAGCAGATGGAATTCTATTTAAAACAACTTTGAGTTTATGGACAATAAAAATAACAAGGTCTTAATATTAGACTTTGGCTCGCAAACTACCCACCTTATTAAAAGGCGTGTGGAAGAATTTGGGATTAAAGCCAAAATTATTCCTGCAAAATCGCAAATTTCTTTCATTAATCGTTACAGGCCCAATGCTCTTATTCTCTCCGGCGGCCCTGACAGCGTTTACAGTCAAAAATCCCTGTTTTGTACTCCCCAAATTTTTAGTTTAAGTATTCCTATTCTTTCAGTTTGTTACGGTTCACAGCTTGTGGCCCATCTTTTAAATGGTAAGGTCCAAAAAGGTCAAAAAGGCGAGTATGGGCAAAGTTATTTTACGATTACTAACCATTCGGCATTATTTGAGAACCTGCCAAAAAAATCTTCTGTCTGGATGAGCCATTTTGACGAAGTGGTAAGTTTGCCTACGGGATTTATCCGGACCGGGAAAACCGACGCCGTTAAGTATGCTTCGTTTGAGAATTTTTAAAAGTTTTAATAATTTGTTTTATTCCATCCGGAGGTTGTTCACACCCAATTTGGGAAACAAATATTGGAAAACTTTCTTGTTAAAATTTGCGGTTTAACCGTCGGTGACAAAAATTTGCACCTGCATAATTTTGTCACAGAGTTTATTGCTGCAAAAACCTTAGAGATAAAAAACATAGTTGGCAATAAAAGGGCAATCTGCGCCCTGTCAGGCGGAGTTGATTCTGCAACCGCTGCCGCTTTAGCATATAAGGCTATTGGCAATAAATTAATCTGTATTCATGTTGATACAGGTTTAATGAGGCAGGAAGAAACAAAACAAATTATTAAAACTTTTAAAAAACCGGGCTTGCCCCTGGTTGTAGTTAAAGCGGAGAAAGAGTTTCTTAAGTCCTTAAAAGGCGTTATTGACCCAGAGAAAAAAAGAATGGCGATAGGCAAGACCTTTATTAATGTTTTGCAAGGCGAGGCCTTGCAAATGGCGCCAGAAAAGGATAAACAGGCATTGCCATATTTACTACAGGGTACGATTTATCCTGATGTTATAGAGAGTCAGGGTTCTTCTTATTCCCATAAAATAAAAAGCCACCATAATGTTGCCGGTTTGCCCAAAAATCTGCAGCTGAAAATTATTGAACCCTTGCGGGAATTATATAAAGACCAGGTTAGGGAGCTGGCAGTTAATTTGGGACTGCCTGCAGAAATTGTCAAACGGCAAATTTTCCCCGGTCCGGGTTTGGCAGTTCGGATTATAGGAGAAGTCACAAAAGAAAAGCTGGAATTGTTAAGGCAGGCTGATAAAATTGTTGATGAAGAAATTAGGCTTTTTGGACTTTATGAAAAACTCTGGATGTCTTTTGCCATATTAACCGGCGTTAAAACAACAGGAGTTGCCGGCGATGAAAGAACTTATGGGGAAACGATTGCTGTCAGAGCCATAACTTCAGTGGATACTATGACAGCTGATTGGGCTAAACTTCCCTATGAGGTTTTAGCCAGAATTTCATCAAGGATTACAACAGAAGTAAGAGGAGTAAATAGGGTAGTCTACGACATCACGACCAAGCCGCCGGCAACGATGGAATGGGAATAGAGTAAATATTTAATTTTAAATTTTAAGTTTTAAATAATTGAAAATGCCTTACAAATAACGTAGAGGGATTATTTTTTTAATTGTTCGCCAGAGGCGGATTTAAGAAAAGGAGGTGATGAGAAATAAGTAGAGAGTTTTTAATTACGGAAATAGATGAAATTGTGGTAGAAGGCTGTCCTGCAGGAGATGGACTGCCAGAGTGTCCAAGATGTGTACCTTTTCATAAAGGACAAACATCATCTGTGGTGACTGAGGCATTTAGAAAAGAAAAAAAATTAAATCCCTGCGGAACGATTGCTGAAAATATTCGAAGAGCACATGCAAAATTCAATCCTTATATGGGTTCGTAATTTTTTGCTTTTTAAAAGAAAGGAGGTGAAGAATGTTAGGAGCAATAAAGGAAAAATTTATTGAAGCAAAAGTACGATGTGGAGACGATACGGGTTTAAGCGTTTTACGAAGTAATGGCTTTAATGTGTCAGAAATTGATATTGATGCAGCACGTCGCCGCCGTGACGAACTTATGCAACAAGGACCGAGCGGTGCGCCGGGAAGAAGAGGTTTTAATACATTACCAAATAATACATAAAGTACTTAATAATTTGTAGCAGGTTTCTTTATTGCAATAAGGCTGTCATCTTGATAGAATGACGGAAAGGTTTTGACGGCCGGAAAGGAAAAAATGGGAAAATACGCAAAATCAGATAAAATCAAAGATAACAAAACCATTGAAGTTGGAGATTTGGTCAGAGTCCACCAGAAAATTGAAGAAGAAGGCAAAACGCGAATACAGGTTTTTGAAGGAACTGTTATCGCTTTAAAAAACTACGGCGAAAATCAAACCATCACAGTCCGTAAAATCGGGGCAGGCAGAATCGGGGTGGAAAGAATCTGGCCTTTATTTTCTCCGGCAATAGACAAAATAGAGCTTAAGAAAAAAGGTGATTATAGAAAATCCAAGCTGTATCATCTAAGAAATAAATAATAAGCTGTTATTCCCGCGCAGGATGGAATGTAAGCCGTACATGCATAACCAAAACATCGGCCGCATCGGAGAAAAAAGAGCAGAGGAATACTATATTAAACAGGGTTTTAAAGTACTCTTTAGAAACTTCAGGACTCCGTTTGGCGAAATAGATTTAATTGTTTCCAGGAATAATTTGACAGTTTTTGTGGAAGTTAAATGCAGAATTTCAACAAATTTCGGTTACCCCGAAGAATATATTAATAAAAGAAAATTGAATAAGATAAAAAAGGGCGTACAGTTTTACGCCTTGAAGAACGAATCCAGAGATTTACGCATTGATGTTGTCAGCGTTATTCTCTCTGCCGACGGGGAAGTGAAAGATTGGCAAGTTTATGAGAATGTTTATGCTTAACCCTTAATGCTGATGACCAGAACCTATAAAAAATTTTTTGCCAAAGATTGCCAAAGTATACAATGTTTATTAGTAAAACCGTAATTATGGCAATTGCGTCATAACTCTGCCGTATCCAGTAATTATCCCGTAAATGGAGCCACATGCCGAATTCATCATAAGCCAGACCAAGCCCGACGCCGTATAGGGCGGAAATATAATGCTTAATTCTTTGGCTGTGGAAGATTAATGCCAAATAGCCGCTGATCGTTAGAATTACGATACCAAAAGCCAGATGATGAATATGGACACCCCGTATGCTGCGGTTTAAAAACCAGTTATCAGGTACAATGCCCACAGTATTTAAATATATATACGTTCTGGAGACGACAAACGTTAAAAGAAAAAACAAAAGCACCATAAAAGAGGTTGCGTCTTTATGTTTTCTGATAACGGAGTTATAGATATTTTCCAATATGTACATAAAAGTGAGCCATAGCGGGGTTGGGTGGAACCTAATTTTTAAATCCCTAATCGATACCTACCACAAACTAACCAAGCTAGGCTTCACTTATTATAACGGAAAAGTAGGTATAATTGAAAGTAGCGAGGAGGATTATGAATAGCTCCTCCTTGCACGATGAAAAGACCTTTTATCAAACGTTCCTCCGTGATTTAGACTCGTGTCAAAAGGAAGTGATTATTGAATCTCCGTTTATTACAAGCGAACGAATGGGAACGTTTGATCGTATTTTTCAAAAATTACTAAGAAAGAACGTAAAAATCTATATTTTTACCCGAGATCCTAAGGAGCACGATGAATTCATGGAGCCGCAGTCAGAAGAAGCAATTAGATGGTGTGAGATCGTTGGAATACAGGTGTTACTATGTCTAGGAAATCATCATCGAAAACTGGCGATAGTAGATCGTAAAATACTCTGGGAAGGAAGTTTAAATATATTGTCACAATCGTATAGCCGTGAAATTATGAGAAGAATATACGACGAAAAAATAACAAAGGATATGTTTGATTTTCTAAGATTGGGCAGATTTTTATAAATTTTGGTATACTACACAGAGAAAGGAAAATCGGTTATGCCAACTGAGGAACAAATTCAGGCAATGATTGAAAAAATCAAAAAGATTAAGCCGGAAGAGGCAACGCGGGAAAGAGCCATAAAAGTCTTAAAGCTGTTGCCAGAAGTCGCTGGAGATATCAGTAAAGCTCTTAAAGAATTACTAGACGAATCCGAAACGAAGAATTTACCGAACTAAAAAAGGGAAAATATCGGAAAGCTTCAGCTTTAGAATCTTTGCAATCCTGGCTACAATTTTAGCTCCGGGATTTTCCATTTTCCCTCTTTCAATCATCGAATAATAATTTGAAGTAATGCCAACTTTTGCCGCTACATCAGCTTGTCGTAATCCTAAAACCTTTCTGGCTTTTTTCAGTTTTTTCCAACCATTATTTCTGCCCATAAGCTTAGTATAACAAATTTCGTTCACTCTTTTCATCTCCGCACTAGATAGAGATAGTTTTCTTTGCTGTAAGTTGATATACTAATTAAGGCTAATTAAAAATTTTTTTGAACAGATGCCCTTATGCTAAGTCAAAAAATAATAGATAAATACAAAGAATTACATATTAGAAAATATAACATCGTATTAAGTGATGAGGAGGCGACAAAACAAGCTAATATGTTCATGAATTTAATGAAAATTCTCATCATGCCTCTTCAAAAGCGCGAAAAATTAAGGACCTCCTAAAAACGTCCTCGGATTCACCGGTAGGCCCATAACATCAATCTGAAAATGAAGATGAGGTCCGGTTGCCCAGCCGGTTTCCCCTTCAAGGCCGATCACGTCATTTATCGTTACTTTTTCTCCCGGATAGACATAGATTTTACTCAAATGTGCATAAATGGAGGTTATGTTATTCCCGTTATCAATAATGATGTGTTTTCCAAAACCCCAAAAGATTTCTCCGGCATAGGTGACTGTGCCGTCCATAAAAGGGTGTATAGGGTCGCCAATCTGTCCGTAAGAGTTAGCAATATCTATTCCGGTATGGAAAGGCTGGAACGGCCAGTCTGATTGTCCAAATTCTAAGGTAATAACTCCCGCTACTGGCCAGGAGACAGTTGGTTTAATCTCCTTGATAACAGAACCATCTTTAGGATCAAGAAGTTTGACTGCTTGTGTCTGGGTGTCAACTTTAGCGAGTTTATCCGATACGACATTAAATCCAGCGTTCATGAGGATAATAACAGCCACGATTGGAAGAGAAAGAAGGATGAGGAAAGCTAACAGAACGTAGGATAGTTCTTTTCTAAAACTCCATAAAGTAAGACCGATTTTTAAGCCGTTCATTCATTTCTTATAAATAAACTTCTCTGGGATCTGTTGTTAATAACGGATGTTCTTTTTCAGAAGCTACTACTTTTAATGCCACATGGTTTTGATCGGCAATAATCAAAGCTTCTCCCCGATCACAGGTCAAAAGAAACTTCTGCTCGTATTCGCTAAGATTGAATTCTGAAGCGACTTTTTTGATCGTTGTTGTATCCTGCCGCATAAGAATCCGCAGGGATGACTGCGAAGCAATTGCCCTACCATAATCTTGGGTTAAAAAGTCATTTGCTTGTTGGGAGATAATGGTTACTCCTAAGTAATATTTTCTGGCACGACGAACTAAACCTGAGATAAACCTGGCGCTTTCCTCTTGGGAAAGAAGTAACCACCCCTCATCAATGACCAGGATTCGTTTCTGTGGTTTGGATTTCACTTGAGAATGAACAAAGTTGGCAACAACAAGCATCATGATAGGCCGTAAGGATTCGTTGAGGTCTTTAATATCGAATATGACTAATCTATTATTCAGCTCAATGTTGGTTTGGGAATCAAAAACAGTCGATAATGAACCGACAACAAACCGTTCTAATCGGTTACATAAGTCATTTTGGTTCATTTTCTTCAAGGTTTCGTAAAAATCCTTTAATAAGGGATAGGTTCTTTCCTTTAATTTTCTGCCTCGAACATCCCGATTTTCTTTTGGTGTGTAAAAGTAATACATAGACCAACCATGGTCTTTGTAGGTTTGGATTAAAGCCTTATCAACAACCGCCTTTTCTTCAGAATTTAACCCGCCAACCATAAGAGATATTATTTCCGTTAAATCTTGGATATGTTCCCCGAGATCATTTTTACCGGTATAGCTACTTAAGGTAAAATCAAAGGGATTGATCTTCTCTTTTGAGGTTGCCGATAACTGAATGTATGTGCCACCTACTGATGAAGCTAACTGCTTGTATTCCCGTTCCGGATCAATGACAATGACTTTTGTGCCTTGCATGAGTTGTCGAAGGATTTCCACCTTGGCAGTATAACTTTTCCCCGATCCTGATTGGGCAAAGACAATCGAGTTGGCGTTGTTTAAAGAAAAGCGGTCAACAATAACCAATGAATTGTTTGAGCGGTTAATGCCATATAAAATCCCAGATTCCTGCACAAGCTCTGAAGAGATAAAAGGAAACGTTAAGGCAGCCGATGAGCTATCGAGATTGCGCTTTTGGGCTAAAAGGTTTTCGCCCCGAGGAAGAGTGGATTGTAGTCCCTCCAGTTGTTGGAACGTAGCGGTTTTGATGTAAAAGATTCTGGACTGCATGGTGGTTTCCAAAAGGGTGGTTGTTTTATTAAGTTCATCTAACGAATCGGCGGTTATGGTCATGTAAATGGAGATTTGAAACAGTTTTTCCTGTCCTCTTTGGATTTTATCTTTTAACTCCATGGCAGATTCCAATGGATCAGTAATTTCGGATCCTATGACTTTTCCGGCTTTAAGCATATTCCGTTTGGTTGATTCAAGCTCGGTGATTTTCCGATTAAGTTTAGGAAGAGCAAGTAAGGGGTCAATTTGTTCAATGTGATAGGAAATATCACAGTTGTGGTTAAAGTTAACCAGCATATTGAGCCAACCGGTTAAGGCGGTAAAAGGGTAACCAGAGATAAATAAGGTTCTTACATATTTGTCACCGATTTGAAGATAATTGGCCTCTTCAGAAAGTCCGGAATAGGAGATAAAATCAACTTGATCTTGTTCACCAAAGTTAAACTCCAGAGACTTTTTAAGAAGCTCCTTATTGGATTTATGACCGTTTCCATTAGTTTTTTTATGGCCGTTTGATTTAAAAAGATTAAACATAGGTATTTTGCAAAAGCATTTGTATGGTTTGACCTTTTAATTCCTGGGTTTTAATTTGAGCTGGATTGTAAAAGCTGTAAAAGAGGTCAAGAATTTCCAAACTGTTAAGCAGTCTGGCTTTCATGCCTAATTTCTCCAGACCTTTTTGGACGATATCTTTTCGAAGATTAAGCTGTTCTTTAATGAGATAAAAATCTTGGTTTTTTTCGCTGTGGCGGTACGGGATAATGACATAAAAACGCCTTGAGAGGATTTTGTTACCAGAGACGACGTTTCTTATGAATTGGCAGTAATTCGTGATCTGGTTTTTATAAATCTGAATTTTCTCTTGGTTTTTAGTCTGGGAGATTTGCTCTAAATACCGGTCAATATCAACTTCTCTGATTCTAATTAAAATTTGTAATTCACAAGGCAGAGAGTTTAAGAAGTTTTGGAAGGAATCAATAAGGACATCCTGTTCTTCTTCGCTTTTAAGCTCGAAGTTAATGGATGAGGTTTCCACGAGTACCCGGTATTCGTTATTGGGTAAAACCAGAACATCGTCTTTTACTTCTTTAATCCTAATTTGATACCGTGAGCTTAATTTACTTTTGGACTTGCCTAAAAGCCACATTGATTCCTCCTTTCTTCCCTTCCCGATAGCTTAAGGTATATTTGGGATTACCGATCATGTTTTCAAACTTGACAAAGTCAGCGATACTGAATTTAAGATTGAGTTGTTTTGTCTCTTTTTTGGCCACATTTTTATGGAGAAGCTTTACTTCACGCTTTTCAAATATCGGTAGATCAAGATTGCGAAGATAGAAGCTGTTTTTATTAAATACATAATATTTAGGCCGTATGTTGTATCTAAAAAGTATCCCTAACCAACTAACAACCACTTTTCCTTTAATACGTAAAGAAAGAAGAAGACAGATAAAAAGAACAGATAAGACCAACGGGATCTTGTACCAGGCTAAGTGCATGGCCGGAGTAAAAATAGTGTAGATAATGGTTGTCCAAAAAACCGGCACCATGAGAATTAATATCTGGATTAAGTTCAAGTTTCCGGCAATTTTATCTTCAATCGTCGTGATCTGTGCCGGAATGACGGTTGTTCTCATGCGGCCACCACCTTTCTGGGGGTTTTGACCGTATCTGCCTGCGGTGTAGCCCCATTACCTGAGGAACTTTTATCGGTTGTTACCGCATTAATAAACTCATGGCCGATTTTCCGAACGGCGCGGCTGGCGGTGTTATAGAACATCATCTGCATCATAAGAGGTGGAATCTTCAGAAGAGTAATAAAAAGGCCAATGGCAACGGCAATGGAAACCAGAGAATTTCCCGTTTGGCTTGGCAGGTTTAAAAATGAGGCGGCAAGTTGGATCACTACCACATGGACAAAAACGACAAAGACCGTGACAAAATAACTTTTAACCGCAATCTCGGCAAAATCAGAGAATTTAGGGACAATCCAAAGAAGGAAAACTAAAGGCGACAAAACAGCAGCCAGGGAGATCATAATAAGTCTGGCAATATACATAAAAAGCAAAATAATAGCGACAATGAGGAATAGGATAAGGAAAACTAAAGTAATAAGGGGCGTATTGTTTGAGAGAAGGTTTTGAACCGTAATTGCATTCACAACCCACGCATGATTTAACCCACCGGTAGAATTAAGAACAGTGGTAACGAGGGCGTTTGCGGTAAGAATAACGTAGTCAGCTAAAAACAAGGAAACATTGGCACCTAAAAAAGCAATGCCAATTTTCGGCAGGAGTTGGGATAACTCAACCTCATCATACCCAAAAGTTGATGAACTCATCACATGAAGCCCCAAAAGCGCAACGATTACCACAAATAGAGAGTCAGTAATTCCTACGATGACCAGCCAGAAATTGACAATGGTTGGATTTTGCAAAACGCTCGGAGTGGTGGTCAGATACCCAATAATGCCGTTAACTATTGGACTCGTCGCCGATTCCACCACATTTTGCATGACGCTTGATATGGCATCGATTAAGACCTGGGTTAACCCGTCGCTTGGCTTGACCGATTCAATGGGTGCAATTGATACGGCGGCAGAGCCTCCGTTTGCACCGCCTCCTATTAAGGCGCCATTAAATACGGAAACAATAAAGGCTGCGGCCAACACCATGACTAAACCAATAAGGGCATTTTTAATGGTCTTTTTTGCGCTTTCTATCGATTCCGGCTTTCCGGTTGAGGTCATATACTGGAAACCGCCTTTGATAAGGAAAAAGACCGCGGCACCGGAGGCAATAAGGGTAATGATTTGTAAGGTGTCAGACGTGTATTGAGTGATTTGAGAACTGGTGGTTGCCGCCCAAACCGGATGGGGTAGAAATAACAAGAAGGTGAAAATCCATAAGCAATACATTGCTATACGTTTAATCATAAAAACTAAAAAATTGCTCCCATTTAATGGGCGGTAACAGCGGTGGTGGTTGTACCAAAGGCTGTTCCTGCGATCTGGGAAACAATGTTAGTTAAAACAAATGCGCCCAAGACAATTGCCAGTCCGATTGCCGAATACATGATGGTTTTTTTGGATTTGTCCAGTGCTTCTGGATTGCCAGAGCTCGTGATATATCCAAACCCGCCCCAGACAAAAAAGGCGACAGCCACTAAACCGGCTAATGTAACAAGAACTTGAATAACGTCTTGAATAAAGGTCTGGATCTGGGAAACGCCGGCGGTATCAGCAAAAGCAGGATTCGTAATCGTAAGGAAGGCAAGGGTTGCAACAGTAAAAATTGCAATTTTTTTACTCATGAAATTTTACACCTCCTTTCATTTTGAAAAAAAGTATAAAAAATACTGTCTAATATCATGACAGTAATAAGAAACTAACTTATAACTGCTTACTATATTAGCATAAAGATGTGGATAAATCAAGGAAAAGTGAAGTAGTGACGGCCTAAATGAAAATAGCGGAGACTTTTAGAGAATTGCTACAAGATATATTTATAGTTTTATGAAAAAAACTAGATCTACCATATTCAAATATTTAGTTTAATTCTATTGGAATTCCTTCTTAGTTTTGTCATTATATTCAATAAAAAATTTTCCGGTCTTTCTATCAAAGCTCATTTCTTGTGGTAATAATTCTGATTCCTTTTTATCAATATAATTCGCCATTAGTTCATCTTTTAAAATACGTGGCTTTAACTCTTTATACAAATAATCTATCAAGTGTTTTCGCTCTTTCTTTCTCCATTCTGGCATAGTTGGAGCATCCCAATACATTTCTGCAATATAGACTCTTAAAATAGCTGGGAACCATCCATGAGCAACATTTTTTTCAATTTCTTCCCAAAGATATTCAAAGAAACAAATACGTATATTTTCAAATTCATCTGTTCCATTGCTGATTGGCAATATTTCATCTAATACATGCATTGTATAGTGCCGCTCCATTTTACGATCATTCATATTTGCAATATGACCTAAAAATTCTACCATCGCATCTGCATAGCTAGCCGTTAAGCTTTGTTCGCGGTATCGTTGTCCTTTTTTCGCTTTCTTCTCGAAATCGCTAACTGTATTATTTTGTACTGCTTCTAAATATAATCTGGGGAAAGTCATTCCATAGAAGGTTTCTATAGCCGACATTAGTTTGTTTGTTATTTCTTCTGGATACGCTTTACGCTGCCAGACTAATCTTTGGCCATAGTTATTTAAATCATATAAAGAATTTGCAATTTTCCACGATGCTGGATTGTCCTGAAATTTGTTAGCTTCAATTGCAGTAGTGAGTGCTTCAAGAAATACGTCTATGTAATCTTCGCTCATAAGGATTTGTTCAGTTGCGCCTGAGCTATAACTGCTCCACATTCCCAATACAGAAAACTCTTCTACAAAATAAAGGTCACCAAATAGCACTTCATAAATCGGCGCATAGAGTGTTAAACCTTGTGAGTCAAGTTGTTTATATGAATAAGAATCCGGATTCTCAAAAAGACGTCTAACAAGTTTTTGGAAACCCATCCCTATACTCCTTTGTGATAAACTCTTTCCTTTAATTAATTTGATAAGTGCGATTAAAAAACCTATTCTATAAGTGACTATATAATCTGCTACAGATTTTTCACTAAGCAGTAAATCTAATAGGGATGCAGCATATCTTCTATAATCATTATCCTCAACTGTTTTTATATTGGTATCTTCAAGTTCTTTTATTGCGTCGGTAATTTTATCAAGATTTCTCCATACAATACTTGTTGTAACTTCTATATCCTTTTGTACACCGGTAGAAGCCCTTTGTAACATAACGTGATAGAAACGTTCTGCTCTTTTTTTATTGAATAAACCCACTACTCTTGTTCCAGCATACACAAATGACAGCGGAGCAAATGCAAAAGCTACAAATCCAATTTGTTCCCAGAAAATAGGGTAACTGAATGGTGGAGGAATATTTGGTAGTTGATTGACGAACGAAGCTATAAATACAGCTACAAGTGCTATACTGCTTAAAATCCATACCATATATCGCCAATACCATTCCTTGATTAGCAGTGTGATTTTCCATACCGGATCTGCAAGTTGCAGGGCTGCAAAAACTAAACCTAATGTGGCTACTCCCTCTCCAAGAGAAAAAAAGATTGGTGTAGAATGTAGATCATAAGTACAAAGTCTATCTCCAAGGCCATAAAAACAGGGGTATAAATGTGAGACTACCGACGTTAGATAAAGTGGGGCAAATTCCGACATAGTAACATCATTTTTTATTGATAAAACTCAATTTCGTATTGCTTTATTCACTTACAAATGTTTATAATACTTTATATCACAAAAGTACATGGAAAACAACGAATTTTACACAGTAGAACAGGTTGCCGACCTACTCAAAGTCCATTGGCAAACCGTGCTTAATTACATAAAAAACGGGAAATTAAAAGCTGTTAAATTAGGAAAAGGATATAGAATCGAAAAAAGAGCCTTGAATGAATTTATTAAAGAAAATCAAACTCAAGGAAAATAATGCGTAACGTTCAACGATCACAGACCAAGATTTGAATTCAGAAAATAATTATGCAAAACAAATCTTTAAATAAAAATCTACATATGGCAAGGACTGCCAAGACTGATGAGTTTTATACCCAGCTCGTTGATATAGAAAAAGAACTGAAGCACTACAAAGACCAGTTTCGTGGCAAAATCGTATATTGCAACTGCGATGATCCATTTGAAAGCAATTTTTTTAAATATTTCGCAGCCAATTTTAAGGAGTTTAGGCTTAAAAAACTTATCGCTACTAGTTTCAGCGGGTCGCCCATTACCGGAAAGCAATTATCGTTGCTTGAAATGGAAGGCTTAAGAAACGAGAAAAAGAAGGAGCCTTTAAAAATTGAAATTAACGAGGTTCCAGATACCGACAAGGACGGCACGATAGACATTAACGATGTTAGACAACTACTAAAACGAGATAAAAACACCGTCATGCCATTAAAAGATGGCGGTGATTTCCGAAGCGACGAGTGCATCAAATTACTAAAACAAGCCGATATAGTTGTGACCAATCCACCATTTTCTCTGTTTCGCGAATATGTTGGCCAACTAATGAAAAACAACAAAAAGTTTTTAATTCTTGGTAATCAGAACGCCATTATCTATAAAGAAATATTTAAGTTCATTAAAGAAAATAAATTATGGCTTGGATACGACAATGGTGGTACGAAGTGGTTTGAGGTTCCAATAGATTATGACATTCCAACAGAATCAAGAAAAAAGATTATAAATGGAGTAAAATATTTCAGCATGGGAAGCATTATGTGGTTTACCAACCTCGATACCAAAAGACGACACGAAGAATTGACATTATACAAAAAATACAGTCCAGAAGAATATCCAAATTATGATAATTATAACGCTATCGAAGTATCAAGGTTTTATGATATTCCAATGGATTATAAAGGAGTAATGGGTGTACCGGTTACATTGCTTGACAGATATAACCCAGATCAATTTGAAATTGTTGGATCAAACCGAGGTGTTGATCAAGACCCTAATAGAGTATATGGAAGAGGTTCGTTTTTGAATGGTAGGGAAACTTTCAAACGGTTATTTATTAAAAATAAAAAAGTAAAGATATAATGAAAATTGATCTACATAAAATTTCAATTCGAGAAGTTATCGCTGGCTACAAAGATAGCGCAGAAGAAGGTGTGGTGGCATACGATGGTAAACTTGATATTCGCCCAAAATACCAGCGTGAATTTGTATATAACGAAAAGCAACGTAACGCTGTGATTGAAACGATTAAAAATAATTTTCCACTTAACGTAATGTATTGGATGATTCGGGAAGACGGCGGCTTTGAAGTTCTGGATGGCCAACAACGCACTATCAGCATTGGACAATACATAAACGGCGATTTTTCCCTAAATGAAAGATATTTCCATAATTTAACCAGGGAGGAACAAAATCAAATTTTGGATTATGAGCTGATGATTTATTTTTGTGAGGGAACAGATAAAGAACGATTAGATTGGTTTACTGTTATCAATACATATGGAGAAAAAGTAAACGAGCAAGAAATACGCAATGCTGTTTATACCGGACCTTGGCTTTCTGATGCTAAATTAAAATTCAGCAAATCAAATTGCGTGGCATATCTTTTGGCGAATGAATACGGAAAATTAGTAGAGGGTTCACCAATACGGCAAGAGTATCTAGAGGCCACGCTTTCGTGGATAAATGGCGGGAAAATTGAAGATTATATGGCCAAGCATCAACATGATAAAAATGCCGATGAATTGTGGAATTATTTTCAAAGTGTAATCGCGTGGGTACATAAAACTTTTACTAATTATCGCCATGAAATGAGTGATGTGCAGTGGGGCGAGCTATACAATCAATTCAAGAATGTGAAATTGAGCTCTGATAAGTTAGAGGCTGAAATCAAAAAGCTAATGCAGGACGAAGATGTAACGAAAAAATCCGGCATTTATCCGTATGTTTTAACAAGGCAGGAAAAATATCTAAACATTCGTGCGTTTACTGACAAAATGAAGCGAGAGACGTATGAGAGGCAAAAAGGTATTTGCCCTTTCTGTAAAAAAGAATTTGATATTTCCGAAATGGAGGCGGACCATATAACTCCTTGGCATGAGGGTGGAAAGACCGATTCAGGAAATTGCCAAATGTTATGTAAGCAAGATAATCGAACTAAATCCGGAAAATAAAATTATCGATTTTGTAATTATTACCCCAATATAATTTTATCCTGTCCTGCTTTTTCATGATATTAGAATTAGTCAGATTACGAACATGCTAAAATAGCTTATGACGTTCCTTATTATTTTTGCAGCAAAATATCTATATCTCGTGGTGATTGCTTTAGGTATTACGGTAGTTTTATTGTCTTCAAAAGAGATTAGGAAGAATTACTTAATGCTTACTTTGGGTGCATTTCCTTTGGCGTACATCTCTAGTAAAATACTTGCTTTGTTTATCATTGATCCGCGACCCTTTATCGTTTTGCATATTCAGCCGTTAATTCAAGCGTCTACCGATAACGGGTTTCCCTCCGATCATACACTACTAACCATGACAATCGCGGCGATCATCTTTACATATAACAAAAAGGCTGGGGTATTGCTCGCATGTCTTTCTGCTTTGGTCGGAGTCGGGCGGGTGTTAGCGTATGTTCATTATCCTTTGGATATCATTGGTAGTATTCTTATTGCAACTGTATCAACTCTTATCGTTTGGTATGCTTTTTATAAATGGAAATTATTAGTATAGCTTATAATTGTCGTCTCAGCATAGTAATACGTAAAACAAAACGGGAAATCCACGCCTTTGGGCTAAACTCCGTTAGGTAAAAGACAATAAATACCCCAACAAGTATGTAAATAGCATCCATGATGTTCGGATGGGTAACGAAACTGACCAACTGAAACGGCAACAGAACGATGGATAATCCGACGAGAAGGTCTACTCCCCAATTTTTTCTATAGATGAGCCCAATGGCACCAGCTATTTTTACTGACCCTAACAGGATAAGATAAATAAGAAGAACAGTATTATGGGTAAAAAGATTGGGAACGATACGCTCACTTATGGTAATGAACAAATCATGGGGTTCTTCTGTTAACTCACCGGCGATAAGTCTACCATAAAGAGAGACGAGCTGATTTCCAAAGACGGCAATACTTACACCTGCACCAAATTCCAGAACTCCAACTAATAACTTATATGCAATAATGTACCAAGACACATGGTAGGCATTTTCAACTGTTTGCTCAAACTTATCTGGTTTCATGATAGCGGTAAACTGACTGTAAACGTCGTTCCTTTATCTTCTTGCGATGAAACTGTTATAGACCCCTTATGTTTTTCAATAATTGCTTTGGCAATAGCAAGTCCGAGTCCAAATCCTTTAGTTTGAGTGCGTGACGTATCAACACGATAAAAACGGTCAAAAATTTTTCTTTGAAAAAGAACGGGAATGCCAATTCCTGTATCTTGTACCGTAATTACCATTTGCTGTTTCCTTTCTTCCATAGTAATCCAAATAGTTCCCTTTTTAGGTGTATACGTAATTGCGTTATCAATCAGATTAAAGAATAATTGCGAAAGAAGCACTTCCTGTCCATAAAGAGGCGTATTTTCTTTTGGCGGTGTGAAATGAAGGGAAAGTTGTTTCTGTTGTATTTTTGGAGTGAGTTTACCAATAATTCTGTTAATGATGTCAGGCAAATCTAGGAATGACATTTGAGCTTGATTGTTAGACGAGTTCATGCGGGCTAAGATCAGAAGATTTTCAACTAAAGAGGTTAAGCGATTGATTTCTTCCCGACTGCTTTGAACGGTTTTTTGATACTCTGCTGGTGATCGCTTTTTTTGCAATAATACGTCAAATTCCCCCTTAATGATGGAAAGTGGCGTGCGAAGCTCGTGAGAGGCATCAGAAACAAACTGTTTCTGTTGTTCGTACATAATCTCTATAGGCATGAGACTTTTCTTTGCGAGCATCCAAGAGACTATCGGAACAATGATTAAAAAAAGGCCATTCATGGTCAAAAGAACCTCTCGCAGTTGATTGAGTGCCACATCGCCAGAAACCATAGCTATTTGGGTTGTCTGATCCTCATGCTCTCCTAAATTATTCCCTTGCTGCTCTTGTGCTTGTTTAACTTTGCTGATATACCCTTCACCAAAGGAGTGTTCCATCCAGAAATAGATACCGAAACTGAACGCCCAAAATAGGACAAGAAATAAAAGTGAGTAAATAACTGTAAGCTGAATCTGTGTTTTTTTGAACATATTACCCCTGTTTTAAAATATATCCGGACCCCCGCATGGTATGGATTAGCTCCATATCAGTATCTTTTGTTTTTATTTTTTTCCTCAGATATTTAACGTAGGTCTCGACAATATTGGACATGCCTTCGTAGTTATAATCCCAGACGTGTTCCATAATTTGGGTTTTACTTAAAACCATATTGGGGTTTCGCATGAAATACTCCAGAAGTGCATATTCACGGGATGTTAAAATGATGGTTTTCCCATTTCTTTGTGCAGTTTTGGTTGCGGGATTAAGGGAAAGGGTGTCAAACGTTAGTACCACTGGATCTGCTTTTCGCCCACGGCGGATAAGTGCTCTTACACGTGCTGATAATTCGCCAAAAGAAAATGGTTTTGTGACGTAGTCGTCAGCTCCGGCATCAAGACCGGTAATCTTATCTTCCACCGCATCTTTAGCAGTCAACATGAGAATGGAAGTCGTAGTACTTTTTGCTCTGATTTTACGGCATACAGTTATTCCATCTACCTTCGGAAGAAGAATATCTAAAATAATACAATCATAATCATTGATATCAGTTTCGTAAAGAGCTTGTTCTCCGTCTTTGGCAACATCCACAGCAAAGTGTTCCTCGATAAAGCCGCGGCGTAAGAAATTAGCAATTTTTTCCTCGTCTTCAACAATCAAAAGATGCATACGGAAGTATTATAGTGGAAGCAATATGGGAAGAAAATGGGAGGGTTTATAAAGTTACGTTATGTTATATTGAGTAAAGAAATCCCAGAATATTTAAATACCATGGTTTATCAACAGATATAGTTGATCCGTTTTGCGCAT
>JAMDAL010000010.1 GCA_023484305.1 Patescibacteria group bacterium | reverse complement strand
TGCTCATCAATATTTACATTATCCTTATTGTGAACGGCCTTTATTTGGCAGTGCCTCCCGCGGGAAAATGGGCAAATATTATCCCGCATACCATTGCAATAAACGGGGCCATTATTTTAGGGTCCCGACCGGAGATTTTAACAAAACAATTCTTAAATTCATTCAAAGCATACGGTTAAAACCGGGTTATACCAATGCTTTGGTTGAGGCGGTCGTTTCGGAATGGGAAAAGAGGCAGAATGAATCAAATAAGGATAAGGTAAATATTGATGAGCAAGTTGAGAAGTTAAAAACCCAGGCAAAATTAACGGCTGATAAAATTAAGTTTTTAAGTTCAGAGGTGGCAATTAAGTATATCGAAGCGGACCTGGTTAAAATCGAGGGAGAAATCCAAAATCTACTGGTTCAAAAAGAGAAAACTATCCAGGATAAACCGACCGATATGAAGATCGTTATGGCCTACATAAAATATTTTCTGGAACACCTGGAGTATTTATTGTTGGAACAACCTGATCCGGTTAGCAGAGCCTCGTATTTTGGGGTGCTTTTTGATACTGCACCAACCTACCAGGAATTGATTTCTGGAACTCAGAAAAAAGCGGAATGCATCAAGCTAAACGAGGCATTCATGCTCTCTCAAAACCACTTTGCGGAGGACATGGGAGTCGAACCCATTGACCGCTTGCGCGATCGCAGTTTAGCAAACTGCTCTCTCGACCGTGGGAGTCGTCCTCCAACAATTTGCATTATAACAGAACCTTGCGTTTTTAGATAAAATTATTTAAACTAACAACAGTTTATGTTAAACGAAACAGCAGTCTGGAAAACCATTAAAATTTTAGCCATTGTAGGCATTTTTCTGGCCTCTTATCTTTTTTATGACTATCTGGCTTATAACGTTTTTTCCTTGCCGCCTTTAAAGGTCTGCAATATCAGTTCTGTTATTAACTGTGACGCTTCCACCAAAGGACCGATTTCCACCTTTATTGGTATTCCGGTAGCCCTCTATGGTCTGGTTGGCTATTTTGTCATCTTGTTTTCTGCCTTAACCAGAAGAAAAAAACTGGCCTTGGGAATGACCACTTTTGGATTATTGTTTTGTTTGCGCATCACCTTTATTGAGGTTTTACAGCTTCATGTAATTTGCCCTGTTTGTTTGGGTTGCCAAATTGTGATGCTAACGGTTTTTATTCTGGCTTTGTACCTCAATTATTCTAAAAATAAACCAATTGTTTCTGCTTCTTAATTTCGGTTTCCTCTTTACGATATAATAGCAATAGTTTGGGAAGGGTCGCATAGTGGACTAGTGCGGCGGTCTTGAAAACCGCTAAGAGCGTAAGTTCTTCGCGAGTTCGAATCTCGCCCCTTCCGCCCGCCCTACAAATTTTAGGCGAAATCAGTTCAAATTTTTTCGAAAATGGACCGCATATTGCTATGAAAACCTCTTTAATCATCCCCTGCCTGAATGAAGAAAAATATTTAGGTAAATGTTTAGATTCTGTTGTAAAACAAACTGTCTTTCCCGACGAAGTCATTGTTTGCGACAACGGCTCCAAAGACAAAACCTTAAAAGTAGCAAAAAAATATCTTAACTTGCTGCCTTTAAAAATTCTTATCCAACCTAAAAAGGGCATTATTCCCGCCATCGAAAAAGCCTGGAGAAAAGCTTCCGGCGATATTATTTTAAAAATTGATGCCGACTCGGTTTTGCCCCAAGACTGGACGAAAAACATGGTAAACCATTTTAAAAAAGACCCGGAACTGGCAGCTTGCGGCGGCAATTGGTATGCTTCAGACGGCGGTTTTTGGCTAAGATTATTCGTCAAACTCATTTATCCAATTGGCAGCATTTATTTTTTCTTTAAGGGCTATAAAATCATCATGGGTCCTAATTTTGCCGTTAGAAAAAGTGTCTTGCAAAAACTAAACGGCTATATTGTTGATAATCCTCACCGTTTGGACGATGAAATTATCTGCCATAAATTGAAAATTAACGGGTATAAATACGAAAGCTATAAAGACTGTTATAACTATCATTCCACCCGGCGCTGGCACCATAATCCCAAGGGCATTATGAGAAGTTTTTTGGTTAACGTTTTTGGTCCACGGTTGTATAGATACAGAGAATAGTTATACACTTCTTTTGTGGCCATGAATTTTTTATTAGATTTATTTCTTCCCAAATTCTGTTTTGGCTGCCAAAAACCCGGCAGTTATCTTTGCTCCCGCTGTTATAAAACTATTAATTTTACCAATGTTACCTTATGTCCTGTTTGTGAAAAACCCTCCCCGTTTGGCTATACCCATTTTAGATGCCAAACAAAATTCGGACTGGACGGTATGTATGTTTTGGCAGATTACAGCGGTACGCTTCGCCATATGATCCACTATTTAAAATACCGCCATGTTTTTTCTCTTGATGAGATATTAGTAAAAATGCTGCTTGACCATTATCCTTCGCAAATGCCTGAATTTGACCTTTTAACTTCTATCCCTTTGCACCCCAAGCGATACCGGGAGCGCGGTTACAACCAGGCGGAAATTATCGCCAGACTGTTTGGCCAAAAGAAACATCTGGCTTTTTCCGGCAGGCTTCTTGTCCGCAATCGCCAAACTTTGCCCCAAATGTCCATAAAAAATTTTAAAACGCGCCGTAAAAATATCGTCGGTGCTTTTTCCTATGCAAATAAAATTCCCATCGGCGGAAAAAATATCGCCATAGTTGACGACGTGGCCACTACCGGCGCCACGATTTCTGAAGCGGCTAAGGTTTTAAAACAAAACGGGGCGGAAAAAGTTTGGGGGATTGTTCTGGCCCGTTAAAGTTGCTTTTGCACATACTGGACGCTGACCCAGCCTTCTTTCTGGCTGTCATACTTAATTTTAACCCAACCGTTTTGCTCGTCTATATAAGGATAATACTCCCCCGGATTAATTTTGGCGGAAATGCTGGCGGAAAGCCCGGGATTATCCCGCACATTAAGCCAGCCGGTCGGCGTGTCTAAAACTTTTATCCGCGGTTTGGACACAGAACTCTGGTCAATTACGGGCGTTGGGGTTATTGAAACTGTGTTTTTGGAAATTATGGCGCTTTGTGTGGCCGTATTTGCCGTATCGGAACCGGGCAGCTCCTGCCCCAGAGAGATATTAAGAAGCAGTCTGTAGCCCATAATGGCCTGGACTTTCAGATTGTCATTTTTATACCCGGGCAGGGAAATCTCCACGCTGTGTTCCCCCTGCTTAATGTTGGTTAGAGAATATGGCGTGACACCGGCCTGGTTATTATCTAAATTAACCTGAGCGCCCGTGGGCGTGGAAATGATATTAATTTCGCTTTTGCGTCCGTCTGCAAGCGGTTCCAGACTGACAATATGTCCGGAGGACAAAATATCAGTCGGGCCCAAATCCCTGCTGACCACGGTTAAAACCCGCGGCGACAACTTTATGTTGGTTTGCCAGGAAGCGTTAAGCGGCGTCAGGTCCGAGGTCAAACGCAGAGTATAATCGCCGGCCGGAAGCTGTTCGTTGGAATAAGGAGTTTTTCCCATTTCCTTATCATCTAAATAGACTGTGGATCTGGGCACTGATGTTACCTGCAGGGCGCCCATAGCAGGCGTCTGCCAGGGAAGCTGCGGCAAAGTACAGCCGGAGAGAAATGATACAGATAACAGTAAACAGAAAATAGAAAACAGTTTTTTCACAAATGTACTATACCATAAATTTTGATTTTTGAATTTTGAGCTTTGAGTTTTTTATGTATATCTGTCAGCCACATTGGAAGCTCCGAAAGCATCCGGCTTGGTTTTGCATTCAAACCCGTTTCCCCTTATCATGCCCACTATTTCATTAATCATCTCGCGCGTGTCGCCGTTGGCGCCAATGTCCACATGGATTTCCAGCTGCAAAGGGGAAAGTTTTTGCGCTTCAAATTCGCTTATTAATTTTTGCGCAACCAGAAGCGAATAATTGGCTTCTTCCCACATCCTTTGCCGCAAGGTTTGGATATGGTCGCGGCAGCCTCTGGTCCAGAAATAAACTCCGCCCCTTCCCACCCGGTGAACCACCACTGCAGAAACAAAATCAGCAAAATGCTTGTCAAAGGCCTGGGAATCCGTACCGATAATTATCCGGTAGTGGCTGTTTTTATCCTCTTTGGTAAAAGTCAGAACGTTTTGCACAACGTCAAAAATGCCCATTTCTCCCAACGTGGGGCTGTGAAAAACCGTTAAAAATCCGTTGCTTTTATCTGCTCTTTTCATACAAGAGGATATTTTAACACTTTGCCCGGCCCGGGAAAAGTTAATCTGCGGCTAAATTTTTAATGCGGGAAGTAATCATATCCAAAGCAACAGTGTTAAATCCGCCTTCAGGAATAATGATATCTGCATATCGCTTGCTGGGTTCTACAAACTCCAAATGCATGGGCCGTACCGTGGTTAAATATTGGTCAATAACGTTCTCCATTGTTCTGCCTCGTTCGGATATATCTCTTTTTAATCTCCTGATAAAACGCACATCGGCATCCGTATCTACAAATATTTTTATATCAAAAATCTGGCGCAAATTTTTATCGGCAAAAACCAAAATCCCCTCCACCAAAATTATTTTTTTAGGTTTGGCCTCTACAGTTTTCTTGGTTCTGTTATGCTGAGTGAAATCGTAAACAGGAACAGGAATGTTTTTTCCCTGCAAAAGTTGTTTCAAATGTTCTATTAAAAGAGTCGTTTCCAGAGAATCCGGGTGGTCATAATTGGTTTTAACCCTTTCTTCAAAAGGTTTATGGCTTTGATCTTTATAATAGGAATCGTGCTGGATAAAAGTGAGGTTGTCTTTGCCAACAGCCTTAATGATAGTTTCCAAAACCGTGGTTTTACCAGAACCAGTTCCTCCGGCAATGCCAATAATAATAGGTTTCATAAAGTTATGATAATAGTTATAATAGTTATAACAATTATAAACATTATAACGCAAGATGTCTTTTGTTGTCTTTGTTTATGTTTTTCTTTTTGTCATCGGCCTTTGTTTAGGCAGTTTTTTAAATGTTTTAATCGACCGCTGGCCCAACGATAAATCTCTTAAGGGCCGTTCCCATTGCGATTATTGTAAAAAAACGCTGGGCTTGGTTGATTTAATTCCCGTGGTTAGTTTTATTGTTTTGCGGGGAAGGTGCCGGCGTTGCCATAAAAAACTTTCCTGGCAATATCCTCTGGTGGAACTTGGTGCCGGTTTACTTTTTGTTCTGACTTTTTATCTTTTCCGCCATTATCCTGTTTCCTTCGGCCAAACCTCCTTTTTGATTGACAATGTCATCCCGGCAGAGATACCTTTTTTTAACCTTTTATTTATTATGGTTTTATTGCCATTTTTAATTGCCATATTTATGATTGATTTAAAATACAGCTTGATTTTAGACCGGGTTATCATGCCGGTTATTTATCTGACTTTGGGATTTTATGTTTTTGAAGTTTTTTATTACGGTTTCCGGGGCTACCATGCGCTTTTGTTAAACCCTTTGGGCAAATATCTGGTTGGAGTTAATAACCAATATTTTTATTCTTTGGTATTAAGGTTTGCCCAGCCGTTAATTGTTTCTCTGGCAGTTGGTATTTTCGTGGCTTTGTTTTTTGTTCTTTTAATTATTATCAGCCGGGGCAGAGGGTTGGGTCTTGGGGATATCAGACTTGGTTTTTGGCTGGGGCTTTTATTGGGTTATCCCAAAATCATTACCGGTCTTTTTCTTTCTTTCTTTTTGGGAGGAATAGCGGCTTTTATTCTTCTGGTTTTGCGCAGGAAAAAATTCGGTGAAACCGTTCCTCTGGCCCCCTTTTTAATTATCGGCACCTATATTTCCTTATTTTTTGGCAATCAAATTATCACCTGGTATATGCAAAGATTCCTCTAAATCCCTGTCATTCCCGCGACCGCGTGCCGCCAGAGCTTTAGCGGTGGCGCAAAGCGGGAATCTATTTGATTATTGTTCGAGCGTAGCGAGAACTTCTCTTAAAATCGAAGTAAACTTCTCACTTCGTTCGAAGAATATATTTATGGATTCGTTCTTGCGCAGACGGGGATTAGATCGGAAATGACATATGAAGTTTACAGCTGTTTAACCATATAGGTTCCTTGTAATTCGTACCCAAATTTTCGGTAATATTCTCTTGCCCCAACCCCGCTGGTAACCGCGATCTTATTGATATTATTTTGTTTGACTATTTCTTCCGCTTTTTGCAAAAGTCTTTGCCCTAAACCTTTATGCTGGGGCGAGGGTTGTTCTTTTTTGCCGATCGGCAAAGCCAAACCATAGGTATGCAATTCCCGCACAATGGCCGCCCCTTCTAATTCTTTAAACAGGGGTCTTCTGTTATTAAGCAAATAGGAAGGAAGTCTTAGTCTTAAAAGGGCATACAGAGTTTCATCTTTAGGACTAATGTATTCTAAAAAGTATTCCTTTCCATCAGATGCTTCGTATTCCGTTTCTCTTAATATTAGTTCTCCAATTTTGACTTTTGAATTGTAGTTTTGACTTTTGACTTTTGAGTTTTGACTTTGCAACGCCACTTCCCTGCATCTTATACACCGGCATTTCAGCCCTTGTCTGGTCAGCTCTTTTTGTGCTTCCTGTCTTAAATTGGAAAGCTTGCTGCCGGCAATAATATCGTTGGCCGGAATATCTCTAACAAGTCTTAAAATTCGCACATAGGGAGGAATTATTTTTTTAATTTCCACCAATAGTTTTGTAAGGATTTTATCATCATATGGTTGATATTTTCCGCCCTGATACCAATTGACCAACTCTGCGTCTTTTGTCACCACGCAGGGATAAATTTTTAATAAATCCGGCTGAAAACGGCCGTCGGAAAACAAGGTCTTAAAATCATCTAAATCTTTTTGCGGGGTTGAACCGGGCAATCCCGGCATCATATGATAACAAACTTTAAGACCTGCTTCTTTTAGGACGCGGGTTGCTTCTATTATGCTGTTAACATTGTGTCCTCGTTTGACCAAATCCAAAACATCATCCTGTAAACTTTGCGCGCCAAGTTCAACCCTGGTCACGCCCAGTTTTCTTAAAAAGATTATTTCTTTGTCGCCACACCAATCGGGTCTGGTTTCAATGGTAATACCAACTATTCTTTGCTTGGCGGTTTCATTAATCTCTTGGGATTTCTTTAGACTACGAGATTTATTCTTCGAACGAAGTGAGAAGTTCTCGCTATCGCTCGAACAATAATGTTTTGTGTTGACAAGTAGCATTTTCTCTACCTCGTTGTTGGCAGCTTCATATGCCCGTTTAACAAAATTCTCCCGATATTTTTGGTTAATGGCAGAAAACGTGCCGCCCTGAATAATAAGTTCTATCTTGTCAATGCTATGACCTGACAAAAAAAGTTGAGTTAAACGGGAACTTACTTGGTTAAAAGCGTCGTATTTATTTCTGATGGCCCGCATAACCGCCGGTTCGTTGGAAAAATAACTTTTCGGAACTCTGGCTTCGGTGGGACAAAAGACACAGCGCGCCGGACAACCGAAATTTTTGGTAAAAATAGAAACCGGCACAATGCCGGACCAGGAACGCACAGCATTGGTTTTTAATAAATCCTTTAATCTCTTTGTAAGTTTTTTCCTCCGGTAAAAAACAAGAAAAAGCGCCCAGAAAGGAACTGGAGCCAAACCTTCTTTTACAGATACGTTTTTGACTAAGGTTAAAAAATCAGTTTTATTAAGGTTTTTATTTTTGTCTATCTCAATTGATATTTTTTGGGCAATTTTCTTAACCTTATCAACCGGCTGGGGAAAATTATCAGGAAAAAATGGTTTCATAGCTGTGATAATATAACATACATTAATAATTTTGCGGGGAGCTTAGACAATTTTTGGGGAGTCGACCGCCGGCTGGCGGTTTTGACGCCGGAAAAAATTGCCAAGCGACCTCAGCAAATTTTCCTTATGGATACACAGAACATATTAAATCGCTTAGATACTCTTTTACTAAACTCTTTTGCCAAAATTCCACCCCACCAAAAACTTGGAGTGCTTTTTTCCGCCGGCGTGGACAGCTCCACCATTGCCAAATATGCTAAAGACGTTGGCTTAAATCCTCTGCTTTTTACTTTTGGCACAGACTTTTCCAAAGACAAGGATTTTGCACAGAGATTAGCGCAAGATTTACAACTGCCATTTCATTATTTACATTTAAATAAAGAAACAATAGAAGTGGCTCTTCCAAAAGTAAAACAATTATTGATTAGCGCCAGAATTGACCCAAATATTATGCAAGTTTCTTTGTCTCTGGGGTTTTATTTAATCGCGCGCGAGGCAAAAAAATTAGGAGTAGATTTATTTTTATCCGGCCAGGGTTCTGATGAATTGTTCGGCGGATATAACAAGTATTTAGGACTTAAGAATTATGACTTAAGACTTAAGATGAAAAATGATACCGATAATCTTTTTAAAGTAGACGTGGTTCGGGATCAAACTATGACCAAACAATCTGGTATTGACATCTATTTCCCATATTTGGACAGGAAGTTTATTGACTATGTCCAAAATCTGCCCGTGGAATTAAAAATCCGACCTTCTTCTCCGTCATTCTGGGGAGCGAAGCGACTCCAGAATCAAAACAAAGACCGATTCTGGACCCAACTACGCAAAAACTATGCTGGGCAGGCAAGCCAGAATGACGAGTCAACTGCGGTAAGAAAATATATTCTGCGCGAACTGGCCAAACAAAAAGGGCTGCCTGATTATATTTTTAACCGGCCCAAAAACGCACTGCAGTATTCCTCTGGTATTCAAAAAATTGTGGAAAATGTCGTTAGGACAGATCCTACTTGCAAATATTCTGCTTCACCTGCTCCTGAACCGGCTTAGGAAGATTTTTAAAATTGTTCACCAGCTGTCCTGCCAAAACATTATTTACTGCCTGCGAGATTGCGGTATTTACATCTTCCTGCACAGTAGTTAAAACCCTGCTGCCGGTGTCGGTTAAAACTTTCTCTACTGCCTGGGGCGGAACAATTTGATTAACAGTGTTTTGTACGGCTTGGGCGGTTGTTCCCAAAACATTGTCTTGAGAAACAGTATGCGGTTTGACGCTAAAATTATTATAAAAATACACTCCGGCAATAATCAGAACTGCCAATAAAACCAATCTCATAATTTTATGATACTACAAAGAAATTGGTGTTAAAATAACCTCATGAAACAGCTGGTAATTCCGGTCTTAATTATTATCTTTACCGTCAGTTTAATTTTATCATTGTCACAACTTAAAAAAGATTTTAAGTCTTTAGACCAGAGGGTTTTAAACAAGTCTCAGCCTTTAAAAATTTCTACTGCCAGCTCTTCTGCTTTTTTGGTTAGTCGCGTTATTGACGGGGACACCATTGAACTTAGTAGTGGCGAAAAAGTTCGTTACATTGGTATGGACACCCCGGAAACGGTTGATCCTCGAAAACCAATTCAGTGTTTTGGCAAAGAGGCTAGTCTGGAAAACAAAAAACTGGTCGAAGGAAAAACCGTTACCTTGACCAAAGATGTTTCTGATAAGGATAAATATGGCAGGTTATTAAGATATGTTTATGTTGGAAAGATTTTTGTTAACGACTATTTGGTCAGATACGGTTTTGCCCATGTGGCCACCTTTCCCCCTGACGTTATATTTGCAGAGCAATTTAAACAAGCCGAACAAGAAGCTAGAATAAACAATAGGGGGCTTTGGAAAAATTGTCCGGTTAAATCGCCTAGCTCAAACTAAATTCCGCCACCAAGGGAGAACTAGCCATTATTTTGTCCAAATTAGCATATTTGTGCTGTTTTAGTTCGACAATTTCCCATTCTTCCTCAATGTTTTCCCAAGGAAACAATAGGTCTTTTTTATATTGAATTCCCAGTTTTTTACATTCCTCGTCGCTTAATTCTTTGCAACAATTAGTTAAATTTCCGTAAAAGGAAACTTCTGCATCCTTTACCACATCTTGATATTTATAATCCATATTAGAGGCGGCATAAATTATCCGGCTTTTAGGAAATGCAGTTTTTAGATCTTTGGCGGCATACTTTGCCTGGTTGCCATAACAATGATTACCCTCTACCAGAAGAAGGGTGGGGTTTTCTTTTAACACAAGCTTTTTATTTATTCCGCTTATTCTCCTTAACTCGCACTTATCCTTTACAAAGAAATATTTATATTGAACCGGAAGAATAGTTAATAAATTAAGAGTGTAGGCAAGTACGGTTCCGGGAATGTTACCGCCCCGAAGAATTGGCACAACGGCATCTACGGTGATTTTATTTTTTCTAACGTGGTCTACTACTTTTTTAGTAAGCGTCCCCAGCTCTTCATAATACTCATCCCAAGTCTGAACATAATAATTTTCTTTGTGATATTTTTTTAGAGCCTCTTTTAATAAGTCTTGGTCTTGCATGTTGCTATTATAGTGTTTTCTATCATATCAGTAAACAGAACTATATTGTATATTGTTGTTATGGTTAATTCTCTTTGTGGTTTGGACGAAGCGGGTCGAGGCGCTTTGGCAGGACCTCTGGTGGCCGCGGCAGTAATTTTGAAACCGGCAGAATTGCCTGATTTTTTGCCTCTTAAAGACGGAAAACTTCTGAGCAGAAGACAGAGAAGTCTTTGGCATGAAACAATTTTGCGAAGGAAGGATTTTTTTCTTACTGAAACCATCAGTGTTTCCTTAATTAACAAACACGGCGTTGGCTGGGCCAACAAAGAGGTGTTTAGAAGGCTGATTAAAAAAATTTCCGCCCAAAAATATGTTGTGGACGGAAATTTAAAAATAGGCGGACTTAATGGCAAATCTAGAAAAGTGCAATCTTTGGCTCATGCTGACAGCTTTATTCCGGAAGTGATTCTGGCAGGAATTTTAGCCAAGGTAACCAGGGACAAAATTATGCAAAAACTAGACCAAAAACATCCTCAATATTTATGGAATCAAAATGTTGGTTATGGGACCAAAAAACATTTGGAGTCCTTAAAAACGTTTGGCAAAACCCGTTTTCACCGTGACGTTTTTGTAAACAGCGCCTTAAAAAATACCTTTAACCGTTTCGCTCCCTCAATCCGATCCCCGATCGGAACAAGAGCGCGAAACGGTTTGCTCAAAAATTTGCTCAAAAACGTGATTACTCTATGATTACTCTAAAACGGGGTGTTTTATTTTATCTCTCATTCTCTGGTCTTCTTTTTGTTCCATAACTAATTTTTTATAATCCTCAATGCTGGAATACTGGTCAAGAACAACAGACGGGTTAATAATCTTGGATGTTTCAAGCCCAATATAAGATCGATACGATGAGTATAAATAATCTTCTGGTTTTTCTACTAAAAAAGACGTCACCGGATTAAGATGAATATAAACCGATAAGTGGATAAGCTGTTCGTTTGTTTCTATATGAACTGCCTGAAAATTATTTTCAAAAACCGGCCCTATATTTTTATTCTTAATATTAAAATAGTGTGCGTAACTATTAGAAATCTTGCTGATAAATTCTTTTATACCTCCCTCAGTATTTTGACATAGCGTAAAATGAAAATGATTAGGAATCAAACAATAATTAACCACGGTAACAATTTTATTCTCCAGGACAATTGGATATCGCTCCCTGTTTTTTCTGTAGGCGGAAAATTTAACAGGGGGATTAGACTGTGAATAGTAACCAACAGATTCTAAAAATTGGTTACATTCCAGTTTGCCGTTAAAGATTGGTAGTTTTTGGACCGAGCGGTTATAAATATGATAATATTCGCCTGTGGCTAAAATTGTTTTTCTTAGACTCACGGTTTCACCTCAATATAAACTTAACAAATAACTATCAGTTAGTCAATTACCGTTTCGCTCCCTCAATCCGATCCCCGATCGGAACAAGAGCGCGAAACGGTCATTTTCTTTTGGCCATCATTTTTAAATACTCTTTCTCTGAAATTAAATCTTTGTTGCTTTCCACCCTGTCTACAAATAAAATTCCTTCCAGATGATCATGCTCGTGCTGAAAAATTCTGGCAATAAAATCCGTAAAACTCCGTTTGACTAATTTTCCTTTTCTGTCGTAGTATTTTGCGCTTATAGACTTAAACCTTGGTATTAAACCCCTAATACCCGGAATGCTTAAACAACCTTCCCAGTCTTTAACAACTTCCCGTCCGTGAGAAATTATTTTGGGGTTAATTATTGCCGTGGGCTTCATTAACGGCGCGTTGGGATAGCGGGCATTAGGGTGCGAGGCAAGAATAAAAATTTTTTTTGATTCATAAACCTGCGGAGCGGCAATGCCTACTCCGTTTGCTTCTTTAACTGTGGCTATTAAATCGTCAATTAATCTCTGGGTATTGCTGTCTAAAAAATCGTTTACCGCTTTAGCTTTCTTTCTTAAGACAGGGCTTCCCAGCTGTGCCACCTGCAAAAGATTTGCCATACGGGTCATATTATACTACAGTTTAATTATGCTTGAGGAAGAATATCTCACTGGAAAAGAATACTTAAAAAAGAATTATTTTCATACCCGCCGCTTATTCTATCCTTTGATCCTAATAACCGCGGCCGGTTTGTTTCTGGTGGCTAATCTGGTTATTTTAGACTTGGAGTATCTTTCCCATAAAAATTTGCAAACAACCCAAACCGAATTACAAACTGCTCCTGCTTCCCTGCCGGCCACACCTAACAGCGCCAATACAATCTGCACATCAAACTGCATAACAAACAAAAACGAGGCGACCCCCGCCTCTAAAACTCAAACACAAACCGTGGAAAAAAACGTATTGCCGGCAAACAATGCTTCGGCGAAGGAATATTTTATTCCTCTTGGTTTTGGCACAAGCTCAAAAGGGGATTGGCAAAACGTGGATGGAATGCAGGCAACAATTAACACCAACAATTTTAACAGGATTAAAAGCGCGGTTTTGGAAATCAGTGCCAATATACCAACCGGAAATGAAACGGCGGATTTTAGACTTTTTAATTCTAGCGACCAACATCCTGTCTGGTTTTCTGATACAAATATCAGCGGCGGCACGACTCAATTTTTAACCTCTGCGGGGTTTGCCCTGGATAGTGGAAATAAAACTTATGTGCTTCAGGCAAAAACCAGTCTGAAATATCCGGTCAACATTAATATGGCCAGAATTCATTTGGTCACATACTAGCAGTTTTAACCCTGGCTGCTCTTATTCTGTCCACTTTTGTTAAATATTTTTTCCGTAAACGCAACGATTGCGGAGTTATCTCCAGTAATTCGTCTTGTGCCAAAAAATCCAAACTTTGTTCCAATGTCAAAATTACCGGCGGTTCCAAAGCAATGGCCACGTCCGAATTTTCACTGTGAATATTGGTCAGTTTTTTGGTTTTACAGACATTAATATCCATATCTTCCTGTTTTCTGTTAAGCCCTACAATCATACCTTCATAAACCGGCGTCGCCGGCCCGATAAAAGGTGTGCCCCTCTGCTGAAGCGTGGTTAAGGCATAGGCGCTGGCCACTCCGGTTTCAAATGATATCAACGCGCCGTTTCTAAGTTTATCTGTTTCGGGAAGAGCAGGAAAATAGCCCAGAAGCCTGGTGGCAAAAAGCCCGTTGCCCCTGGTTTGGGTTAAAAGATCGCTTCTTAAACCCAAAAGATTTCTCTCTGATATTTTATAAACCATGCGGGTTACACCGTTATCGTCGGTATGCGTATCCAGAAGTTGTGCTCCTCTTTTTCCCAACTCCTGCGTAACTACGCCAATATATTCTTTATTTATTTCAATGGTTAATTCTTCAAAGGGCTCGTTTAAAACACCGTCAATTTTTTTCAGAATGACTTCCGGCTTTCCCGCTTCCATTTCATAACCTTCGCGCCGCAGATTTTCCAAGAGAATGGATAAATGAAGTTCGCCGCGGCCGCAAATTATAAATCCATGACCGTCTTTGTTCTCTTCAATTTTAAGCCCGATGTTGGTTTTTTTCTCTTTCCACAACCGCTCTTCCAGCTGTTTGGCGGTGCAAAATTTTCCTTCTTTTCCCGCCAACGGAGAAGTATTGGCGCTCACGCGTATTTTTAAGGTTGGTTCGCCCAGTTTAATAACCGGATATCCCGCCGGATCAGCCGGATCTGCCAGGGTTTGACCAATATCCAAATTGCCCAACCCGGTCACGGCAATAATATCCCCGGGCTGGCTTGCGGCAGCTTCCACCCTTGATAAACCGATGCTGGTAAAAATCTGCTGTATTTTTCCCGTTCCCATTTTCTCGTTTTCTTTCAGCTGTAAAACCGTCTGTCCTGCTTTTAAAATTCCCTGGCTAACCTTACCAATGGCATATGTTCCTTTGTAGCTATCAAAGTCCAGCTGGGAAATCAGCATTTTAAAGGGTTTACCAATATCAGCTTGCGGCGGCGGAATAAAAGCTATAATTTCCTCAAAAAGAGGGGTCAGATCGCCCGGTTTTTTCATATCAAAAGGATAGTTTTTCCACGCCTTTCCTTCCCGGCCAACGGCATATAAAACTGAAAAATTTAAATGCTCGTCGCTGGTTGCCAAGCGCAAAAATAATTCTTCTGTTTCTCTTAACACTTCCTTGGGCCTGGCGTCTTTACGGTCAATTTTATTTACCACCACGATGGTTTTAAGATTTTGCTCCAGGGCTTTTTGCAAAACGAACTGCGTTTGGGGCAAAGGCCCTTCCGCGGCATCCACCACCAATATCGCGCCGTCTGCCATATTAATAACCCTTTCCACTTCTCCGGAAAAATCCGCATGTCCCGGAGTATCGATAATGTTGATTTTTGTGTCCTTATACATAACAGCCGTGTTTTTGGCCAAAATAGTAATGCCTTTTTCCCTTTCCAGGTC
>JAMDAL010000048.1 GCA_023484305.1 Patescibacteria group bacterium | reverse complement strand
ATCTTTTCTTCTACCCATCTGGATTTAATACAGTTATGCATGAGTGGCATTTTAGGCCACACATACCTTAGTCTAAAAGAGTTCATCGTTCTTACTAAAAGTGTTACCCTAATTCTGTTACACTACGAAAGTAGCCGGGTTGTTGTTAGAAATGTTATAATTATGTTATAAAAAACTGCATATGAAAAATATAGCCATTGTATTTCAGATTATTGTTTCGCTGGGTTTAGTGGTTTTAATATTGCTGCAGTCCAAAGGCACGGGGCTGGGAACGGCTTTTGGCGGCGGGGGAGAGATTTATAGAACCAAAAGAGGAGTGGAAAAAATTCTTTATCTTAGCACCATTATTTTGGCCGTCGTTTTCTTTTTCTCCTCTTTAGTCTCTATACTTATACGCTGATGTGTTAAAAGTATCCAATAACCTGCGCTATTTAAACTGGTTTTTAAGCGCTTACCTGAAAAAATATGCAGCCTTTATTGTCTTAGGTTTTGCTGCGGGTTTAATTTTAAGTTTTCTTGTAAGCTTGCTTCCGGCTGTTTCTCCCAGTCAGTTTGCGGCTAAAGAAAATATTGTCGGAATTATCGGACAATACAGTTTGTCCAATTTGCCTTTAAGCATTCAAAAAGAGCTCAGTTTGGGACTGACCTCCATTGACAAAAACGACAGGGCCACCCCCTCAGCCGCTTCTTCCTGGGAAATAAAAAACAACGGTCAAAGCTATATTTTTCATTTGAAAAAAAATCTGTACTGGACAGACGGCAGCAAATTTAAATCTTTTGATATAAATTTGCGCCTGAAGGATGTCCAGATTCTGGCCCTTGGCGACTATGACGTACAATTCCGTCTGGGACAGCCTTACGCCGGTTTGCCTTCGGCTGTTGCCCAGCCTTTGTTTAAAAACGGCCTGGTCGGTTTGGGGCCGTACCGCGTGACCAAAATGACCCGGAACGGTAAATTTATCACCGGTTTGGAAATGAAAAATATTAATACCGGCGAGTCAACGCATTACAAATTTTATTCCAACCGGGATGAGGCTGTTCTGGCTTTAAAACTGCACGAAATAAACATCCTTAAAGGTTTAAATTCCCTGGACGGCCTGAATAACTGGCCGCTTCTTCAGATTGACAAAACCACTGATTACCACAAATTCGTGGCCTTATTTTTTAATATGCGAAAAGAGCCTTTTAAGGACAAGGATACACGTTTGGGCTTAACATACGCTCTGCCTGATGTTTTTAATTCTGACGAGCCGGCTTTCGGGCCGATAGCCAAAAATTCCTGGGCTTATAATCCCCAGCTGAAAACTTTTAATTACAGCGCTGATTTGGCAAATAAATATTTAAAACCGCTTTTGGATAAAAGCTCAACATCTTCGGCCGAATTTAGCCTTAAACTGACTTCTATGAAAGCTTATCTGCCTATTGCCCAATCTATTGCCAAAAACTGGCAAAACCTGGGCATTAAGGTCCAAATTATTCCTTCCGATTCCATTGCCGACAATTTTGACGTCTTTCTGGCAGCTGTGGAAACTATGCCTGACCCGGACCAGTATAGTCTCTGGCATTCCACCCAGGAAGGCAATATTTCCGGGCTTAACAGCCCCCGCATAGACAAACTTTTGGAAGACGGCAGAACGCTTGTAAATGTCAGCGAGCGAAAACAGAAATATCTGGATTTTCAAAAATATCTGGTGGAGGAAGATCCTGCCGCTTTTCTTTTCTATCCGGCAGGTTTTACCGTGACTAGACTTTAACTTTGTATAAATGTAAACTTAATTTATGAAGCCTTTAGTTAAAATTTTTTTGCGGTTTTGGTTTGCCAGCTGACGGGCTTAATCAGTACTCCTTTTACTGTTTCCTCAGTTAGATTATGGTACAGCTTTCTGAACAAGCCTTTTTTCTCCCCTCCCAACTGGATTTTCGGGCCGGTCTGGACAACTTTATATCTTTTAATGGGAATTAGCGCCGGAATAATCTGGAATCGCAAGGGTAAAGCGGCTAAAAAAGCTTTGGGATTTTTTGCTTTGCAGCTATTTCTTAATTTCCTCTGGTCGATTTTTTTCTTCGGCTTTCATCTGCCTTTTCTGGCTCTTTTGGATTTAATTCTTCTTTGGCTGGCAATTCTGGTTACAATGAAACTGTTTTATAAAATATCCGAATTATCTTTCTGGCTTCTGGTACCCTATATTCTCTGGGTCAGTTTTGCCGGTGTTTTAAATTTGGCAATTGTGCTTTTAAACCCTTAGTTGACAAAGGTCAGGGCAACGCCCTTTTTATCCGCTCTTCCGGTTCGTCCGATTCTATGGATATAGTCATCTTTGCTTTGGGGAAGATCATAATTAATGACATGGCTGACATTGGGAATATCCAGTCCCCGGGAAGCCACATCTGTGGCAATTAGAATATTTATCAAATTGTTTTTAAACATCTGAAGGGTTTTTAGTCTCTGGCTCTGCCTTTTATTGCCATGAATAGCGCCGGTTTTAAAACCTCTGGCCGCAAGCTCGTCGCAAAGCTTTTGGACACTGTGTTTGGTCCGGCCAAAAACCAGAACTTTCTCAAATTCCTTTTGGATAAGAAGCTCATGCAGCACTTCCAGTTTTTTGTTTCTGTCGGTAATATTGATAATTTTCTGCGTGATGTTTTCCACTGTTTCTCCGCTTTTAACAGAGATTGTTACAGGATTTTGCACAAAACTTTGTAATACCTGCTTAACTGAATCGTCAATGGTGGCCGAGAAAAACAGCGATTGTCTTTTTCTGGGCAAAAGCGAAATAATAAATTTCATATCTTTAATAAAACCAATATCCACCATCCTGTCTGCCTCGTCAAAAACAACCGAGGAAAAGGCAATAGGACGAAATGCTTTCATATTTATCAGGTCCTTAATTCTTCCCGGTGTGGCAATGACAAAGCTGGGGCAGCGGGAAAGCTCCCATA
>JAMDAL010000045.1 GCA_023484305.1 Patescibacteria group bacterium | reverse complement strand
AAGTAGCACAAGTAGATAAAGTAGGACAGGCAGATAAAGTAGAAAAAGTAGCGGAGGTAGAGGATTTTCAGGTGAAAAATTCGGTGCATTTGACATCGTGGCCCTCCTTCGCTAAAGCTTCAAAGGGTAAACCCGTTGTAGATAACCGTAAAAAGACAACAGTTAACAGACAACAGTTAACAGATAACAATAAATTATTATCTGATATGGAAATGGTGAGAAAGATTTGCGAACTAGGACACAGTAAGAGAAAAGAGTTGCAGATTAAAGTTCGTCAACCCCTGGCAAAAATGACTATCAGTTCTTTGTCGATAGAAGAAGTTTTGCCAAAAAGAGAACTAAGTTTACTTAAGCTGATAGAAGACGAGCTCAACGTTAAAAAATTAGATTTTATTGAAAGCAAAGAAGGGCTAGCCGTAGAATTAGAGACGTCCTTAACTTCAGAGCTAAAAGCGGAAGGAGAAGCCAGGGAGCTGGTACGAAAAATTCAGGAGGCGCGGAAACTGGCCGGCTGCGGACTTAGTCAAAAAGTCAAAGTTGTTTTGCCCAGTTGGCCAAAAGAATACGAAGAATACATTAAAAAAGAAACCCTGGCTAGTAAACTTGTGCAGGGTGATAAACTTGAAGTAGTAGAATAGTATCTTCATTAAATGATATTCTTCGAACGCAGTGAGAAGTTCTCGTCGAGTCTGACTCGGTTCGAACAATAAACAAACTAAATGAACTTTTCTTTTAAAATCGACTGGCGAATTATTATACCTGCGTTTTTTCTTTACGCCTTAGGCGTTACCACCTTATACAGCGTGGCTCCAAATCTGGTTAACGAAGAATTGTTTTTTGGGTTTTTAGGTTTTCTTGTCTTTTTTTTATTTGCGGCGGTTGATTACCGGATTTATAAAAATCTAACGCCATGGTTTTATGTTTTGAGCATATTTTTTCTGATTTTGACGGAAGTTGTCGGGGTTGTCACCAGAGGTTCTGTCAGATGGTTAGATATTGGATTGATCAGGCTGCAGCCTTCAGAACTTATTAAGCCTTTAATGATTCTGTTTTTAGCCGACCGTTTTGAGGCAGCGGGAAATTACAAAAATATAATTATATCCAGCCTTTTATTCTTTTTTCCGGTTATCTTAATCTTAAGGCAGCCGGATCTGGGAAATGCTTTGGTTTTTGGTTTTTTGTGGCTGACAATTTTTTTTGTTTCTGGCGTTAAGCCGCTTTTGATTGCTATTTGCTGTTTCGTCTTTTTAGCCCTGGCTATACCTGTCTGGCATTTTCTTAAGGAATACCAGAAACAGCGGATTATCACATTTTTAAATCCCGGTATTGACCCTTTGGGTACAGGTTATAATGCCATTCAGTCCATGCTGGCGGTTGGTTCCGGAGAACTTTTTGGCCGGGGTTTGGGCCGGGGAACACAGTCGCATCTGGCTTTTCTGCCGGAGTTTCATACTGACTTTATCTTTGCCAGTTTTGCCGAAGAATGGGGGTTTATCGGCGTTTGTGTTTTATTATCGGCCTATTGCTATTTGCTGTTTCGTCTTTTTAGCCAGATGCAAAATACAAAGGAGAATTTCGGCCGTATTGTTCTTGTCGGGGTTATATCCGTTATTTTTATTCAGATGTTTATTAATATCGGGATGAATATGAGTTTGGTTCCGATTACCGGCATTACCCTGCCTCTGGTTTCCTATGGAGGAAGTTCGCTGATATCAACGGCCATACTTTTGGGTATAGCCTCAAATATTATCAGCCAAAATAGCCACAGAAAAATCATATCGCTTTCTTAGTTATTGTAAAAAGGGCATAATTTAGGTACAATACACAACTATGAAATACGCAGTGGTTAAAATTAACGGAAAACAATATCAGGTTTGCCAGGGCCAAAGCCTGTTGGTGGATAAAATTAATAAAAATAAAGGCGAGGAACTGGAATTTAAGGAAGTTTATCTTTTAAACGAGGAAGGGAAAATAACCGTAGGACAACCTCTGGTAAACGGCGTAACTGTAAAAGCTGTTGTGGAAGAACAGATTAAAGGCGATAAAGTTGTAGTGGCAAAATATAAATCCAAAGTCAGATACAGACGCAAAAAAGGATTTCGGGCCAAATTGACGCAGATTAAAATTACCTCAATTGAAACAGGCGAAAAAAAGGCTAAAGAAGAGCCAAAAGTTGAGAAAAAAGTAACGAAAACAGCTAAAAAAAAGACCAAATAATCAATTGACAATACCTCTGTCGCTCCCGATCTAATCGGGAATCTATACAAATTATTTAGCTATTATATAGATTCCTGCTTTTCCACCAGAGGCGGATCTGCCTTTGGCATGACGCAGGAATGACAAAATACGATGGAATATCTTTTTATCCTCGGAAACGCTTCAGAACTGGCGGCAGAAGAATTAAGGTCAGTTTTAAAATCCTCTCTAAAATTTAAAGAAATTTTCTCCAACCAAAAAGTTTTTCACATTGAGACAATTGCTGATTTAGACTGTACTGCTTTAATAGACAAATTGGGAGGAACGGTAAAAATTGCCAAAGTAGAAGCAAAAATAAACAAAGACGTGAATATAGTAAAAACTGTAACTTCAATATTGGATACATCTACTTATTCTTCGAACGCCTGCCTGCCGGACAGGCAGGAAGCGAGAAGTCTTAAAAGTAGTTCTCGTCCGCCAGAGGCGGACCCGAACAATAATAAAATAACTTTTGGATTAAGTTGGTTGAGTGACAATAAAAATATTGATCACTTTAATGATATATATCATTATAGTAGGGAAATTAAAAATATCTTAGAACAAAAAGGGATTAAGGCCAGATTTGTTTTGCCCAAGGAAAACAAGAGCGAACTTTCCAGCGTGGTAGTGGAAAAACAGAAAATAAAAGAAGTCATTGTGGCAGGCAGCAGAGGTAATTTTATTTTAGGAACAACTCTGGCGGTGCAAAATTTTCAGCAGTGGAGAAAAAGAGATTACGAGAGGCCAAAAGTTTTGCCGGAGGAGGGCATGCTGCCGCCAAAAATTGCCAGAATGATGGTTAATATTGGATTTGGCAAATTGGAAACGGTAAGTGGGGAAAAGACGACACTATTAGATCCTTTTTGCGGCATGGGAACAATTTTAGCAGAAGGATTATTGTCGGGTCTGACAGTTTTTGGCTCTGATAACCAAAAAGTTGCCGTGGAAAGCAGCCGGCAGAATTTAGAATGGCTCAAAAAAAATTTTCAATTTTCACAACACAATTTTCAATTATTTCAAGAGGATGCCGCACACATTTTTGAAAAACTGGAGAAAAACAGCATAGATTTAATTGTGACAGAGCCGTATTTGGGACCGATGATTGAACAGGTGTCAGGCATCAGGTGTCAGGTTTTAGGTGATAAAAATGTTCAATTTATAACTAAAAATAACAAGGCGGTGACACCTGGGTATATTAAGAGAATTATTGATGGTTTAGAAAGAATGTATTTGGGTTGCTTAAAAGATTGGCACAAAATTTTAACAAACGACGGAGTGATTGTTATAGCATTGCCTTCATATTTAATACACAGCCAGGAATTTTTCGTGAAAAAAGTGGTTGACAATTCTTATAAACTTGGCTATAGTATCGAAACCGGACCCCTGCCCTATAGTAGAGAAAAAGCAGTGGTGAGAAGAAATATTTACGTATTTAGAAAAATTACTAATTAACCAGCTAACCATATGGCACATATTAAAGCAGGCGGAGTTACCAAAGGAAACCGGGATTCAGTTGCCAAGCGTTTGGGCATTAAAATTTACGGCGGACAAAAAGTTAATAAAGGCGCCATTATAGCGCGCCAGCGCGGCACGAAATTTCACCCCGGCCAAAACGCCAAACGCGGCGGCGACGATTCCATTCTGGCAAAAATCAGCGGAATAGTTAACTTCAAAACGCGCCTGGGAAAAAAAGTTATCGAGGTTCTTCCTGCCTAAGAATTGATTATGACAGTTGACGAACAGATTATACAGCTGGAAGTGAATATTATTCAGCCTAATCCTCTGCAGCCACGAGGAGTAATAAACAACAATACCCTTATTGAACTGGTGGAATCCATTAAAATCCACGGTATTTTAGAGCCTTTGGTAGTGGCAAAAACTCCGGCCGGTTATCAGATTATAGCGGGCGAAAGAAGATGGCGGGCTGCCAAAATGATGGGTCTTAAACTTGTGCCCGTAATCGTTAAAGAAACCACGCCTCGGGGAATGCTGGAGATGGCCTTGGTGGAAAATGTACAGCGGGAAGACCTTAACGCTTTAGAAAGAGCCCAGGCTTACAAAAGGCTTCTGGATGAGTTTAATCTGACAGTGACGGAAATATCCGAAAGAGTGGGCAAAAGCGCCTCCTATATCAGTAATACGTTAAGGCTGTTATTATTGCCTGATGCAATTAAAGACGGGTTGGTTTCCGGTTCAACCACAGAAGGCCATGCCAGGGCGCTTTTGGCTTTGGAAGATCCCAAGCTGATGGTTGATGCCTATAAAATTTTACTAAAAAAAAGCGCCTCGGTCCGGGAAGCAGAAGAACTTGCCAGAAGGTTAAAAATTAGCCCGCCGGTTAAAGAAACCGAAAAAGAAGCCAAAGAGCAGAGCCCGGAAATGGAAAAAATAGAGAAGGAGTTGTCAGAGATTTTAAACGGCAAAGTTCGCGTTGCCCAAAGCAAGGTAGGAGTCAGAATCGCTTTGGTAATGTACGGCCCCAAAAATGAAACCACGGTTAAGCTGAACAAATTTGCCCAGGTTCTGAAAAAAGCCTTCAGTAACTGATATGAGGAATAAAAGAGATTCTGTTTAAAGGCCAATAGCGCAGCCAAGCCTTGCCAATAATTTCGTTTCTTTTTACCGTACCCCATTCCCGCGAATCAGAACTGTGTTCACGGTTGTCTCCCATCACAATGTATTCTTTGTCAGGAACCGTAAAATCCTGCGTTTCGTGCAAAAAAGCGCCGGCATAGGTCATTACAGTTTGGGATAAATACGGCTCGTTTAAGAGGCTATCATTAATATAAACCCGGCCGTTTTTAACCATAACTTTTTCCCCGGGCAGGGCGATGATTCTTTTAATATAGTCAAGTTCGTGGTTTTTCGGCGCCAAAAGTATTATAACGTCTCCGCGGGAAGGACTGAAGAAACGGTAAGAAATTTTATCTGTTAATATATATTCCCCGTCATAAAAAGTCGGGTACATAGAGCTGCCTTTAATTTGGTGCGGCTGGACCAAAAAAAGGTAAATAACAACAAAAATGGCCAGGGCAATAACCACCGTTTCAATGGTATCTAAAAAAAAGTTGCCGATTTTTTTAGCAAAATCCAACATGCGGATAGTTTAAAGTATGGTATAATTTACGTCAATAACTAATAATAATGGATCCATAGCTCAGCGGTAGAGCGTTCGCTTCACATGCGAAAGGTGGGAGGATCAACACCTCCTGGGTCCACTTTTAATTCGGATTTACCGTCAGATTAATTTATAACCTCCTAACTGATACAAATATTTCCAATTATTACGGAAATAATATAGAATACATTAATGCACAAAATTGTGCAGAGTTTTTTTGCATTATGACTAAATTCAGCGCTATATTTAAAAAAATCCGCAGACGCTGGTATTTAATACCGGCGATTGTTGCTGTGGTTTTTGTTTTGGTTTATCGTTTTATGCTTTCTTCCGGACAAATTGATAAAAAGAACGCCTTTAAGTTAAAAAAACAAACCTTAACTGAAACACTTTCTCTTTCCGGTTCATTAGACGCTTGGGAAAAAGCCAGCTTAAGATTTCAAACTTCAGGGTATCTGTCCTGGGTTGGTGTTAAGGAAGGGGATGTTGTTAAAAAATATCAGACATTGGCATCGCTGGACCAAAGATCCGTGCAAAAGAATCTGCAAAAGGACTTAAATGACTATCTGACAACCAGATGGAAATTTGAACAGACAAAAGAGGATTACAAAAATACTATAGTGACTTCCCCCGTCCAGAGGATTTTAGACGAATCGCAATTCGGGCTTAATAATTCTGTTTTAGACGTGGAATTACAAAACCTGTCTGTAGAATATTCCAACTTATGGAGCCCTATTGACGGTTTGGTAACCCATATTGATTCGCCAAATGCGGGCATTAATATAACTCCGGCGCAGGCAGAATTTGACGTGGTTAATCCTAAAACTATTTATTTTTTGGCCACTGCCGACCAGACGGATGTGGTTAATCTTAAAAACGATATGAAAGGCAAGATTGTTTTGGATTCATATCCGGATAAGGAAATTAACGGAAAAATTAAAGAAATTTCTTTTACACCCAAAACCGATGAGACAGGTACTGTTTATGCGGTTAAAATTTTTTTTAATAACGATAACAGCGATTACTATTTGCGTTTGGGCATGACGGGAGATGTGGAATTTGTAACCCGCGAAAAGAAAAATACCCTGGCTGTTCCTACTGCCAATATTCAGGTGGAAAACGGCAGGAAGTTTCTTTACAAAGCGGTTGGCAAGGGCCAAAAGAAGGTATATCCGAAGTTTGGGGAGGAGATAGGCGACTATACTGAAATTAAATCCGGCCTGGAAGCGGGAGATATTGTTTATTAAGATATGTTAATTTTGGAAAATGTTTGGAAAGAATACGTTCTTGATCAGGAAACTAAATTTGCAGCCTTAAAAAATATTGACCTTACAATTAAGGACGGCGAGTTTTCTTCTATTATCGGGCCTTCAGGGTCGGGCAAATCAACCCTAATGCATATTATCGGACTTTTAGACAAACCCACAAAGGGAAAAATTTCTTTTTCGGGGAAGGACATTTCCAGGCTTGATGACAATCAGACTTCCACGCTGCGCAATGAATTTGTGGGGTTTGTTTTTCAGCAGTTCAATCTCATAAACAAATTATCAATTTTGGAAAATATTGTCTTGCCGGCAATTTATGCCAGGAAACAGCTTAATTTTGACCCAAGGCAAAAAGCCATAAGACTTATGCAGCAGTTTGGTATTGCCGGAAAGGAAAATTCCTACCCCAACAAAATTTCCGGAGGGCAGCAGCAAAGAGTCGCAATTGCCAGAGCTTTAATTATGGAACCGCAGCTTATATTAGCCGATGAACCGACGGGAAATCTGGATACAAAAAGCGGAGAAGGCATAATTAATCTATTGTCAGAGTTAAATTCTAAGGAAAAAATCACCGTTGTGGTTGTTACTCATGATCGCCATATTGCCGCCAAAACCAAACGGGTGATTAAAATTATAGACGGGGAAATACATAAATGATTAATTTTAGCTATCTTGTTTTTATTATTAAATCGGCATTTTTTGACTTTTCGCGCAACAAGGTCAGGACAATTTTGACTTCTTTGGGAATTTTAATCGGGGTTTTTTCCGTTGTTCTTTTAATGGCTCTGGGGTTAGGGCTTAAAAAATATATCGAGCAGCAATTTCAGTCTTTGGGCCAGAATCTATTGATGGTTTTACCGGGACAGGGATTCTCGCAAAACGGCGGACAGGGATTAATAGGCGGGATACAGTTTGATGAAAAAGATGTTTTAAAAATTAAACGTCTTAAAAATGTTCAGGCGATAGCGCCATTTTTTACCAAGACTTTAAAAATCGAGTATAAAAATAAATCTCAAATTACAACCCTGTTGGCTACAACGGGCGATGCCTTTAAAGTTATTAAAGTTGAGGCAGCCCGGGGAAGCTTGTTTACCAATGCCGATAATGAAAAAAGCGCAAAAGCGGTTATATTGGGCGCGGAGATCGCTAATAAGCTTTTTGGTTCGGGAGAAAAAGCGGTGGGAGAAGCAGTTCGGATTCAAAAGGAAAGGTTTATTGTTAAAGGAGTTTTAAAGAAAACGGGGGGAGGAGCACTGGGATCGGAGACGGATATGCGCGCCATAATTCCCTTTCGTTCCTCGTATTTTCTTAATCCCGACAAAAAATTCTTTGCCATTTATACCGAAGCCAAAGACGCCAAGAGCGTTTTAACCCTAAAAGACGATATCAAAAAAACTCTTCTGAAAAGATATAACGAAGATGATTTTACGGTCAGCGAATCTTCTGAACTCTTAAACACCATAAATTCAATTTTTTCCGTGCTTAATCTGGTACTGGTGGCCATTGCTGCCATTTCTTTGGTGGTCGGAGGAATAGGCATTATGAATATAATGTATGTTTCTGTGACGGAAAGAATTAAGGAAATTGGCATCCGCCGGGCAATAGGGGCCAGAAAATTTGATATTCTTTATCAGTTTTTATCAGAATCCGTAATTCTATCCCTGTTTGGCGGATTTCTGGGTCTTTTTTTTGCCGGACTGATAGTTTTGGCGGTGCAAAGATTGTTTCCCGCTTATTTAGATTTCGGTTCGGTTTTTTTGGCCCTGGGAGTTTCCAGCGCCATTGGTATTGTTTTTGGCGTTTTTCCCGCCAAAAAGGCAGCAGATCTTTCTCCAATTGATGCCATTAGATATGAGTAAAATCCACAGGTTCAGAGCTGTTTAACCTTCCAGGTTAAATACGTCTGAACCTAAAATAAATAAGTTTTGTTTTTGTTGCATTAATACTTTTTACATTTTTTTTCATTTATATGTTATTACCATCCTAACGCCGGATTTTTAAAATGTATTGTTTCCAGATTTCCCTTGCCAGGCCGGTTAAATTTAGTTTAATCTGGGTAATTTCGGGAACAGGATGATAAACGGCTATGGAAATATCCGGACGGTTTAGGTATTGAAAAATTGTTTTAATGGCCGAGTCGCTATATATCAGTCCTGAATGGTCTGTCCGGTTAATTGTTTTTGCCAGGGCATTTGGTTCCAGACTGCTATTTAATAATATGGTGCCGTCTCCCTCGCTGGCGTAAGAGTTGTTTATCGGTTTTCCGTCCGGCCAGAGACCGAGAAGTTTTTCTGCGGCGTTTGGTTGAACAACATCCAGATATTTTAAAGTGCTGATATTATTTCCTCCGACAGTAATAAAAATACCGTTAGTATCAAAAGGATTGCTGTTTAGCCAAAGATTTTGTTCGTTTAAAGTTTTTGTAGCAATCAGATTATTGTTCAGTTTAAGATAGTCAAAAACCGGCAATAAATCCCTAACAGAAGGCGCAATGCTTTGCAAAATATCCTTATTGCCTATTTTTAAAATTGAGCGGCAATGGTTAATTAAAAACAGGGAGGCAAACTTTTGCATCTGGTCATTGGTCCAGATTTCTCCGGCTTCCCACATCGGGTATGCCAGAACCGTGCCGTAATGGGGCGCGCCCAGAGAAATTGCCATATTAATATGATTGTCGTTGGGGTTTTGCCCAAGATAGCTTCTGATTACCAGTCCTCCCAGACTGTGGGAAACCACATTAAACTTTTCCGACGGATTTTGCGCGAGAATATTATTCAGATAAGTTTTAAATTTTTTTCCGGCGGTTACCATATTCTGGCGCCAGTCGTAGCCATAGATAAAAAAATCTTTGTTTAATTCATAGCCGTTTTGAAAAAAAGTCAAAATTAATTTTTGATACATATCCGCATAAGGAGCCAGAGTCCAGATGTTTGAGTTGTCAAGACTGCAGGAAAGCATATCAGAGGCGTTCCAGCTGGCGCCCAAACCGGGAATAAAAATAACCGGGTATTGCGGCGTCAAATTAGATAGGATGATATGGTTATACCAGACAAGCGTTTCAGCCAAAGGATCAGGCCCGCCGGAAAAACCGACTGTTCCGGATAAAATAGGCCCGCTGTCATAAAAATCAACTAAAGGTTTGTCGGAAACTGTAACCGAAATATGGTTGTCAACAACTTTGGTCTCCACCATATACCAGTTGTTAACCTGATTTTGATATCTTTCTTTAACTAAAATTTGTTCCCGGCCGTTATTAAATCGCGATAATATTACCCAGCTGTCATTATTGTCCAGGCTGCTTTTTAAATCCAGCAAATAATAGTTTTGGCTGTTTTGGAAACGCAAAACCGCGCTTTTATGAAAACCTTTAAGACCCTGAACCTGAAAATTAAAAGCAAAATCAGAGGCGTACGAATTATTTATTATAAAAAAAGAGGGCGAACCGGAGCCGCTTTTATCGGCGGCAAAAGCAATATGGCCGTTGTCTTTTGTAAAGCCATTTTGGTTATCGGGAATTTTCTTCCACACGCAGGTTTGCAAATCAAAAGAGTTGTCTTGGCAAATTGTAGTATTGGCAAAAGCTACCGGTGGATAGAAAAAAGAGAGTACCAAAAATAGAAAAATGGTTAAAGAAAGTGTTTTAGAAAAAGATGATATTTGGCTCACAAAATTATCCTCTAAAAACAGGTTATCAAGTATACAGTTAAAATGCAATAGCAAATTTTGCTATAATTGCCCATATGAAAATAGGAGTTGATGCGGGAGCGTTAAACGCCGTTTGTAAATCCGGAAATTATTGGCTCAGTTATAATTTGCTGCGGCAGTTAAGCCTTATCGACCGTAAAAATCAATATATTCTTTATTCCCAAAAACCATTAGGGGCGGAGTTTGTAAACAGTATGGGCAATAATTTTTATAATAAAGTTCTTTATCCGCAGAAATTCTGGCTGCAATTTAGGCTTAGTCTGGAGCAGTTAATAAAACCGGTGGATGTTTTTATAGGTTTAAATCAGGCTCTGCCGCTAGTGACTTCTGGTAAAAACGTTGTCTTGGTTTTGGATTTAGCTTTTGAAAAATATCCCAGGCTTTTTACCAGCCGCAAACTTTCCTGGCAGACCAAAAACGCCGTCAAAAAAGCCGATAAAATTATCGCCATATCCGTCTCGACAAAAAACGATTTAATTAAGGTTTATAAGACAGAGCCCGGCAGGATCAAAGTTATTTACCCGGGATAAGCATTATGAAAAAAGTTTTTGCCGTTATTGTCAACTACCGGGAAACGGGAAAAACCCTGAACTTATTGTCACAGCTAAAAAAACAAAAAAGCAAGGCAAAAATAATTCCCGCGGTGGTCAATAACAATTCCGGCGAAGATATTGTTTTGGCAATAAAAAATAAATTTCCGGAAACTATTGTGATTGACAGCGTTAATAATTTGGGTTTTGCCAAAGCAGTTAACAAGGCTGTCCGGCTCGGGCTGTATAAGAACGCTGATTACTTCTGGCTGTTAAATCCGGATTTAAAAATTGCTTCAGACTTTTTGACGCGGCTTTTAAAAGTCAGGGCTGATATTTGCGGACCGATTATAAAATACAAAAAACAGGGTAAATGGATTTATGATTTGGGAGGAAGAATAAATTGGATTTGGGGAAGAGCCTGTCACGTAGAAACGACAGATTATCAATGGCGTCATTCTGGGGAGCCCGTATGGCGGCTCCAGAATCATAAGAAGAACGGATTCCGGGCGCGCTTCGCTTGCCAGAATGACGAGGTTGAGAGTATTGATTATTTATCGGGTTGTTGCTTGCTTATTAAACGGCAGGTCTTTGATAAAATCGGGCTTTTGGACGAAAGGTTTTTTCTTTACTACGAAGATGCGGATTTTTGCCGCCGGGCAGTATCATCCGGTTTTTCCTTAAAAACTGTTAATGTCTCTGCCATTCATTATCTTAAAGGGCAAAAGAAGAAAGAGTCAAAGCCCCTTTTTAATTTATACCACAACATTATTAGCAATCTGCTTTTTATTTTAAAGTACCAAAAAAATTTCCGGCTTTTTCTTTCTCTTGGCTATTTTATTCTGCTTGGTTTTAAAGTCGTTTTGAACTATCTTTTTGACAAAATCAGATATAACTTTTTTTTCTTTACGGTTTTATCGCTGTTTATTTTTTTAAGGGTACATTTAATTTCTGCCACTTTGCCTTTTACCGAGGAAATCGGCCGGGATTATCTTTCTGCCAAGCATATCGCTTTTGACCGTCAGATTCTGCTTTTGGGGCCTCCTTCCAGCCATACGTGGCTTTTCCACGGGCCGCTGTATTACTATCTTTTGGCCCTGTTTTTACTGATTTTTAAAGGCAGTCCTTTTAGCGGCTATTTTCTGACTTTTCTGATTGATATTCTGGAGTTTGTTTTTCTTTATTATTTTACCAAAACCCTGTTTAGCAAAAAAACAGCCTTGGTTTCACTGTTGTTTTTAAGCCTATTTCCTTCCTCTTATGCCCTGGCCCGGATTCCGGCGCATTATTCATTAGCGCCGTTTTTCAGTTTGTTAAGCCTGGGATTTTTTCTTACGTTTTTTAACAGGCGCCGGAATGTCTTTCTGTATCTGTCGGCTCTTGCCACAGGCATAGCGGTACAAATGCACTTGTCTGCCATGATTCTGGTTTTTTTCTGTCCGGGGGTTTTGCTGCTTATGAAAAAAGTCAGGGAAACGCTGTTATTTTTTGGCGTTTTTCTTTTGCCCTTATCGCCGATTTTATTTTATGACGTCACGCACGGTCTGGAAATGATTAAGCTTTTAATTTTGTGGCTGCCGTACCGGATTCTGCGTTTTTCTTTTTTAAGCTGGCCTTTGGCGGTTTTGGCTTTGGCGTTGGGTTTTTTATCTTTGCGGATGATTAAAAAAAATCTTAATAATTTCACTTTATTGTTGTCATTTATCTCTTTTTCCGTTCTTCTTTTGTTTCTTCACGGCGATCCGCCGCTTCATTATTTTTATTTTCTTATTCCGGCCTTTATTATTTTATGTGCGCATTTAACAACCAAATTGCAGAAAAACAGCCGGCTGTTATTAAAAATTGCTTCGGTTTTTATCATTCTTGTCTGGTCCGGCTTTGGAGTTTATTTTTTCTTTCAGAAATATTTGCCGGCCCAGCTTAACCCCGGCTCATACCCTGTTCCGCTAATAGATCAGGAAAAGGCCGTTATCTTAATTCTCTCTGATGCCAAAAACAAACCTTTTAAACTTTGGCGCTACGGCGATCTGGATATTTTTAACGGCTATCTGGATAATTACCGATACCTGGTCTGGTGGCTGGGCGGCAGGGAAGAAGACTCAAAGGCCCTTTTGACCTATACGATTTATGAGGATAAAGGAAAATTTAAAACCTATGCCAATCTTAACGACAAATTCTTTTATTTGGACAGGGTGATTATTGAGAAAACAAACCAATAAACTGTCATTCCAGACGAGACGGAATTCATAAGGTTTATTCTTCGAACGAAGTGAGAAGTTCTCGCTGATGCTCGAACAATAATTTTTTACAATGAAAAAAGTCTTTTTACTGCTTTTTATACTGGCGTCTTTAATTTATGTTATCCGTTTTAATTACACGGGCTTTGGAGTTTACGGGGACGGTTTGGGATATTATGCTTATGACCGGTCGTTGGTTTTTGACCGCGACTTAAATTTTCAAAACGAATACCGTTTTTGGCAGAACCAGCATTCAAAAATAAGCGGCAAACCCCGTCTGTCTTTTGCAGTTCAAATTAATCCGTCCGGCAAACTGCCTTTAAACCACTGGGGTATCGGCAGCGCAGTTTTATGGCTGCCCTTTTATCTTCTGGGACACGCTCTGGCCGCAGTATTAAATTTTTTCAAAATAAACACGGCTCTTAACGGTTATTCCTGGCCGTATGAGTTAATAATTGGAGAAGGAAATATTTTACTGGGAGTTATTGCACTATACCTATTATATATAACTGGTCTTAGATATGCGTCTAAAAAAATCAGCGCCGCAGGAGTTCTGCTTCTGGTTTTTGGCTCCAATTTGCTGTTTTATTTAATGTACGAACCGGTAACTTCTCATCTGCCGGCCCTTTTTTTGTTTACAGTTTTTATATATATATTTATCCGTCTTAAGAATGATTCTGGACAAGCCAGAATGACGGGAGAAAAGAAAGAATTATTTCGTTTACTGGGATTGGGAGTTATTGGCGGTTTGTTAATTGCTACCAGGCTGGAAAGCGCGGTGTTAATATTTCCGTTTTTCGTCTATCTGATACGGCAAAACGGTTTAAGGGTTTGGCCTTTATTCGCAGCCTTTTTCCTGGCCTTTTTGCCCCAGCTTATTTCCTGGCAGATACTAAACGGAGCGTGGTGGAAAATTTCCTATTTGAATACTACGGAAGCAGGAGGTTTTAGTTTATTTCCAGGACATGTTATGGAAGTTTTGTTTTCACCGCGTCATGGTTTGTTTTTATGGACTCCGCTTTTTGTTTTGAGTTTATGGGGTTTAAAATATTTTTCCAATAAGGGGATTGAACGGTTATTGCTGACTGGTTTTATACTGCAAATTCTGGTAACTTCCGGCTGGAGCCAGTGGTGGGGAGGAAGTTCGTTTGGCGCAAGATTTTTTCTTACCTGCCTGCCGTTATTTTTTCTTGGTTTGGTTTCCCTAATAAAGCAATATAAATATAAGGTTATGCCCCTAATAACCACGGCAGTTTTCTATAATATTTTGCTGTTTGTGTTATATATATTTAAAATAATTGTATAGATTTCCGCTTGGCCGGGAATGACAAGGATAAAAATGCTTAGCGCGGTGGTTTTGACCAAAAACGAGGAAAAAAATATTGAGGAATGTCTGCAGGCCTTGTTGTGGTGCGATGAGATAATAGTGGTGGATGATTATTCAGAGGATAAAACAAAAGAAATTGTCAGAAAACAGAAAGCAGATAACAGTAAACAAAGAATAACCTTATACGAGAGAAAGCTTGGCGGCAACTACTTTGCACAACGTAACTTTGGATTAAAAAAGGCAAAAGGAGAGTGGATATTGTTTGTGGATGCGGACGAAAGAGTTAGTAAGGACTTGGCAGAGGAGATTAAATCGGTAATTGAAAAGGATAATATTCTTCGAGCAAAGCGAGAAGTTCTTAACCGGCGGTCTCGAACAATAAAAGGCTACGTTGTTAAGAGACATGATTTCTTTTTAGGAAAATGGCTGAAACACGGAGAAACAAATAGCGTTAAACTTCTGCGGATGGCCCAAAAGGGAGCAGGGAAGTGGGAAGGAAAGGTTCATGAAAAATGGGAAATAAAAGGCAAGACAAGCGTATTAATTAACCCGCTTCTCCACTATCCGCACCAAACGATAGGGGAGTTTCTTAAAAGGATTAACAGTTACAGCAGTATCAGAGCGGAAGAATTATACAAAAGTGGTGAAAAATCAGGATTGTGGCAGATAATTTTATATCCGGCGGCCAAGTTTTTGCAGAATTATTTTATAAGACTGGGATTTTTAGACGGTATGCCGGGATTTTTTATGGCGCTTTTTATGAGTTTCCATTCGTTTTTAGTCAGGGGAAAGCTTTATTTATTAACTTCTGGTGTCATTGCGAGCCTTGAGCAAAGCGAGGGGCGTGGCAATCCTCCTCTCGTTATTTTGGGGAGCGAAGCGACTCCAGAATCGATTCTGGACAAGCCAGAATGACGGCGATGTTTTTATAGATTCCCGATTAGATCGGGAATGACAAATATGACGTTATGAAACTATTTTTTACTATTCTTTTTTTTCTTTTCCCTTTTGGAGAACTTTTAAAAATTCCTGTTTTGGGCAGAATCAGCGTTTTGCCGCAGGAAATTGTCATTATTATTGGCTTTGGCCTTTGGCTTATTGCCAATACAAAAAAAATCCGGCAGACCGTCTAAA
>JAMDAL010000013.1 GCA_023484305.1 Patescibacteria group bacterium | reverse complement strand
GATGAATTTAACCACAGCCAGCGCCGGGGAAGTCGGTGTGCATTTTACCAGTAACGGCATTTTAATTAATAACGGACCTTATCAGATTACAACTCAATTTCCGGTGGTGATAAATCCAACTGATAACACTTTGGCCATAAAAACTCCCAGCGGCGTGACAATTATTAAATCTTTTCCCAGTCAGGCCCTGGATAATCTGCCAACAGGCAATAAATTTACATCGGTTTCTTCCATAACATTAACTCAAATGGGGCAAACGCCCGTCTATGATGTTAACGGAGCGCAGGTTAGAAAACTTCTGGGCATTATCCCTTTTAACGCCAATATCAGCCAGCAAATCAGCGCCCAGACCGGGCAGGTCGTTGGTTCCCAGCTTCCGTGGTACTACTCCCTCTTCGGTTTTGCTTTCAAAAGCATCTGATTAGTAATTCAAAACCAAAAAACAGCCGTATCCAACAATTTTGTTAACTATTGACGAATTAGTTAACTGATGTTAATCTATAAAGTGTTAGTTAACATATCATTATGCAGAATAAAAATTTATTTTCCTTACCTGAAATAGCCGAAATTTTAGGAATAAGCCGTGTTGCGGTTTATAAAAAAGTAAAATCAGGTTTAATCAGAGCCCAAAAAGTTGGCAGAGCTTATGCTGTGGAAGCAAAAGACGTGGAGTTTCTTTTGGGCAATAAGTTGTCTTCAAAACAAAAAAGAGTTATAGACGAAGGAGTACATAAAACCGTAAAGGAATACGGCGAGGTTTTACAAATGTTAGGCAATCAGTAATTAATAATGAAAACGTTGACTCTTGCCGAAGTTGAGTATCTGGCATACCGATTAGCCAAAGAAAATTTGGAATTTGATGAACCTATACCCGAATTTGGTTCCCGTTTTCCCCATATTTTGGAGACTTGTTTGGTAACTCCTTTTCAAAAGTGGCAAAAAGCCGATGTTTACCATGGTTTAATCGCCAAGGCCGCCATTCTTTTTTATCTGATGATAAAAAATCATCCGTTTCAAAACGGCAACAAAAGAATTGCCATAACAGCGCTGTTTGTGTTTTTGCATAAAAACAATAAGTGGCTTAAGGTTAACAGCCAGGAGCTTTACAATTTTGCAATCTGGGTGGCCCAAAGCCCGGCCAAACTTAATAAGGAAGTCTTAACAGGCATAGAAAAATTTCTTAAGGCTTATTTAGTAAATCTTTTCTAGTCCCCTCTGGTCAACGAATTTTCAGTTAGGTATACTTATAATATCTTATTTCAATTGTATTTTTTCTGCTTATTTTGTAAATAGGTACTAATTTAGGGAAGGTACTAATATAGATTGTTGAAAAGCTCTGGATAGTTTTTTTGGCAGGTTTTTTAGTTGCCTAATAAGATTCTTCAGGTTTATAATCTGTAAACCAATCATTACTAGGCGGGGTAGATATAGAAAAATAAATTTGCCAGAAATTACTGTCGCAGAAATTGACAAATATATTATCTAAGAACATATATGGTAAAATATATGGTTATATGGTAATATAATATGCGTACAAGTTTTGAATGGAACGAAAACAAAAACAAAGATAACATAGAAAAACACGGAATTGATTTTAACATTGCACAATATGCCTTTCTTGATCAGAAACGTGTTATTGCCAAAGATTTAACACATAGCAAAGACGAAGAAAGATATTATTGTTTCGGAATAGTGAAAGGAGGTGTTTTAACAGTACGATTTACTTATCGTCAAGACCGTATCCGAATAATAGGAGCCGGTTATTGGCGAAGAGGCAAAAAAATATATGAGAAACAAAATAAAATACACCAACGAGACGATTAAGGCCAAGGTCATAAACGATTTTTTGCCCAGCCCGGAAGAGTTAAGTTTAAATGAAAAAAAGACCAAGGTTACACTCACTCTTTCGGAAAAAAGCCTTAACTTTTTTAAGGAAACTGCCAAAAAACAGCAGGCCTCATATCAACTTATGATTAGAAGGCTTTTGGATTACTATGTGGCAAACAAAACCGCTTAGATTATGAGTTTAGAGACGAAGCTAATAAAAAATGCAGATATCGCAAGAAATAAATAATAAATTTGCCAGAAATTGCTGTCGCAGAAACTGACAAATATATTTATTTTTAGATTGCAGGATGCCGGAGAAAAGCTGGTATATTATTTGCAGTAAGTTATTTTACTGTCCTATTGCCAAGACTAATCACGCATTGAGACTGCCAGGATTTGGGATTAGTTGTTTGGGGAATTACTACCATTTCTTTTGCTTCAAAAACTGACTCTTTAAACTTGGGAAGCTGGGACACAATTTTTTCTCTAATCTTCATGTCGTCAAGTCCATAGAGCAAACTGATATGTGGCATAAAAACACTATTTTCCAGGTTAAAAGCCTTTTTCAAATCCAGATTTAATTGCATTAAAGCGGCTGTGGAATTAACTCTAACAAAGACCGACTGGAAATAAGTTGTGCTAAAAGAAACCGGACCAAGAGATAGTTTTAGAGGATTAGTTTGGGCAGCGATGTTTCCAGCAATATTTTTAATTGTTTCCAAATCGGCATTTATTTCTGAAACTACAGTCATATGAGGACTAAAAACAGGGGTGTGATATTTTGCCGAAAGGCTGTCAATAATTTTTTTAAGCTCCTCGTATAACGGCGGCGGAGGAGTTATCCAAATGACGTGTTTCATAGCTTTATTTTACAGTGCAAAAAGAATTATATCAAACTAAGGACTAAATTATGATAGAATTTGTAGGCAAATGATAAAACTTCATGTTTTTACCAATGAAAAAGGAAAATTTGGCAATCCGTTTGCGATTTTAAGGCTAAGTCAAGAATTCTTTAAGTGTTCTTTTAAGAGCTTTTTTTAGTTCATTTCTACCAAACCCACTTTTTAGAAATACCTCACGTGATTTTGCGTCTTCCTCATTTATAAAATAATCATAGTGAATTAACTTAAGAGGCCTACGGTCTTTGGTAGATTTTACCTCTCCTCTTGCGTGTTGAGAAAGTCTATTGCGTAGATTGGATGTAAACCCAGTGTATAGGCGTTTATCTCTTAGACTAAATAGGGTATATACGTAGAAATGAACTAAAAAAAGCTCTTA
>JAMDAL010000012.1:34607-58526 GCA_023484305.1 Patescibacteria group bacterium | reverse complement strand
GAAGAAAAAGAAGCGGAAAATAAATAAAGCCCGGGAAAAAGGTAATAAAGCCGCTCCGGTGGTTCAGCGCTATAAGGGCCTGGGAGAAATGAATCCGGAGCAGTTATGGGAAACCACTATGAACCCGGCCAACCGCTCTTTAAAAAAGATTAATATTACTGATGCCCAAAAAGCTGACGAAGTTTTTAATATGTTAATGGGTTCTGAAGTTCCGCCCAGAAAACGGTTCATTCAAACACACGCTAAAACAGCTAATTTGGATATCTGATATGTCATTCCTGCGAAAGCAGGAATCCATATGATTATTGTTCGAGCGCAGCGAGAACTATAAATGTAGAAACTTCTCACTTCCTGCCTGTCCGGCAGGCAGGCGTTCGAAGAATAATATTATTATTATTATATAGATTCCCGATTAAATCGGGAATGACAGGAAAAAATAAACAGGAGGAAAATGGACGTACAGCTTATCGCTCTATTTGGCGCCCCATTAACTGCCATTATCGCTTTAATTTATGGTCTGTGGTTAACCAGACAAGTCTTAAAAGTTGACGAAGGCAACGACAAAATAAAAAGCATCGGCAAGGCCGTTCGGGACGGATCCATGGCCTATTTAAAAAGACAGTTCAGCGTGGTTGTCCCTATCATGCTGATTTTGGCGGTTTTGATCAATTTTACCATGGGTTTGGGAATGGCTGTGGCTTTTCTTCTGGGGGCAGTCGGCAGCGCCGCTATCGGTTATTTTGGCATGTGGATAGCGGTTCGGGCCAACTCGCGGACTGCCAATAGCGCCCAACAAGGCCTTAATCCCGCTTTGAACGTGGCTTTTAACGCCGGAACTGTTAACGGCATGCTGGTCGTAAGCCTGGGTCTTTTGGGAGTTTCTTTCATCTATATGTGGGCCTATTTTACTTATATAGGACAGGGCGCACAACTGGTTACCAAACACGCCACTGATGTTTTGGTCGGCTATGGTTTTGGCGCCGCGCTTTTAACTCTTTTTATGAGGGTGGGCGGCGGCATTTTTACCAAAGCCGCTGATGTAGGCGCGGATTTGGTGGGCAAAATTGAGAAAGGGATTCCGGAAGACGATCCCAGAAATCCGGCGACTATTGCCGATAATGTGGGAGACAACGTCGGAGATTGCGCGGGAATGGCAGCTGATGTCTTTGAATCCTATGAAGTGACTGTGGTGGCTGCCATGATTTTGGGCGGAGCTATGTTTGGACTTAAAGGTGTCGTTTTTCCTCTTTTGGCACGAGCGGCGGCAGTCATAACTTCTATTATCGGCACTTTCTTTGTCGAAGCCAAACATGATAAAGAAAATCCGATTGTGCCTTTAATGAAAGGCTTTGTTATTTCTGCAGTTTCTTCCATCGTTATCTTTATGGCTCTGGCAGTTTATTTATTAAACGAACCCAGAGCCGGATACGCGGCTGTGGCCGGAATAATTTCTATGCTTATATTCTTGTTTATCACCAAGCATTACACCGGACCCGGCGAAAAACCGGTGGTTAATATTGCCACAGCCAGCAGAACCGGCGCGGGCACAACTATTATTCATGGTATTTCTGTAGGCATGGAAGCAACATTTATCAGCGTTCTTGTGGTTGCCGCAACGATTTTTGCCGGCTATTTGTTCTTAGGCTTTTACGGTATTGCCCTGGCTGGCATGGGCATGCTGGCCACCACCGGAATTATTATGTCTTTGGACACTTTCGGGCCAATTTCTGATAATGCCCAGGGTATGGTGGAAATGGCCGGTTTAACCGGAAAGGCTGTGACAGTCACGGAAAGCCTGGATGCCGTTGGCAACACCACCAAAGCTTTAACCAAGGGTTTTGCCGTTGGCAGCGCCGCGGTGGCCGCCAGCGCTTTATTTGCCACCTATTTTGAAAAAACAGGATTGACCACTATTGATATTGCCAATCCTAAAGTTTTTGTGGGTCTGTTAATAGGAGCGGCCCTGCCATACTTATTCAGTTCCAGGCTTATCGGCTCGGTCGGAAAAGCAGCTTTTGAAGTGGTGGAAGAAGTCAGACGGCAGTTTAAGGAAATTAAGGGCATTATGGAAGGAAAAAGACTGCCCGATTATTCCCGGGCCGTAGAAATTGTTACTGCCGCAGCCCAAAAGGAACTGATTGTACCGGCAATTATTGTCGTTGGTACGCCGATTTTAGTCAGTTTCTTCGGAGCCGAAAGTTTGGGCGGATTTTTGGGAGGCATTGTGGCCTCAGGCCTTGCTCTGGCTCTTTTTATGTGCACATCAGGCGGAGCGTGGGACAATGCAAAGAAACATATTGAGGATGGAAATTTTGGAGGCAAGGGAAGCGAAACTCATAAGGCATCTGTGGTTGGAGACACGGTCGGGGATCCTTTAAAGGATACTGCCGGACCAGCCTTAAACCCAATGATGAAGATTGTACAAATTGTGGCTCTTTTAATCGCCCCGTTTGTCATCCAGTTTATTGGGAAGTAATTTTACCTGTGTCATTCCCGCGCAAGCGGGAATCTATGTCATTAAATATTTTATGGATTCCCGATTAGATCGGAAATGACAAAAAAGAAGCTATGGATATAGGAAAACTCATACCGGTGGAAATAACCGAGGAAATGCAAAAGTCCTATCTGGACTATGCCATGAGCGTTATTGTGGCCCGGGCGCTTCCGGATGTCAGAGACGGCTTAAAACCCGTTCATCGCCGGATTTTATACGCCATGCACGAAATGGGGCTGGCTCATTCCGGCAAGCATACCAAAAGCGCCAAAGTTGTCGGCGAGGTTTTAGGAAAATATCACCCCCATGGCGATATCGCCCTTTATGATGCGCTGGTGCGCCTGGCCCAAAACTTTTCCATGCGCTATACCCTGGTTGACGGACAGGGAAATTTCGGCTCGGTGGACGGAGATCCGCCTGCTGCCATGCGTTATACCGAAGTCAGATTATCCGCTATTGCCGCAGAAATGCTTTTTGATATTGACAAGGAAACCGTAAATTTTCTGCCCAATTTTGATTCCACGCTAAATGAACCTGTTTATCTTCCCGCCAAACTTCCCAATTTGCTGTTAATGGGTTCGGAAGGCATTGCCGTTGGCATGGCCACCAAAATCCCGACTCATAACCTGGGAGAAGTTGTGGATGCCATTGTTTATATTATAGAAAAGACGGTAGAACAATGGAAGTTAGAAGTGAGAAATAGTAATCCAGCTTCCCGCCTCACACCTTTAACCTCTCTTGCAGATGTCCCCCTTGAAGACCTTATAAAATTTATCAAAGGGCCGGATTTCCCGACAGGCGGGATAATTTTTGATAAAAAAGAAATTATAAATGCTTATGCCACCGGCAAGGGAAAAATTGTTATGCGGGGCAGGGCAGAAATAGAAGAACTTCCGGGCGGAAAATCTGCCATTGTCATTACTGAACTGCCTTACCAGATTAACAAAGCCCAAATGGTGGCCAGGATTGCCAATTTAGTACATGAAAAAAAACTGGAGGGAATATCAGATTTGCGCGACGAGTCTGACCGGCACGGAATCAGGGTGGTTGTCGAGCTTAAAAGGGATGCCAGGCCCCAGCAGGTTTTGAATAATTTGTACAAACATACGGAGCTGCAGACCACTTTTCCGGTTAATATGGTAGCTTTGGTTGACGGTACACCCCAAACTCTGACTTTAACAATCATTTTGGAGGAATATTTAAAACACCGGCAGAATGTTGTCTGCCGCAGAAGCGAATTTGAGCTTAAACAGGCTCTGGCCCGGGAACATATTCTGGAGGGGTTAAAAATTGCCGTTGACCACATTGATGAAGTTATTGCCACGATCAAAAAATCAGCCGACGCACAGGATGCTCAAAACAACCTGATGAAAAAATTCGGATTAAGCGAACTTCAGGCGCTGGCCATTTTGGATATGCAGCTCCGGCGTTTGGCTGCTTTGGAAAGACAAAAGATTGAAGACGAACTGGCTATGGTCAGAGAAACCATCGCCTATCTGAAAGATTTGTTGGCACACCCGGAAAAAATTCTGTTTGTAATTAAAGACGAGCTGGTCAGGCTTAAGGAAAAATACGCTGATGCGAGAAAAACCAAGGTCGTAGCCGGCAAAGTGGGCGAGTTTTCCGACGCTGACCTAATTCCCAATGAAAGCACTATTATTACCCTGACTAAAACCGGATATGTCAAAAGGCTTTCTCCCTCCACCTACCGCGCTCAGGCCAGAGGAGGCAAAGGCATAACTGGCATGACCACTAAGGAAGAGGATGAAATTGCCCACCTTGCCTCGGCTGATACTCACGATAACATTTTGTTCTTTACCAACAAAGGCAAGGTTTATCAATTAAAAGTTTGGGATTTGCCGGAAACATCGCGCATTAGCAAAGGACAGGCCATTGTTAATCTTATTAATATCGCCCAGGATGAGCGTGTAACATCCGTATTAACCTATAATAGTGATAGTGAAATATCCCATAGTGGAGATATATTTCTGACTACAAGACAGGGAACAGTCAAAAAGACCCATATTAACCAATATGCTAATATCCGCCGCAATGGGTTAACCGCCATTAAGCTGGAAAAAGAAGACGAACTGGTCTGGGCAAAAATCACTTCGGGAAAAGACAATATTATGTTGGTTACTCATCAGGGCAAGGCTATTTGCTTTACGGAAGAGCAGGTGAGGGCAACAGGAAGAGATACTATCGGAGTCAGGGGAGTAAGGCTTAAGAAAAACGATTATGTGGTTGGTATGGAAAGTGTACCCAAACTAATTGAAAAACCAGCTGATCTGCCTGCCTGCAGGCAAGGCAAGCGCTTGAAATTTTTCCGTGATCTTTTGGTCATATCAGAAAAAGGAATAGGCAAGCGTACTCCGGTAAATCTTTTCCCCAAGCAGAAACGGGGAGGCCAGGGAGTAAAAGTGGGCAATGTCACTACTAAAACCGGACCGATAATTTCGGCGCAAATGGTCACGGAAAATATTGAGCAAATTGTTATGACGAGCCGAAGCGGCAAACAGACCATTAAAGTAGCTCTTGCCAATGTCCCCCGGTTGGGCAGAGCCACCCAGGGTGTTATTCTTATGAGGCTTTCCGATAAATCTGACTCTGTGGCCGCTGTTGCGCTTTTGGAAAAAGAATAATATTTTATTTTTATCTTCACACGCCCGGAGTGTGTAACTTGAGTGTGTAACTTTCCCCATCATTCTGGGGACGAGTGAAACGAGGACTCCAAAATCTTCTTCATCAAGACTGGGGGCAGACAGATTCTGGACAAGCCAGAATGACGTCTGGTACAATAAATTCAAATGAAGAAAACAGCGCAAAAAAATCCCAACCCAAATCGCTTCATGCAGCTTTTAGCAAAGAACTCCGGCGAACAAAGATTATTATTTGGTTTACAACTTTCTGAGTTTGTTAATAAATTACATAAACAGGGATTGCCAAAAGAAATTTCTCTTAAATTCTTTCTGGATGAATCTTTTTCTAAACAAGAAAAGTAATTTACAAATAATATTGTATGGTTTACAATTAAAAGTATGAAAACTTTAAACGAATGTTCTTGCGGTGGTAATTGTGGTTGCGGCGGTGACAATTGTAACGATGGTGGCCATTAAAAAATATTCAAGTAGGGAAGTCGCATGATAAAACTTGTACTTAAGCCTCTCTATGTCATTCTTATAATTGTTCTTTCTTTCTGGATCTTAAATAAACTTAATATTTCTCTTCCTCTTTCCATGGTTTCCACAGTTACCAATAAAAACGATGTTTTCACGGTTGACGGGCAGGGGAAAGTTACAGCCAAACCGGACACGGCTCAGATTAATTTAGGTGTGACAGTCAACGGCAATTCAGTTTCCCAGGTTCAAAGCCAGGCCAACGAAACCATGAACAAAATAACTTCTGACTTAAAAAACTTGGGGGCTTCGGACAAAGACATTAAGACGACAAATTACAGCTTAAACCCTAATTATGATTACAGAAGCGGTTCACAAAAAATAATCGGCTATGTCATCAATATTTATTTAACCGTTAAAACCAAAGATTTTAACAAAATTAATCAAATGATTGACGCTGCCACTAAAGACGGAGCCAACCAGGTGGGCGGACTTTCCTTTGTAGTTGATGATCCTTCTAAGTTCGAAAATGAGGCCCGTAAACTTGCCATTGACAATGCCAAACAAAAAGCGCAAAAAATTGCCAACGAGGCGGGTCTGCGTTTGGGCCGTGTACTTAATGTTTCCGAAAGCCAACAACCTCGGCCACAACCAGTTCTTATGAATGCTGCAAAAGCAGTGGATTTGGGCGGCGCTCCCGAAGAATCCACCCAAGTTGAACCGGGTTCAACAGAAATTGTCATTAATGTCACCCTCAGCTACGAAACCAGATAGAGATTTTTATCCTGTCATGCCGAATTTATTTCGGCATCTAAACTAAGGGTAATTCTTTCATTTGCGGGTTCATCGTTTTGATTAAATTGATTTTCCAATCTCTATGCCAATTTTTAAGCTGTTTTTCCCGAGCTATTGCCGCACCAATATCTGAACATTCTTCATAATAAACAAGTTCTTTTAGATTATATTTTTTACTGAAACCTTCTATTAAACCGTTTTTATGTTCATACATCCTTCTTGTTAAATCATTAGTTACTCCAATATAAAAAGTTGTGCGTCTGGCATTTGAAATTATGTAAACATAATAAGTACTATTAATCATCATATTAATTATCATGCCGAACTGGTTTCGGTATTCCATGTGGATCCTGAAACAAGTTCAGGATGACATTAATAAAAACTGTCATGCCGAATTTATTTCGGCATCCCATTATCATTTATTTCCACCATGAAACTTCTTGTGAATCTCTTTTAATTGCGGATTGGTCACATGGGTGTAAATCTGCGTAGTACTGATGTTTTTGTGTCCGAGCATTTCCTGAACGCTTCTTAAATCCGCCCCTGACATTAGAAGATCAGTGGCAAAAGTATGTCGCAGGGTGTGCGGCGTGGCCTTAACGGGAATTCGGGCTTTTTGCACATATTTATCCAAAATCCGTTCCACGCTTCTTGAAGTCAGCCTCATTTTCTCGCCGTGGTTTTCTTCAACGGGTTTGCCGCTATAATGAATAAACAAAGGCCTGAAGTCATCTTTTCGTTTCTCTAAATACCGGTTAAGCCACAAAACCGCATCGTCTGACAAAAACACCACGCGCGCCCGTCCGCCTTTGCCAATAATGCCTATTTCCTTGGTTTCAAAATTAAGCTGGTCGCGGTTAAGCTTAACCAGCTCTGAAACGCGCAGGCCGGTGCTAAACAGCATCTCCAAAACAGTTCTGTCTCTTAGGCCGTCGTTTTGGGAAACGTCCATGGCGTTTAATAAATGCCAAAGCTGCTCCCGGCTTAAAAATTTCAAAGACCGGGATTCAGTCTTGGGCAAATCAATTTTTTCCGGCGCCAGTATGTTTAAATCGTGCTGTTTGATTAAATACCTTAAAAAGGCCCTGAGGGCAATGATATAGTAGTTTTGCGTAACGCGCTTTAGGGGTTTGCCCTTTAAATCTGTATATCTTGCCAGATGCAGTCTGAATTGCCGGACCATTTCCTGGTTAATATTTTCCACAATTTGAGTTGTATCGGAAAAATTCTTTTGCCACCAGTTTTTAAAGCTTTGTAAATAATGCCGGTAATTTCTGATGGTTAACGGTGAACTGTTTTTTTCAATTTCCAAATATTCCAGAAAGCGCTCAATGGCCAGATTTAGTTCCATATAGGTATATTATATAATAGTTATAATTTTTATAAAATTTATACTTTGTATTGTCCCAACGCCCTAAACGCGGCAAAGCAGGGTAGAAAACCTATTTTTTGAGCTTTTTTTGCCAAAACTATGAATTTGGGCCGGCTGCAAATTTAGAGAATAATTCGTTGGAGAATTGGAATAAAATTCTTATTCTTATTTTATTTTAATATTTATAATTTAAAATTTAAAATTTCTTAGCCACTTCCCCCGATAGTCCTATCTGGTTTACGTCGTAAAAGTTATCTTGTGCGACATAGTCATTTTAGCTTCTTTGCCGTTCCCTGTCAAATAACACATCCCCTTTTATCAGGACATCTTCCTTCTAAGAGAATAAGACCGGTCTTCCCGGTTGCTACATAAGGTCGTTTTATTTATAACCGCTTAAGTAACTTAAATTACTTAAGAAACTTAACAAGACACTTTTAGGATTATTCTCCAAACATGGTCGATTGTTAAGTTGTGTGTTGTTTTAGAGCCTATTAACGGGCTATATCTATGTTTTTGAGGCTAAAACTTTGTAAAATGAAATAGTTATCCACAACGCCAAGGAGAATCACGTTGGCTAAGTATCTATTTAAGACATATTGACAATCCAAACCCTTAAAATCGTATTCGGTTTTATTTCGGAAAGCATTAACAATAGCTCGTATTTGGAGCATAAAGATGGGCTGTTTGTTTATTTTTAAGGCTATTAACCTGTCATGCCGAACTTGTTTCGGCATCCCCATAGATCCTGAAACAAGTTCAGGATGACAGAGACAACGTCAATCTAACAAGATTTGGCGCCATAATATGCTCTAAACAAAGTGTTTTGAGGCTGTTATTTGTAAAAGTAATATTATCTTGTATAGTTTTAGAGCATAATAACGCTCTAAACATTTATTTTTCAGGCTAAATTACTAACTCTAATCATATTTCTTAAGCAGTTAAAAACTTGGTTTGCCAATCTGTGAAAAATTCTGTAGTATTTCGTGAAAAATTGTATATGCTATAGGACATAACCTATATCAAACTATATCAGTTAGGTTTTGGGGTTAACAGGCTTCTCTCTTCCCTATCCCAACGATATTATTTATTATTTATTAACGAGTTAAATATTAATAATTTGTAACTCGTTAACCCGTTAATAATCAACTCGTTAATATTTATCAGAAGTTAACCCATGAGGTTGTCAGAAGAGTCAGTATAAAAATAATTCCTGCCACCAGCAGAAACTCCAGAGTGGCCCGCCTAAAAAGTTTTTCCGCCAGATAATACTGGGAAATTCCCAATAAGGTATAAAAAACGCCGGTTAAAAAAATTGCCTCGGTTAAGGTTAAAACCGGCCAAAAAGAAAAGGCAAGGGCAAACTCCGCCAGAACCAGAGACAAAAGAAAGGTAAAATACCATACCGACTTCCCTATTCTATCCTCCAAAGTTATATACCAAAGCGAAGGCAATATTAACAAAAAGGAAAAAATAAAAACCAAAAAGCCGTTGGCCCAAAAATACAAATGCAGGGAAAAAGTTAAGTCGTATAAAAGAAAAACCGTAATCAATGTCAGATAAAAACCGACCGCCTGAGCCGCGCGGATTAACTGGATTGTCCGGCCCGAAGCCACGTTAAAAATGTTCTCTGTCAAAAGTATGGCGTAAAAACCCAATGCGTAAAATAAAGCAAACGGCAGTCTGGTAATAAGACGGACCGGAACCAGGTAATAAAAATAGCCCACAGCCAAAGTAAATAACGTAGGAAGAATAAGAAGCGTTAAATGCTTAATTCCGGACATATCCTCCCTGAGGCAATACCAGGACAAAACCAGACTTAAAAGTCCCAGAAGCCCGACGCCCAAATAGCTGTATCTCAAACTTAAAAAATGCTGTCCCAAGACCCCGGCGGTTAAGAGCAAAGTTATAACCACAAAAAGCTGTCTCTTGGAAAGAATGATATTTCTAAACTTAGGCAATCTTAACCTATTCATACCTGTTATCCCTGACTATTCCTTAATATGTGGCAAATGGCAATGGCTAAGGCATCGGCCGCATCATCAGGCTTGGGAATTTCTTTTAACTTTAACAGTTTTTGCACGGTTTTTTGAATCGTTTTTTTATCCGCATGGCCAAATCCCGTCAGAGTTTTTTTGACCGAGAGTCCCTGATATTCATAAAAAGGTATGCCCGCCTCGGCCACTGCCGCCATAACCACCCCTCTTGCCTGTCCGACAGTGATGGCAGTTTTACTGTTGATGCCAAAAAAAAGCTGCTCCACCGCCACGCAGGAAGGTTTTATTTCCGTTATTATCTGGCGCAATTGTTTTTGAAGGCTATAAAGCCTTTCCGGCATTAAACTTTCCTTGGGGGTAGTGATACAGCCGTGGCGGATATGAAAATATTTCTGCACACTTTTTTTACTCACTCCGTCGGTTTGCACAACGCCGTATCCTGTAATAGCCGTTCCCGGATCAATGCCTAAAATTAACATTTTATTCCTCTCTCATTCCCGTTTTTTTTCTGTCATTTCCCGCCATGCCTGCCGGCAGGAAAGCGGGAATGACAACGTAAATTTATACCGCTATCTCCACATTACTATACACCTTTTGCACGTCGTCTAACTCTTCCAGATTTTGAAGAAAGCTGACAATTTTTTCCGCCTTGTCTTTTTCTGAAACAGCTATTAAAGTTGCCGGCTTAAGGATTATTTCCGCGTTTAAAACTTTTAAACCTTTCTTTTCCAGTTCCGTTTTTGCCTTATGCAAATCTCCCGGCTGGCAATAAATATCAAAAGCGTCTTCTGCCTCTTCAACGTCCTCTACTCCCAAATCAGCGGCAATGGCAAAAATTTCCTCAAACGAAACAGTTTTATTAACCGTAATTTCGCCGCTGGGCGTAAAAAGATAGGAAACTGCACCCGTGGAAGCCATAGTGCCGCCATTTTTGTCAAAATAGTTTTTAACCTGCCCTTGGGTCCGCAGTTTATTATCAGTAATGCATTCCACCACTACTGCCACACCAGAAGGGGCAAAGCCTTCATATTTGACAGTTTCCAAATTCACCTCTCCGTTTTTTCCGCCGGCCCTGTCAATGGCTCTTTGAATATTTTCCTTAGGCATATTGGCAGCTCTTGCTTTTTCCACTGCCAATCTTAACTTAAAATTAGACTCCGGGTCGCCAATTCCCCCTCCTTCCCGAACGGCAATACTGATGGCATTTCCCAGGCGAGTAAAAGCCTGACCGCGTTTTTGGTCTGCCACACCCTTTTGCCTTTTAATTTGTGACCATTTGGAATGACCTGACATAATAAAAATTTACTACCCGAGCCAGAAACATTCTAAATCCTCCTCTTGACATTTGCAAGCCAAAAAGTATATTGTACGCAAAAGTTATGGAAGAATTAAACCAACAAGCTGTATCTTTTGCCCTTTCCGGCAGCTGGGACGAAGCCGTCAAAATCAATAAAAAAATTCTTAAAACCAATCCTAATTATATTGATGCCTTAAACCGTTTGGCGTTTGCCTATCAGGCCCTCGGAAACATTCAAAAAGCCAAATTAACCTACGGCCGGGTTTTAAAACTGGATAAATACAACAATATTGCCGTTAAAAACCTGGAGCGTCTAAACCTTTTTAAGGGCAAAAAAAAGATTGCCACGCTTAAGCAGGCTGTTAACAACCGGGTTGACAGTTTTCTGGAAGAACCCGGCAAAACCAAATTGATATCCCTAGTCAATCTGGCGCCCTTATCCGTTATTTCCCAGCTTCGCCCTTCCCAGCCGATAGCGCTTTGCAGTAAAAGAAAAAGCATAATGGTCGTTGACCAGAACGAAAAATATGTTGGCGCGCTTCCGGACGATCTGGCTTTTAAGCTGATGCGGTTTTTGGCTGCCGGTTATACATATTCCGGCGTTATAAGATCGGCAGAAAAAAACAGCGTTGTAGTTTTAATTAGGGAGCTTACCCGCGGCAAAAAATATAAAAACCAGCCTTCTTTTCCCGCCGGAAACAGCGATTTGGAATACGTTATCATCCCTCCCCTGGATATTTCCGAGGATCCGACCCTGGAAGAAAAAAAACCGGTTATTCCCGATGACGATTTTTCCGATAAAGAGGAACCGGAAAGGGAAAACGAAGAAGAAAACTAGGCTCTGCTACTTAACACTCAATTCGCGGGCATAATTTTCCCCTATTACCAAAGCCGCATCTGCCCTGTCGCCCGGCAAATTGGGATATAAAACCCCGCAGCCGAAAATTTTCTGCAGTTTTAAAACGGTCAGGCTTCCGGCGTTTTTTTTATCCGTATAAATCCGGCAATTATTAAGCGTACGGTCGTAGTTTCCTACGCTTATTACCATTACGCCCATATTGCTGATAATCCTGGCGGCTTTCTCTCCAAGTCCGGATACGGCTGTGGAATTTAAAACCGCCAGTTTAAGATTTTCAACGATAATGGCATCCTCGCGGAATAAGTCTGCGGTCAATCCGTCCAGCCTTAGATTGTCGACCGTTTTTATTTGGCTTTGGTCCGGCAGGGTTTTATCGGCTAAAACGCCGGAGTTAAGAAGATTAACAAAAGTTATTTTGCCGGCGTTTGTGTTTGCCGTCCGGCTGTAGAATTTTTCCAAATTAATAATGTTGATGTCTGTTTTTTCCTCTTTTGCAATTATCCTGAAAAAGTTTTGCCAGCCCAGAATTTTGCTGCGGTTTAATAAAAATTCGTCCTTTGTCAGCCTCTCGTTACCGACAAACCCCCTTCCCTGCAAATCAATATAGCCGTCCACCGGAACTCCCAAAAGTTCGCGCACCGTGCTTTTTAAAACCTCTCCTCCCCTTTTATCCAAATTGCCTACGTCAAAAACCTTGCCCAGGCGGTAGGACCCATAACCGTGGGTTGTTTGAACATAAGTATCTGAGGGAATGGAAAGGCCGGTCAGGGAATTGTCAAAAGGATTAAAAGATACAACCAATACCGGCCGGGAGGTAAAAACAACCGTAAATCTGGTTTTGGTATTCCAGCCAAGGTAATTTAATCCAAAGAAAAAAAATCCCGAGAAAACAATAAGTATGGTTAGGAAAATTAAAAATAAAAAATTTACTTTGTTTTTATGAAGTTTTTTTTGTTTCATTATTTTAAACGGGTGGTACAGACAACTCTTTTGTCATCCCGAGCGAAGTCGAGGGATCTTTCTCAACAGACTCTGTTGTATGAGATTCCTCCACTCCCCCGATAAACATCGGGCTCGGTCAAAATGACAGCTTAACTAAACGGCTGACAGAACCCGTCAAGATTTTAGCTGCTCTTTTTTCTGACAATAACTTCCGGCAGTTTAAAAAAAGAGCCTGTTTCACCGCTGTTTTTGCGGGCCATTTTATCCAGTTTGTCCTTGGAAAGTTTTTTCTTCTCGTTTTTGCGGTAATCTCCGCCAAATCCGGGCATAATAAATCACCCCCTCTATTTAAAGTAGCACAAGTAGCAGAAGTAGGACAAGTAGGATAAGTAGAAAAAGTAGAACAGGTAGAGAAAAAAAGTATAAGAGTATTCCAAGTTGTATTACTACCATACACTGTAGCGCGGTAGTGACCTGTTTTACATCTCTGACTTGACAGCGCGAGGAATAAAGATAAAATAAAGACAATTAAAATGGAGGGTGTATGGCACCAGAAATAGATATTGGTGGAAAAACCGTTCAAATCAACGGCGATATTCAAACCGAATGTGTTGTAGGTGATGAGGCAGAAATTCATATTGGAGCTTCTGACGAGGATGCAGTACAAAAGTTGACTGCACTACGGGGTCAAGAGATTACAAGAATTGCTTCTGATGACAAAGGAAAAGTTAATGGAAATGACCAAAAAGATACCTATGGTCACCTTAACAGGAAAAGGGTTCTAGGTTGGGCAACAACACACTGGCACGGACATATCTAAACTTGCAACCAATCCCCTTTTACTTGTTCAAATCTCTCTTCTTTAATTGCTTCTCTTATTTCCTTCATTAAGCTTTGCATAAAATATATATTATGAATTGTGGCCAGACGGTAGGCAAAAAGCTCATGAGCACGAAATAAGTGGCAAAGATAGGCCCGGCTGAAATTCCGGCAGGTATAACAACCACAATCCGGATCAATGGGTTTGGCATCCTTCAAAAAGCAGGCCTTAGTAATATCCATACGGAATTTATCAGGTTTATAAGCGTAGCTTTGCTCTATGGTTAACAAACTTTTTCTTAATCTCGCCGCTTTGTTCATAATTTCGAATTTCGAATTTCGAATTTCGAATTTACATAGTACGTGTCCCATCCTGCCCAGCCTTGTCGGGCTGACACAGTCAAACATATCAACTCCTCTTTCCACTGCGCCCAAAATATCATCCACGCTGCCAATGCCGAATAAATGTCTGGGCCTTTCCTCTGTTAAATACGGATAAATCCATTCCAAAATTTCTTTCATTTTAGACTTACTTACCAGCGCTCCGCCAATGCCAACGCCAAAAAAATCATGACCGGCTACAAACTTGGCTGATTCTATTCTCAAATCTTTAAACGGACCTCCCTGAATAACGCCAAAAAGCGCCTGGTCGTTTTTTAAGGTCGCACCTTTTATAAGGTGCGACCTTTTAGAAAAATACTGTAAACTTCTTTTTTCCCATCGGTGCGTTCTTTCCATTGCCGCTTTCGTGTAGTTGTAGTCGTGCAAAGGACTGGTACACTCATCCAGGCAAACTATAAAATCCGCGCCTAATTTTATCTGCGTTTCAATGGATTTTTCCGGAGGGAAAAAATGCGCTGAACCGTCCAGATGGGAAATAAACGTCGGTCCTTCCTCCTCTATTTTACAAAGTTTGGTTCTTACGACGACCTCTTTGCTTTCTGATTCTAAAGTTTCTCCGGCCACTAAATCATTACCATAGAGATTTACCATTTTCCCCACCTCGTGCTCTATGCCAAACCCCAGGGAAAAAACCTGGAATCCGGCGCTGTCAGTCATTACCGGCCCTTTCCAGTTCATATATTTATGCAGTCCGCCTAACTTCCCAACGATATCCGCTCCGGGCCTAAGATATAAATGGTAGGTATTGGCCAAAACAGCTTCTGTACCGGTCTTTTTCACTTCTTCCGGAGATAAACCTTTGATGCTAGCTTGTGTACCAACCGGCAAGAAGGCAGGAGTATGTATCACGCCATAAGGTGTGGTTAACACCGCAGTACGTGCTTTAGTCTTTTTATCCTGTTGTAATACCTTGAAAGAGAACATAAACAATAATCCAATATCCAACTCCAATTTCCAATTCCCAATATTCAATTCTCAATTATTGGAAATTGGTTATATTGGTTATTGGTATTTATTGGAGTTGGTAGTATTGGTTTATTGGTTTTATTTTCTTAGCGGTATAGTACTTAATCCTGCCACCTTCTCAAAATCATCATCTCCTGCAATCCTATTATACCTTTCAAACCCGCATTTCTCACACTTGTGAACCAAAACGTATTCTCCAGTACGCCTGGTAAACACCCCGATTGGCTTCATAAGCCCCCTGCATTCATTTCTTCTATCACCCGGCGTATCAGTATCAACGTGTTTACTGTATAAACAAAACGGGCAATGATTTCTATAACTTCCCCCAAATTTAATGCGGTCCACCTGTTTACCACATTTTTGACAGACAAAACCAGAATTGTTAGCTATCATCCTCATTGGAAGTTAAATTTGCGGGGAGCTTAGACAATTTTTGAGGAGTCGCTGCCAATATCGGTTTGGCTTTTGACGCCGGAAAAAATTGCTAAGCGACCTCAGCAAATTTTTGGTTATCCTTCCTTTCTTACTCTTCTTAAATATTCCCCGATTTCTTCCGCACTAAAGCCAAAAATCTTTAACAGCTGTCCTCCCATATAAAGTCCTGCTTCAAATTCCGGCTGGACAATAGAATGCGCGCCCAAAGCATATAGTCGGTCTTTATCCTCTTCAAAATGCGACCGGCAGATAATAACAATGTTCCTGTTCAGGCTTAAGGAGTTTTGGATAATCATCTCCTGGGAATGCCGGTCGGGAGTGGCAATGACAATCGCCTTGGCCATAGAAACCCTGGCATAACAGAGAACTTCATAGTCAGACGGATCGCCGAAAAGTACAGGCTGTCCAAGTTTTTTTAAATCCGAAACCACCTTCAAATTAAAATCCACAACGATGAACGGCTTGTTGGCCAAGGTTAAAATCCGACTGATATGCTTCCCCACCCTGCCGTGTCCGCAAATAACCACATGGTTAAACAAATCCAATTCTTTTTCTTCAGTTTTTTTTCTGTCAATTCTTAAAAACCATCTTTCGTATAAAGCCGGGGAATATTTTTGGGCAGACTGTTTTAAAAATCTGTAAACCGGTTCTGATAGAGACATCGACGTTGGAGTAATCAGCATGGTCGCCAAAGTTACCGCCAAAAGCAGATCGTAACTTTCTAAAGTCAAAAGTTTATTGCTTAAACCAAATCTGGCCAAAACAAACGCAAATTCGCCCACTCCCGCCAAACCTGTGCCAACCATCAGGGCGGTTTTAAGGTGGTAACCAAAGTAAAAAATCAGAAATATCACCAACCCAAACTTTAAAACCATCACCAATAACCCCAGAATTAAAACCAGATTAAAATGCAAAAAAAGGTAAGAAGCGGGAAACAACATGCCCAAAATCACAAAAAACATAATGCTTAATAAATCTCTTAACGGCCTTATTTCGGCAAAAACTGCATGGTTCTGGGAGGTTTCGGAAATCAAAAGCCCGGCCAGAAAGGCTCCGGCCGCAAAGGACAAACCCGACCAAAAAGTTACTGCCGCCAGGGAGAAAACCAGAAGTATGACTGTTACCAAAAACAGTTCCCGGGATTTAAGCAGCGCCGCCTTATTTAAAACGTACGGCACAGATCTTTTACCCAAAAGAAAAATTAAATACAAAACCAGCCCCGACTTAAATAAAGATATAATTAAAAGCCAGATTTTGCCTAATAATCCGCCGCCGCCTACAGTTAGTATCTGGTTTAGGTAGGGCAGAAAAACCATCATCGGTACGATTGCCAAATCCTGAACCAATAATATCCCCACTAAAATCTCCCCGTAAACCGTATCCGTTTCTCCCCGTTCTGTTAAAATTTTAACGCAAATGGCTGTGGAAGATAAAGAAAAAGCCAAAGCCAAAAACAAGGAGGGATAAAACCCTAAAGACAAAAAGTTTAACACCAGAAAAAACACGGCGGCGCATAAAATAATCTGCAGAGCCCCGCCCAAAACAGCGACTTTTATTGCTCTGGCTAAATGCCGGAAAGAAAACTCCAGCCCCAAAGTAAACATTAAAATCGCCACGCCAATATCTGCCAGCTGGGAAATTTCCCCGCCTAAATATTTTCCCAGAAGCAGACCCGTTGCCACTCCGCCGATTATATAGCCTGTTATCGGAGGCTGTCTAAACTTTTTGGCCGTAATGCCAAATGCCAAAGCAGTAATCAGAATAACAATTAAATCAGCCAGCAAGGAAAAATGAGACATATTAACAATAATCCAATGACCAACTCCAATTGCCAATATTTAATTAACAATTTCCAATTATTTGGTTATTGGTAATATTGGTATTTATGGTGCTTTTTGGAGTTGGATATTGGTTTATTGGATTTATTTTTAATTTTTTTAAAATCTGATTTAACTCTTTTGGTAATTCGCAACCAAATTCCCTCTCTTTATTTGTTACCGGGTGTCTTATCTTTAAATAAGCCGCGTGCAAAAATATCCTGGAACTGATCATTTTATCAAGCTGAATATTTTTTCTGCCTGAATAAAGTATATCACCCGCAACAGGATGATTAATATATTTAAGATGCACGCGGATTTGGTGGGTGCGTCCCGTATGAGGATAAACCTCCAGCAGCGAAAATGATTCCACATCGGATGTGGAATGGCTTCGTAGGTCGGGAAAATTGTAGTAAGAAATGACGCGATACTCTGTTTCCGCTTCTTTCCCTCCTAAAAACACCCCGAATTTTTTCTTATTAAAAGGGTTTCTTTCTATGGGAACATTAATAGTGCCCTTACTTGGCTCGGCTTTACCGTGTACTAAAGCCAGGTATTTTTTAATAATCTCCCTATTTTTAAACTGGCTTTGCAGATTACTAAACGCGTCTTTGGTTTTAGCAATTATCAATAGTCCGCTGGTTTCTTTATCCAGCCTGTGTACAATACCGCTCCGGCTTTCAAAATCAGATGAATTGTAATCTAACTTATTTAATTTTGTCTGTCGATAAAAGTAATTATCCAGCCAGTCCTGCAGCGTATAATCGTTTTTATTAGTACTGGCCCGGTCCACAGTCAGGCCTGCCGGTTTGTTTAAAACCAGAATATCAGCATCTTCATAAATGATTTTAGGAATGAGATTTGTAAATATCATAAAGCACTAATATAAACCCGAAACTAATTGCCGCATCAGCCAGGTTAAAAACAGGCAGTCGCCAGATACTTATCCAGTCAACCACTCTTCCCCCGTTTAATAATCTGTCCAAAAAATTACTTAAGGCCCCCGAAACAATTATTATAAGGCCAAACCGTATAAATTGGGATTTTGTTTTTGCACACATATACACAAGCAAAAATAAAACAGCAGTAAAACAAACCGCAAAAATAATATTGAATTCTTGTTTTTCCGGCGCAAATAACGCAAAACTTATACCGCCGTTGTAGAAAATGTTTAAATAAAGTCTGGCAAGAAATTTTGTGGCCTGGTCAAGAAAAATAATGACAGGAAGTAAAAAAAAACTCTTAGTAAAGTTCACAAAATTTTAATTATGAATGCTATAGCATAGACTGTTAAAAAATTTCTGTCTATTTTTCGTTTTTCCGTTCACAGCTGACGCACAAATCGGCCGTAGGCATAGCAGCCAGCCTGTCCGTATCAATCATCTTGCCGCATTTATCGCAGATGCCGTATTTGCCTATTTTTATTTTGGTCAAAGCCTTGCGGACGCGGATTAAAGTTTTATTAAGTTCTGTTTGGGCAGCCGTAACCGTAAAATGGCCAAACTCTGCCTTGGCTTCGGAATCGGATGCTGCAATATCAGTCAGACGGTCCGGATCGGCAAAAGGATCTTCCTCTTTCAAACTTTTCAGTCTGACTTCCGTGTCTTTCTGTTTTTGCTCCAGATAGCTTTTGATGCTTCCCAAAACCGCTTTGGGAAATCTGATGGTGTTAGGAACAATTTTGTTTATTTTAATCATTTTTTTCTCCGGTTTGATAATTTTTAATAATTCTAAAAAACGTAAGTCCCAATCCTGTTAAAAAAAGCCCGGCGTCAAAAACCAACGCCAGATTAACCTTGTTAAAGTATAAGGCATTGCTTCTGGTAAATTCAAGTAGAAAATCAAACAGCGAAAAAAGCACCAGCACGGAAAGAAAAACCAATCCTTCAGGCTTAATCGTTAAATTTTTTTCTTTCTTTAAATAGGACAACCAGCGGCTCAGGTTCGGCTCGGCTTTTTTTACCAGAAACATCATAATCAGTGTCAAAATAACGGCATAAATTTCTGCCGGGTGCCTGTGTCCCAAAAAACCCGGATAAACTTCCCCCCAGGGCAATTTGGTCGCTGTCCCCACAACACAGCTGTTAAATATGCAGCCTGTTTGCCCCAACAACAGCGCATAAAGAAAGGGCACGCCAAGACAATCCAGAAATACCCAGGTTTTTATTTTCTTTTTTCGACAGTAATAAAGGACAGTTAGCAAAAAACCTATCATCACAGCCTTTCCCGAGAAACCCGGATAACGGACAATGTGAATCCAGCGGAAAATATCAATCTGAAAAGTGGGCCAGTTTGCCAAAATATAGACCAGTCGTCCCAAAATTAGACCCCCTGCCAAACCCAAAAGGCTTAAGTCAAAAACCTCGTAACTGTTGATATCTTTTTCTTTGGCCCTCTTCCACAGTAAAAAATTGCCCAGAACAAAAGCCAGGGCCAGGGATAAACCAAAAAGAAAACTTTTTAAAATAGCTAACATATAACAATTATAATAGTTATAAACATAATAACAATTACTATATTATTGTTTCGACCTCACAAATCTGTATCCCCCAAATCCCAAAATCCCGATTCCCATGGCAAAGATAACCTTGACCACGCCGAAATAATCTGAAAAAACTCCTGCCAGAAAAACAGGAAAAATGGAAAAGAAACCCACCATCGCCGTTAAAAAACCGTAGATTCTGCTGCGCAGCTCGTCACTGGTTTCTTCCTGCAGCGTGGCATTGGCCGGAACATCAATAAACGAATTGGCCAGTCCCAGAAAAAATAACAATGACATTGATAAAAATAACAGATTATTGTCCCCTAAAACATAGAAAATCACCTGGTGGTTTTTTTGGGCGCGGCTTGATAAAGAAAGAAGAATCAAAAATATTCCCGCGCCCCATATTCCCAAATTTATCAGTTTTTTTCTTGTTAAAAGATGGCCAAAATTTCCCACCAAAATTGCGCCGATAATCATGCCAAAGGCGGCCGGCCCGATCATTAAATATGATATGCTCGTTAAACTGACCCTCATCACTTCCCTGGCAAAACCCGGGGCCAGCGAAGATATCGTGGCAATAAGAACCTGCGACATAGTCAGAAGGACAAACGAAGAAAATATCGCCCGTTTATTAATCAAAAACAAATAACCTTCTTTAAAATCGTTGACAACCATGCGGATATGGCGCCTGTGCAGATTCAGATTAAAAAGCCAAAGCGGTTTTAACAAATTCATTTTAGGCTGTTCTTCAAATAAACTGAATTTAGCCGACACGGTTATGTTTGGCAATAACGCCACAAATATTGAAGCGGTCAGAAACAAAAGGCTGATTAAAAGAAAAACATTAACAGGACCAAAAATCGCCAATGCCGGACCTGCCAGCATATATCCGGCAATAACACTGGTATAAAAAGTCAGAGTGAAAAGCCCGTTGGCCGACAACAAAAGCCCGGACGGAACCAATGTGGGAATGCTGGGCGCTTCGGCAGGCACAAAAAACTGCGTCACAATAGAGGCTAAAAAGGCAAAAATGTAAATTGGAATTAACGATTCTGAAGAAAAGAAAAAAGCCAAAACCAAAAACGCCCTTAAAATATTACAGACAACCAAAACTGTTTTTTTAGGCCAATGGGCAACATACACTCCGGCCAGACTGCCAAAAAGAAGAGCCGGTACGCCAATGCAAAGAATAAACACGGCCGTGGCAGTGTTACTTCCGGTTATTTCTCCAATATGCAACAAAAGAATGAAATTAAGCATATTAATGGCCAGCTGCGAAAAAATCTGCCCCAGCCAGAGAAAAAGAAAGGAACGTATTCGAAGTACCTGCAGAATAGGGGATTTAGTTAAAAACATAATTTTGTAGAAGTAACAGTATATAGTATTTAGTAGTTAGTATCAAAAAGAAAAAATACTATCTAGCAAATACTAAATACTTTTTACTATTACTACTAGTGTGTTATACTGTATATTCTATGACTTCTACCACGCACTCGCTAGTGGCAGTGGCAATTGCCGCAGAAATTCAGCAACCGCTCTTCGCCATACCTCTTGCTTTTGCCAGCAATTTTATTTTGGATATGGTTCCTCATTGGGATTTCGGTTTTGGCTGGAGACAAAAAAGCAAAACTAAGCTGTTTTTGGAAGGAACTTTAGACGTAGTTGTAAGTTATATATTGGTAACATTGATATATTTTCGGTTTTTGTCGTATCTTAACCCGTTTTTCGTTTTTGCCTGCGTTTTTGCTTCTCAACTTCCTGATTGGCTGGAAATTCCCTATCTTTTGTTAAATTGGAAAAATGAGCCTTTTCATTTTTTCTATAAAATTCAGCATTTTATCCATAGAAAGCTGGACTTGCCCTGGGGGATTGTCCCGCAAGTGGCTATTGTTCTTCCTCTTCTCTACCTCACACTCCGATAAATTTTAATTTCTAATTTTTAATTTTTAATCAATTTCAAATTTTAAATTTAAAAATTCAATAAAAATTTCTAATTTCAAATTAAAAATTACTTACCTACTCTCTCTACGTATTCTCCCGTTCTCGTGTCAATCCTAACCATCTCGCCTTCGTTAACAAACAAAGGCACTTTAATTTTTAGACCGTTTTGTAAAACCGCGTCTTTATAAATGTTGGTGGCAGAGTTTCCCCGCAGTCCCGGATCAGCCTGAACCACTTTAAAATCCATTTTAATGGGCAGTTCTATGGAAAGAGGTTCGTCCTGATACAACAGTAATTGCACTTTGACACCTTCCTGTAAAAATTTAGATTCATCCCCCAGTTTTTGTCCCGAAATACTAAATTGCTCGTAGGTTATCGGGTCCATGAAATAATAATTGTTATCTGTTGGCTGTTTACTGCCTGCCCCGGGCAAAGTTGAGGGGTTATCTGAATATAGAAACTGCGCTTCTTTTTTGGTTAAATTTGCATCCTGAACCCTGGCTCCGGAAATGAAAGTTTTCTCCGTCACAGAGCCGGTCCTTAAATTTCGCACTTTCACTTTAATGGTGGCAGTTCCCCTGCCCAGTTTAACATGCTCGTATTTCAAAACCTTAAGAAGCTGGCTGTTTTCCTCAAAAACCGCCCCGTTTCTTAAATCCGTAACTGAAATCATTTACCCTCCCTGCTCTTTCAAATATCATGCTGAACTTGTTTTATGCATCTACTAAGATAGGATTCTTAAATTAATTCAGAATGACAAAAACCACAGTCGAAATTATACAATTGAGACGGTAGATTTGTAAAGACTAGCTAAAGGCAGTAAGGGGTATCACAATTTTTTTATTATTAACTTTGGCTATTAACTTATCGTCGCTGGAAACAAGAACAAGTTTGTTTTCTTTGGCCAGAGTTACATAAGCGCTGTCATACCCGCTGATATCGTATTTTTTACAATTTAAAAGGCATTTGTTTAAAAGCTCGGATACAGATATAGTTTCCGGTTTGGCATTAAGAAGAAGTTTAAGAAAATCTTGAGATTTTTGACTGGAAATTTTTTTTCTTCGTGCGGCGGAAGCCAAAGCATTAATAATCTCGTACTCCCAAAGATTAGGAGCAAAAAACAGCAACTGGTTTCCTTCTTTTTTTTTTAAAAGTTCTCTGGCTAATTTAGAATTTTCTTCTTCAAAAACCCACTTTAAACATAGCGAGGCGTCAACAATGATTTTTTTCATGTGAACTTTCGTCCTTCATGAACTAAATCGAGTACAGGGATATCAATTTTGACCGCAACCTTTTTCATTCTCTCTGCCAAAGAAATTTGTTTTTTAGTCCCAATTTTCTCTCTCTTATATGTTTTAACGGCGTTTCTTATAACTTGGGCCACACTTTGCCCCTGCATAAAAGCCAGGAGTTTTATCTCTTCATATTTATCAGCGGGAAAACGAATGTTAGTGGCAACGGTATTCATGGTACCATTGTATCATGGTACCATATATTGTCAATAGTTAAGTTTTTAAACTATTGAGATAAATACTACAATCTGTGATGACTAAAAATCAAAAAACAATATTCGCCCTTTTTATACGGAAGGCGTAGGCGATTTTGTTCAGTCGCAAAGATTTCGTTGTTTTTTCTATTTGTTCATTTGTTCAATTTATATATATTTATATTTAAAATAGGCTATTTATTGAGATCTTTAAACTTCTGGCTTAACTTTTTGTCAAAGGTGGCAAAAGAAGAAGCTCTGCTATCTAGGGAATAAACTAAATTATAACAGTCTTCCAAACTTAAATTTTCTTTTTCATAAATTATTAAACTTTTTTCTAAACTCTGTCTCTCTGGCAGATCAATAAAAGTAAACTGTAATATTTTATATAAAGTTTTTATTAAATCATTTTTTTCATTACCATAGTATGACTTTAAAACCCAATAAACTTCAAATAAAACAATTAATGAAGTGAAAAGTTTTAATTTGCCGGAAGCGCCATCCAAAAAAAATTGCTTGACGATTAAATATTGTTCACGGCTATCCCGCAAAAAGAAGCGTAAGAAGTAGTTGGTATCAACAAAAATCATGATGAAGTTTAAGAAAATTTAAGTTTGGAAGACTGTTATAATTTAGTTTATTCCCTAGATAGCAGAGCTTCTTCTTTTGCCACCTTTGACAAAAAGTTAAGCCAGAAGT
>JAMDAL010000012.1:0-34597 GCA_023484305.1 Patescibacteria group bacterium | reverse complement strand
CAAAAAGAAGCGTAAGAAGTAGTTGGTATCAACAAAAATCATGATGAAGTTTAAGAAAATTTATTCTTTTTAAAATATTCTTTTTTAGATTCTTCGATTATTCTGTCCAGGCTTTTTCCCTTCCATTTCTTCGGCATTTTTAAAGACCCTGCTAGTTCTTCAATTAACATTTCGGCCGGCGTAAGAACCAATCTGCCTGATTCTTCAGAAACAGAAATCTTTTGACCAACTCTAAAACCTGCCTTTTTAAAAAGAACAATCGGCAAGGTTAATTGATTTTTGCTGGTAATGGTGGCTAAATAATTCATAACAAGGAAATTGTATCTTCTCCTTGTATTTTTGTCAAGGCAAGGAAGATAAAATTTCTCCTTACTTTTTTCGCCCCCAATCTTACACCCCGGGGGGTGGTATTAGCTTTACATCCCAGGTTTTTGTGCCACGGGAGAGACTCGAACTCTCACGGTGTTTTATCACCACCAGTTTTTGAGACTGGCCTGTCTACCATTCCAGCACCGTGGCGATTTTTAACTCGCTTTTCTCTTTTCCATACCAAAAAACCGGACCCTGTCGCCCTTAAACATCAAATCAATTTCTCCCAAGGAGCCGTTTCTGTGCTTGGCAACAAGAAGTTTCATGGGATACTGCGTGACGTTTTTTTCGCTCCCCTCTTCCTCCTCCGGCCGGTATAAAAACATTACAACGTCTGCATCCTGCTCAATGGCTCCCGACTCCCGCAAGTCAGCCAGCTGCGGAATTTTGGTTCCCCTCGCTTCCACTGCCCGGGACAATTGCGAAACTGCCAGTACGGGAATTTTAAGCTCTCTGGCCAGATTTTTCAAACTCTGGGAAACATAGGAAACTTCCTGGACCCGGTTTTCAAAATTCTTCCCCGCATAAGCCAGCTGGAGATAGTCCACAATTAACAGCTTGAGACCGTGTTCAACCTGCAGTCTTCTGGCTTTTGTCCTCATTTCCATAACGGAAGCGCCAGGGGTATCGTCAATAAAAATCGGCGCGTCTCCCAAAACTCCCATCGCTTCCTGCAGCTTGTCAAAATCTTCTTCTTCCAGTTTTCCGGTTTTAAGCCTCCAGGCGTCTATATCAGCCTGAGCCACCAAAAGCCTATCCACGACTTCTTCCTTGCTCATTTCCAGAGAAAAAATTCCCACTGCCTGTTTTTCCTTAACAGCCACGTTTTGGGCAATATTCAGAACCAATGCCGTTTTTCCCATACCGGGACGGGCAGCCAAAACCACCAGATTAGACTGCTGCAAACCGGCCAGTTTATTATCAATATCTTTAAATCCTGTGGCCACCCCTCTTAAACTTCCCGATTTTTTCTGAATTTCATCCAGCCTGTCAAAGCTTTCCGCCAATGCTTCTGACAGCTGCACAAAATTTTGCGTCAGATGAGCCTGCGATATGGAAAAAATGCTCTGCTCGGTTTTATCCAGAACGTCTTTAACATCGGAGGCCATGTCAAAAGCCCATTCCACAACTTTCCCTGCCTGTTTAATCAGCTCTCTTTTAGTATGGTAGTCTTTAACTATATGGCCGTAGTTTTCCACATGGGAAGCGGTGGGAACTTTAGCTGCCAGCTCGGAAAGATAAGCCACTCCTCCTATATCTTCCAGGGCCTTTTTCTTTTTTAAAACTTCGGAAATGGTAACCAGATCGATTGGTTCCCTTTTTTCGTATAAGGAAAGCATGGCGGAAAAAATGAGACTGTGGCTGTTTTCGTAAAAATGTTCGGGCAGCAAAAACCCCGCCACCTCCACAACGGCGTTTTTGTCAATAAGAATGGCGCCCAAAACTGACTGCTCAACTTCCAGACTGTGAGGAGGAACTTTAAGGTCGGACATATTTCAAAGTCAAAAGGTAAATATCAAAATTCAAAAGCACAAGTAAAAAATAAATAGTTTTTATTTCGTCAGAAACAAACTTGTTTATTGTTCGAGCGTAGCGAGAACTTCTCACTTCGTTCGAAGAATAATCTCGTAACATTTAACTTTTGACCTGTAGTTTTGACTTTTGAGTTTTGAGTTTAACTCGTGCTTACTTAAGCACGATTATCTGTGTTTCTTCTCCCAACTTATCCCTGCTTATCACCAGTTTATCCTGCGGCATAACTTCCGTTTTTCCCATAGCTTTTAAAAATTCCTCCACGGTGGCAAGTTTAGAAGATAATTCTGGTTTTAATCCGGAACGACTATAGTGCATGGGTATAATTATTTTCGGCTCCAGCTTGTTTATAACTTCCTGCAGTTTGTCCGTGGCCAATGTGTAATAACCGCCAACCGGCACAAAAAGAAGATCGACTCCGTCCAGCTGTTCTGCCGATTCGTCACTTAAAACCTCGCCTAAATCGCCAAGATGCACCAGGCTCAACCCGTCCATTCTGATTTCATAAACGGTGTTTCTGCCTCTTTCGCTTCCCTTTTTATCATCGTGGAATGTCGATAAACCTAAAATGCTTATACCTTTGACATCGTATTCTCCGGGACCGTCAACAACAAAAGGTTCGCCGGATATTCCTTTTAAATAATTATGGTCGTTGTGACGGTGGCTGATGGTAACGATATCAGCGTTTACCTGGGGGAATTTTAAGCCGGTAAACTCCGGATCAAACGGATCCGTAACCACGCTGGCGCTCTTGCCGCGGATTTTAAAAGAAGAATGGCCTAAAGATGTTATTTCCATATGTATCGGTTTTATACCACAGCTTCCTTTTCTTGACAAGTAGCCTAAAAATTGCTAAGTTAGTTTGCGACTTATATGGAACGAACGACTTGGGAAACGGTTATTGCGATAATTATCGGCATCTTTTTGGGAACAATGGTGGCGGTTTCGCTTTGGCTGGTTAAATCCGGAAAAATGCATTTAACCTTGCCCCAAAAATCCGTTATGGTAAAAACCAATTCCGCGCCAGCCCCAACCTTAAAAACCGCAATCCCGGAGCTTCTTGTTTCCCAGCCTGTTAACAACAGCGTGGTTAATAACAAAACCATAACCGTTTCGGGCCGGGCACTGGATTTTTCATTGGTAATTATTTCCCAAATTGGCGGGGATACCCCGGTTAAGGCCGATAATAACGGCGCGTTCAAATCTGATATATCTTTAGACGAAGGCGACAACGAAATTGCAGTTACCGCTCTTTGGCCGGATGGACAAACCAAACAGCAAATATTAATTATTGTCTATCAGAAAAAAACATGAAAAAAAACGTACTTGTTTCCTTTATAATAATTATAACCATTATAATTTTTATGCCGTCCAAGACAGGCTTTGCTCAAAACTCTGCTTCCCAAACCGCAACCCCATCAGAAACCAGAGATCAGCAGATTACAGAGCTGAAACAAAAAATTGCCACCAAGGTCGCAGAGCTTAAAATTCTTTCGCCGCAGGCTATCGCCGGAACCATAAAAACCCTTTCCGATCAGAAAATAATCCTTAACAGCAACAATAATGATATTGATGTGGAAATCGGGTCTGATACCGCGCTTTCCAGAGTTGACCAAAACAATAACAGCAAAACCTTAAAAATTGGCGACTTAAATACCGGTGATAACCTTATTGCCTGGGGAAATTTTAACAAAGAAACCGACACTTTAACCGCAGACAGCGTTGTCTTAAGAGATATGCCCCAGTTTTTGGCGGGACAGATTAAATCTGTTGATAAAAAGAATTATCAATTTCTCATGACATCTAATGGTAAGGATATTTCTTATCTTTTTGACGTTAATCCGCCCACCCGGACTTACACCATAGGCAACGGCAATAAACTTGCCAAATCCGGGTTTTCCCAACTGGAAAAGGGCCAGACTGTTTACGTTTTTGGTTTTATAGGAAAAACAACTAAAGACGGACAAACTCTTTTATCAACTTTAAGAATTATTATTTTAAAAGAACCGACTACAGCTTCTTCTCCCACACCGACACTCACTCCCAAGGCTAAATAATTTGACAAAAGTTGACAGCTTGTGTTAATATTCTTTTTACAATTTAAGAAACAAGTTTGTTTCTTACGAAATAAAAACGTTTTACTGGAGTCACGATCCAGGAGTTGAGAGCCAAAATGCTCTACGGAAGTTGAACCGTAAAAATACAACAGCCGGTGTCGCAAGTTTAAATGAAGCGCGGAGCCGACCAAAGAGCTTAGAAGAAAAAAGCTTCTAGGAATTTAAGGATGGGACCGCGGGAGGTCCTTTTTTGTTACCTCTCGTTCCTTGTTTATCATTTTTTATGATCGACAAAGAACGGGAGGTTTTTTGGTGGTGTATGCCAAACGGTCAGGCGCTGCCCTGTGGAGGCAGTTTTAGCGGGTTCGACTCCCGTACACCACCCCAGTTTACTGCTAATACATCGATGTATTGATAGTAAAAGGGGGATTTTTATGAAAAAAATTATTTCCAACATCACTATTGTCAAACCGGGGGGTAATGACACTGCTCTGGTTTTGGGAATTAATAGATCAATGGAAGAGAAAAAAATTATTAATGACACAATTATGAAAAAATATAAAAACGTTGAACAGGTGGGTTTTATTGACCTTTCAAAACCTGAATTACAAATGGCAGGTGGTGAATTTTGTGGAAACGCCACAAGGTCAACAGTTTTTCTGGCGCTAAAAGGACTGCCTGGAGAAACTGAAATAAAAGTTTCTGGCGTTAATCGCCTGTTAAAGGCCGGAGTATCAGGAAAAAATACTGCTTGGGCCCAAATGCCAATTTATAAAAATCCGAAAGTTATTTCTTACCAAGATAATTACATGATAATACCGCTTTACGGTATAACCCTTGTGATAGTTGAGAAAAAAGAAAAATTTATAAATCAGCAAAAGGCTAAAAAAGAAGCATTAAAAATCTTAAAACAGCTTGGACTTATAACTTCTGTGCCGGCCTCCGGAGTGATGTTTTTATACAAGAAAAACGGACTCTATGCGATTGAGCCGGTTGTTTGGGTACGGGATATAAAAACATTTTTCTATGAAACTGCCTGTGCCAGCGGAACAACAGCTGTAGGTCTTTACCTTTCTCAAAAACAAATAATTGTGGATAGCCTTCCTGTTCTTCAACCGTCTTGTAAGCGAATTTATGTTTCGGTTAAGAAAAACAGTCAATATTTCATCTCTGCCAAAATAGACGGTCCCATAAAAATTTTAAAGAAAAATATAACTTTGTCATTCCCGTGTAAACGGGAATCTATATCAATATAATTTTCTATGACTAAAGAAAATTTAGATTCTGGAATTAATCGCGACAAAATAATAACAGCTGTAAACGCTGTATTGTCGCCATGGTTAAAAACTCCATCACTGAACATGTTGCCAGCGATAAAAACAATCGAAATTGCCAGAAGAACGGGATTGTCTTCGGCAAAGGTTTTAGGACAACTTTCTACTAACCCATTAGATTTATGTGTTGATGGTCAAAATTATCAAACTGCTCTTATTCCTAAATCAATAAAACCTACTGACGGATTAGAAACTTTTTACTCTTTGGTTTCTGCCAAAAAAGTTATTGGATGCAGTCGGGAATTTAATTTTAGAGATGGTTCAAAAGTAGTTGACCGCTCAAGATTTTCTGCGGCCAAGTTGCGGCGAGTGGCTTTTTTACAGGCTAGAGATAAAACTAGAGTATCTTTTGTACCAAAAACTAACGCTTTAGCTATAGAGCAACAGAAACCTCCGGTAAAAAAGAAACAAAGAGAAAAAGACTGGGAATATATAATGTCAGTTGATAATTTACCAACTGAAAAAGCACCATTAATTCTTGATACGCTTAGATATTTTGAGGTAAACGAATTTAATAGACGCCCTATTCCTGATCGCCCCACTCTTTTGAACAAATTGGTCAATCTGGCTAGAGGCTTTCCAGAACTTTTTCTTGTTTATAATTGTTTTAGATTTCAGTGGGAAGAAAGGGGAAAAAAATATCCTGCAGCAAAAATTGATCCCAGAATAGAATTAACGCCTGTTTTCTATCATGGTAAGACCATTAAAGAAACAGCGAAAGTTTTATCACAATTAGGACCTGCTATCATTGCATTGGTTGTTCCTGATAGCGAAGCGAAAGATTCCCGCTTGTGGGAATTTGCACAAACCGAAGAAGAACGGAAACTGCTTATCAAGAAGGTTAGACAAAATCTAGATTTGTTTTGGGAAGATATTACTAGATACAACGGTATTGATTCTTTAGTAATGACCTGGAGTGAACTCTGTTTATCTTTTGGTTTGCCAGAACCACAAGTTTATACAACAACAGCATATGACAAGATTAAACAAAACGCTGAATTGATATCAGAAATAGAATCGGTTTGTATTCCAGAAGATGATTCATACTTAATAAGTTACGGGATAAATCCGGGAGTTATAAAACGAAGAGAAAAACTTGAACGGGTTTTGTGGTATTACTCTATGTATTATGGCGAAGGAATGGCGCTTAGCGATATGGATGCTTGTGTTATTAACATCGAAGATTTCCGGGTCACCGATTGGTTACAAAAAGGGGCTAATGACAAACTTGTCGTTGTCTCACCAACTTCTGATATTTATACTTATTATGCCTGGAGAAAGGAACAATTGCGTAAACTACAGACTCAGTAAGTTTCACACACTAGACTGAGGAATTTACTTCAGAAAGGATTCATATGCGAGATGATAAAACTAAAATACTAAAAAAATTAACTCCAGATGAGTTAGCAGTGGGTTTAAATACAGTTAAAGTTTGCATGGGTGTTAAACCCAAAGAAAAAGTTTTAGTTATTACCGATTCGGGCTCCATTAAACCAGCCAATATTATTTTTGAGTCGGCAAAAACAATCAGCAAAAATGTCAAACTGTTACAAATCAAAATTCCGGGCTATGACGGTCGGGAACCCAAAATTAAATTGGCTAATATAATGTCTGATACCGATGTACTTTTTTTAGTGACAACCATGTCTTTATCCCACACTAATGCCAGAAGAAACGCCACCAAAAAAGGCGTACGCATTGCCAGTATGCCCGGGATAACTTATGAGGTCTTTTTAAGAACGATGAAAATGGATTATCAGGAAGTAGAAAAATTGACTAAACCGCTGGCGGCTTTTTTAACAAGAGCCAATAAGGTGCGTGTTTCTTCTGCGGCAGGAACCAATCTGATTATGTCAATAGAAAATATGGAAGCTGAAGCTGACACCGGCATTTTTACTGACATAGGCGCCTGGGGAAATTTACCGGCAGGAGAAAGCGCCATGAGTCCCAAAGAAGGAACAAGCGAGGGAATAATCGTAGTTGACGGTTGTTCCTATTTAGATGACGTACCGCTGGATAAACCCATTGTTTTGGGAGTTAAAAACGGATTTATAACAAAAGTTTCCGGAGGAACGGCAGCTAAAGAATTAGAAAGAACGTTTAAAAAACTAGGGCAAAAATCCAGAAACATTGCCGAATTGGGAGTAGGCACCAACAAAATGGCTAAACTTAATTCCAGTATTTTAGAGGTGGAAAAAGTTTTTGGCACAGTCCACATTGGAATCGGCAATAATATTAGCTATGGGGGAACTTGTAATGTTCAGTTTCACTCAGATGGCGTAATACTCTTACCCACCTTAGAGGTGGATGGAAAAACAATTTTGAAAAATAATGAGTTTTATGTCTGAAATTACTGGTTTTCCCGATGTGTCAATAGCATTCCACATCGGATGTGGAATAGCTTCACACATCGGACATAAAAACAATCACTACCCAATTTAAGAGGTAGATGATATAGTTTTGATAGGAAGGAAAAATATGAAAAAAGTTATACCGCAAGCATTAAAAGGTTTTCGCGATTTCTTGCCCGAAGAGGCCATGAAACGCCAGTGGTTAAAGAATAAAATTATAGAGGTCTTTGAACTCTGGGGATATGAACCCCTGGAAACACCAACCTTGGAACCGTTGGAAATTTTTGTGGGACAAATCGGAGAAGGAGAAAAATTATTTTATAAGTTTAAAGATTTTGGCGGCAGAGACGTGGCTCTTCGCTATGATCAAAGCGTTCCCACATCCAGAGTCATTGCCAATTATTATTCTAAGCTAACCTTTCCCTTTAAAAGATATCAGATACAGTCTGCCTATAGGGCCGATAAGCCTCAAAAAGGACGCTATCGGGAGTTTTTGCAGTGCGATGCTGATATTTTTGGCGTGCCAGGAGCTGTGGCTGATGCCGAAACTATTGCCTTGAGTTTAGATATTTACAGAAGACTTAATTTTAAAGACGTGCAGGTTTTGATTAGCGACAGAGCTCTGTTAAAAGACATGCCCTACGATGCCATTGTCGCCATTGATAAAATAAAAAAAATTGGCAAAGACGACGTGTTAAAAGAAATGACTGACAGCGGCATTAGTTTGTCCCAAGCCAAAGAATATCTGGAAAAGGCAGAAAACATTAAGCCAAATGAAACTATTAAAACTATTCTTGAATATTTAAAAGATTACGGTTTTGAACAAGGTTGCTATAAATTCGATCCGTCTATCGCCCGCTCTTTTTCCTACTCTTCCGGTCCAATTTGGGAAATCATAGTTCCCAGCTATGCCGGGGGTTCTGTTTTGGGCGGAGAAAGGTATGATAAGGTAGTTGGCAGTATTTCCGGCATTGATGTGGCTGCAACTGGTTTTGCGCTGGGGTTTGACCGTACCCTAGAAGCAGCTGACGAACTGGGCCTTCTGCCAACATTTAAAACCACCAGCAAAGTTTTAGTTACTATTTTCTCTCCGGAACTTTTGGAAAAATCGTTGGATGTTGTCGGAAAATTAAGAAACCAGGGACTCAATACTGATATCTATCCGGATAATAATATTAAACTGGATAAACAGCTTAAATATGCCGACCAAAAAGGCATTCCCTATGTAGTCATTATTGGACCGGACGAAGTGAAAAATAATCTGATTACAGTTAAGAATATGAAGACCAAAGAACAGAAAACTGTCAGCAAGGAAGAGTTAATTAATATTGTTCGAGTGTAGCGAGAACTGATACCTGTTTAAACTTCTCACTTCGTTCGAAGAATAACTAAGTAACTTTTTATTTTTAACTTGCAGATTTGACTTTTGAATTTTAAATTTTGAGATTTAATAATATGTTTTCTGCCCAAACACAAGGAATTCTCGCCGAAATTCTAGCCAATGTCCTCTGGGGTTTTGGCGGTCCTATTGTGAAGGTAGCGCTTTATAAAATATCCCCCTTAACCTTTGTGGCTATAAGGATGGTTTTTTCCGTTCTAATCTTGTTTCCTTTTGTTTTTCCCCGTTTAAAAAAACAAAACTTTGACAAAAACGACTGTCTGATGATTTTAGTCATCGGGCTTTTGGGTATCACTTTTAATATTGGTTTTTATTTTTTGGGGCTTTCTTTAACCAGCATGATTGACACTTCTGTTATTATTTCCACCACATCCATTTTCACTGCCGTGGCTGCCTTTTTGTTCTTGAAAGAAAAAATCAGCCGTATTGTTTCAGTTGGCATAGTTTTATCTTTTGCCGGTACGGTGGTAATCATTTTGCAGCCTATTTTGGAAAAAGGATTATTTTCCTCAGGCAATTTACTGGGCAATCTTTTAATTCTTCTTTCCACTTTAACCTGGGTGGCTTATGTTATTTTAAACAAAGAAATAGCCAAGAAATACGACAGTCTGGTTTTAGTTTTTATCTATTTTATAATCGGAACCATAAGCTTTGTTCCTTTTGCCGCCAAAGACATCTTTCGTTTGGAGTTTTATCAATCACTTTCGCCATTTTTAATTTTCGCCCTTGCCTATGAAACTATTTTTGCCACGGTTATTTGCTACTTTTTAGTCATTTGGGGGTTAAAATATGTCACTGCCACCACAGCAGGAATTATTACCTATATTAATCCCGTAATTTCCATAATTGCCTCTATTCTTTTTTTGGGAGAAAAAGTGACGGCTACTTTTTTAATTGGCACAGTGCTTGTCGCCTCCGGTCTGTTTTTAGCTGAAACCAGACATCCCAAACACCCACTTCATATAATGCATAATTTGTTGTCATTCCCGCGCAAGCGGGAATCTATATAAATAATTATTTTATGGATTCCCGATTAGATCGGGAATGACAGGAACAAAATTTTGTGTTAAAATAGCCTTTATGAAAACGAATGTTCATCCGCAATATTATGACGATGCGCAGGTTATTTGCGCCTGCGGCAATACTTTTACCACCGGTTCAACCCGGCAGGTTATTAAGGTGGAAATTTGTTCCAAATGCCATCCTTTTTTCACCGGCCAAATGAAATTTGTGGATACCCAGGGCCAAATCCAGAAATTCACTGCCAAACAGCAAAGAGCTGTTAAAATGGCAGATACAATGGCTAAGAAAAAGGCTAAAAAACAAAATCTTTTTCAAACCGAAGAGAAAAAACCTCTGACACTGCGCGAAATGCTCATGCAAGAAAATTAGCTAATTTTTCAATAAAAACCAATAATCCAATGGCCAACTCCAATATAACCAATTCTCAATTTTCAATGGCCCAAAAGAATTATGATATTCATAAACGTATATTTAGTTTTGTTGTCCGTGTGCTTAATCTAACGAAAAGTTTACCAAAAACCTCGCAAAACATTGTACTTATAAATCAAATTACAAGGTCGGTTACTTCTATGGGTGCAAACGATCAGGAAGCAGATGGTACTAATTCCAGACGGGATTTTTTCCATTGTTATACGGTGGTAAAAAAAGAAACTAAAGAAACAAATTTTTGGTTAAAGGTTATTTCTTCTACCAATTCCGGTTTCTCTAAAAGAATGGAATTGCTTATAAAAGAAGGGGGAGAAATAGAAGCTATTGTCAGTTCTATAGTTAAAAAAGGAAAGTGTTAAATTGGAAATTGGGTATTGAACATTGGATATTGGAGTTGGTAGTATTGGATTTTTGATATTGTTTTATGCAGAATTATATTAAACAACAATTAGATCTTATCGACCAGAAAATTGCCGAGTCGCAAAAACTCTTGAATGATCCGGAACTGGGACTATTGGCCGGTGAAGAAATTAAAAAGCTGGAAAAAGACAAAGAAGAACTAATCAGCTCTTTTTCCCAAACCTCCCAAAATACCACAACCTCCTCAACTGACGGTGAAGATGTTGAACAAAAAAATGTCATTCTTGAAGTCCGGGCCGGAGTCGGAGGAGATGAAGCCAAAATTTGGGCCAATGATTTGTTGCGTATGTATCTTCGCTTTGCACAATTGTCAGGTTTTAAAACTGAAGCGCTGGATGAAACTGTGCTGAAAATTTCCGGCAAGGCAAAAAATAACGGCAATATCCTCTTCCCTTTTGCCACTTTTCAATACGAAGCCGGCGTGCACAGAGTGCAAAGAATTCCTACGACGGAAAAATCCGGCCGGATTCATACTTCCACCGCCACAGTGGCAGTTTTGCCGGAGCTTGAGGACAGCCAACTGCATATCAGCGAAGAAGATTTGATTTGGGATTTTTACAGAAGCGGCGGACACGGCGGACAAAACGTCAATAAGGTTTCCACCGCTGTCAGACTAACCCATAAACCCACCGGTCTGGTTGTCACCTGTCAAACAGAACGTTATCAGGCGCAAAACCGGGAAATTGCCCTGGAACTACTTCGCGCCAAACTCTGGGAAAAACAGGAAGAAGAAAAACTGGCACAGCTTACTGCTGATCGTCGGGCGCAAATCGGCAGAGGTATGCGAAGCGAAAAAATCCGTACTTATAATTTTCCCCAAGACCGCGTGACAGACCATCGCATCAACAAAAGCTGGCACAATCTGGAAGGAATTTTAGAAGGAGAAATACAAAGTTTAGTAAATGACCTGCAACAATATTACACTTCAACTGTTTAAGCTTACCCTGTGCTTTCTCCCAAAGTCACTGAAATGCTAATTTCACCATTGCCCCTATAGACACTTAAAGTTACCCTCTGGCCCACTTTTTTCCCGCCGATCAGTTTTGCCAATCCGCCGTTGGCATCGGTAACCGCTACACCGTCAATTTTAGTAATGATATCGTCAGATTTAACTCCGGCTTTTTCCGCCGGCGAGTTGGCAACCACATCCTGAATATATGCGCCCTGGGGTACGTCGTTTAACAGGGCTGCCTCCTTGGTTATTTGAGAATATCTGACCCCCAGATACGGACGGCTGAATTTCCCTGTGGCATTAAAATTATTAACCACATCTTTAACCAGATTAATCGGCAGGGCAAATCCGATATTCTGTCCGCTTTGGGAAACTGCCACATTAACGCCGACCACCTGCCCGGCAGAATTTAAAAGCGGTCCTCCGGAATTTCCCGGGTTAATGGCCGCATCCGTCTGAATTAAGTTATCCAAACGCTCCTGATATCCTCCAAAAGGATCTCCTGCGGTTATCACCCGGCCCAATCCGGAAATTACACCCGTAGTGACGGTATTTCTAAACTCTCCCAGAGCAGTACCAATGGCAATGGCCAGCTGTCCGACTTTTATATTGTCTGAATTGCCAAGTTCAATAGGAGAAAGTTTAGCCCCGTCAGGATTAACCTGTAATATTGCCAAATCGTTAGAAGAGTCGCGGTAAATTTTTTGCACCTCCAACCGTTTGTCGTCTTTAGTTATAACCACATATTTAACCCCGGCTCCGGTATCGGAAACCACATGTTTGTTAGTCACAATTAAACCGTCGCTGGTTAAAATAAAGCCGGAACCGATATCCTGTTCATTATTTTTTTGTGCGGGCGGTGTTTGAAAACCAGGATTAAGATTAAAAGGGCCAAAAAAACCAAAATTTCCGTTGTCCGTCATAACGCGGTTTGGCTGCAACTCGCCGATAGTTACAACCGACGGTCCGACTTTATTTACGGCATCAATGACAACTGACTCTTCGTTAATCAGCCGCACTGTTTGTTTTCCTTCGTTAAGCGTTATTTTGCTGACAGATTTATCGGCCGAAAACCCTTTAATATTAATGGGCAAATTTAGATTGGTTAAACCCTTCAGGTTAATCTGCAAAACATGGCCGTATACCAACAATCCGACTACAACTATAAAAATCGAGAAGTAAATAAAAAATTTGCGTAAATTACTCATAGAAAGATTTCCGTCATTCTGGCCTGTCCAGAATCTATCTTTGTTTGATTCTGGATGCGCTCTCCGCCAGCCGGCGGGTCGCTTACCAGAATGACGATATAAATTTTTTTACTACCTTTTTCTGAGAAAAACCTTAAAAATTCTATTGCAAAAGCTGGACGGCTTTTAAAAGCTGCGGATCTTTGTCGGGATTTTTTTCATCCATTCCTACTGCGTAATCAGGGGTTAAGCCCGTGCCGTTTATCCAGCGGCCGTTGGGAGTAAGCCATTTTGCCACAGTAATATGAATGCCGGCTCCGTTTCCTAAATCTTCAGCGTTTTGGATTGTTCCTTTGCCAAAAGACGTTTCGCCCACCAGTTTTCCTCTGTTTCTGTCCTGCATGGCGCCGGCCACAATTTCGGAGGCTGAAGCGCTGCCCTTGTTAATTAAAACCGCCAAAGGCATATTTAATAATCTTCCTGCCCTGTCAACGTTATAGTATTGCCTTTGCTTATTAGCGTCTTCCTGAATAACCACAGCGCCGGCCTTTAAAAACTCGCTGGCAATATAAACCGAACCGCTTAAATATCCGCCCGGATCGTTTCTTAAATCCAAAACCACGCCCTTAACTTTAGGAGTAGTCAAAATTTGGCTTACGGCCTTATCCCATTCATCGTTGGTAGTATCGCCAAAACGGGAAAGTCTTAAGACTGCCACGTTATCCTGAAAAGTTAATTCCACGCTTTTAACGGTAATAGTATCTCTGGTAATGGTTATATCCGCAGGCGCGGTGCTTTTTTCGTGTAAAACCGTTAAAGTTACCTTGGTTCCTTTTGGCCCTCTGATAAGATTAACAGCTTCCGGCAAGGTCATTGAAGTTGTCGCGTCTTTTCCGTCAATTTTAACTATCCAGTCCCCGGCCTTAATGCCGGCCTTTTCCGCCGGCATATCCTTAAGCGGCGCCACAACGACAATTTTTTTATCCTTAATTCCTAACTGTGCGCCGATTCCTTCAAACAAACCTCCCAGCTCGTCCTTGGTTTCTTTATTTTGAGAAGGTGTTAAAAAAACCGTATAAGGATCGCCCAAAGATGAAACCATGCCCGATATGGCGCCGTAAATCATTTTTTGCGGGTCCAAAGCAGCTTTGTCAAAAAATGTTTGGTCTAATTTATCCCAAACTGTCCAGAAAAGGGAAAAGTCTATATTTTTAGCCGCCGGGTCGTTTTCGTTAATCCGATTGTAGCTTACCGGGGCCGCTGTTTTTGAACCCAAAGCGTTTTTTTGCCCCAGGTTGTAACCTAGGCCCCCTGATATAATCAAAAGGCTTAAAATAAGAATAATATTGCGGATAACGCTTAATTTCATAGCTGGTAAATAAGTTTTTTTAAATCCCCTGCCAGATACACTTGTTTATGTAAGAGGCCTAAAAGCTGATGATAATTTTCCGGGCCGACTTCCAATATGCCAAAATCATTTTCCTTTTTGAAAGAAGCAATTTCCGGATAACGGCTAAAATCCGTTCCTATAATGCCGCTTCCCAGAGCCCGGGCCTTTGCCACACACTCGCCGTTCCAACTCCTACCAATTATAATACAGTTTTTAAATTCTTTATCAAGACTGTAAAAATCCACAAGATCTTGGTTATGCCCGGCTTCTTTTAATAAGCCCCGGCCTTGCCCCAGCCCGAAAACTCCCTCAACCTCCTCACCGTTAAACTTAAGGGATATTTCTCCGCCGTTTTTATCAGAAACCGTGCCCTCAACCGGGCTTTTTATCTCCCGGCTTTTAATAATGACATGGATTTGCATCAGGCCGCTTTTGTCCAGCCCGTAAATTAAACCTGTCACCGGGCTTTTTAAAATCCTGGTGCCAAAAAGGTTTTTTTTAACGGCAATATTGTCACCGGCATTGACTTTTTCTCCTTTTTTTTTGAGCAAAAATTCGCCGATTTCTCCGCCTTTAATCTTTAAATCCCGGGCCAGATTAATTTCTGCCGTTTCATACTCATAAACAACGGCCAGGGTTTGGTTCGTACTTACCTTCTCTCCCTCTTCCACTAAAAATTCGCTTTTAACGGAAAGGTTTGAGATATTTTTGCCAAAAACGGGAATGGAAATAATCGCCATTAAGAATATGTTAGGCTACAAAAGGAATAAGTGCAAGAAATCTCGCCCTTTTTACGGCCAGGGCCAGCCGTTTTTGGTGCTTGGAGCAAAGACCGCTTCGGTAATACGGCACGATTTTGCCTCTTTCAGACAGATAAGTCTTAAGCTGGGCAATATCTTTATAATCAGGCTCCGTTTTTTTATCGCAAAAAACGCAGTTTTTCTGCTTTCTCTGCCTGAATTTTTCTTTTGGCGCCCGGTAACTTTTTCTAAACATATATAAACCAATAAATTCCTCTATATTTTAAAATGGTATGTCGGTCGGGTCTATATCCGTCTTGTCCGCCGATGTTTCCACGAAGGTGGAAGTCTCGACGGAGGCGGATTTTTCTGTCTCTTCGGTTTTTTCTTCATTCTTCTTTTTAGCTTTAGACGCTTTATTATCATCTGCAGACGAAACGGCCGCCGGCACCGGCTGTGAAACTGAAACCGCCGGCGTTACTGAAACAGGCGCGGGAAAGCTTTCCGAAACTGCGCCCTCTATGGGACGTTTGCTGTCCAGAACAATCATATCTTCAATAATTATTTCTGTGGTCGTATGGGAAACGCTGTCCTGTCCGGTCCAGGTTCTGGTACTAAGCCTTCCTTCCACATAAACTTTTCTTCCCTTGGTTAACAGCTGGCTGCAAAGTTCTGCCAGTTTATTCCAGGCCACAATCCTATGAAACTCGGTCTCTTCCCTTTTTTCGCCGGTATCGGTTGTCCAGGAACGGTTGGTGGCCACTCCGAATGTACAAACCGCTGTTCCCTGCGGCGTATATCTAAGCTCCGGATCCCTGGTTAAATTACCTATTAAAGTGACTTTGTTTAACGATCTGGGTGACATATTTTTACCTCCATCAGAAACTGTTAATAACTATTAATGAATTTACAGTTTCTTATGTCCGACTTAATTCTCTCTTTGCGCCGTCTATGAATAATAGTGAAAAGGCGCAAAGTAAGAATAGCGGACTTTATTGCTTTTTAAGCATTAAAAACCTTAACACCTGTTCATTTAATTTTAACTGTTTTGCCAGATTTACTGCCGTTTCCGGATTAAGCTCCAGATCCAAATGCCAATAAATTCCCTCGGCGTTTTTGGCAACCGGGTAACTAAAAGTTTTCTTTCCCCAGGAGGTTTTCTTAACAACCCTGCCCTTTTCTGCCCCTTTTGTTTCCTTGTCAGAAGAAGTTTCAATAAGTTTGCTGACTTTTGTCAGAAGTTTGTTTTGCTCTTCCTCGCTGTAACCGGGCGGCAAAATCAAAACCAATTCATATGTTCTCATAATCTGGTTAAATATAACAAAACACCGGCCGTTTCGCAAGAGGCTTGTCAAACATTAAAAATCGTTATACTATTAACGCCATGACCAAACACGTTTGCGACGCCATTATTATTACCTGTATTGATTTTCGCATTCAAAAATATATTGATAAATGGCTTAATAAATATTTTAAAAACCAGAAGTTTGACAGGGTGGCTTTGGCCGGCGGGGTTTTTGATTTTTACTCAATTCTTAGGCAGGTGGAAATCTCCAGCAACTTGCACGAAATTAAAAGGGTGGTACTTATTAACCACGAAGACTGCGGGGCCTATGGCAAAGAGGGAAATTATTCCAGGCACGTCACAGATTTAATAGAAGCAAAAAGAAAAATCGAGGCTATTTTTCCTCATTTGGATGTGGAAGTTTATTATTTATATCTAAACGGCAGGTTCGAGGAAGTTTTCCAAACCAATCCCGGATTTAAACATTGACCTTAAATTCCGTCACGTCTCCTTCCTGCATCACATAATCTTTCCCCTCAAACCTCACTTTGCCATTGTCTCTTGCCCCCTGCCAGCCGTTAAATTTCACAAAATCGCCATAGGAACAAACTTCTGCCTTAATAAAACCTTTAATAAAATCAGTGTGGATAACTCCGGCTGCCTCCGGCGCCCTTGCACCCTTAACAATGGTCCAGGCCCGAACTTCTTTTTCTCCGGCAGTTAAAAATGAGACTAATCCTAAGGTTTGGTAGGCCACTTGTATTAATCTCTCCAGTCCGGACTTTTCCAAACCCAGTTGCTTCAGATATTCTTTTTGCTCTTCTTCTGATAATTCTGCAAGTTCTGCCTCAATCTTGGCGCAAATGGCGATTTCGTTTCTTTCTGTTGTCTGTTTACTGTTGTCTGTTATCTGGCTTTCGTCCACATTTTTCACATAAATAACCGGCTTGGCTGTAATAAGCTGCAGTTCCTGAACGGCCTCTTTTTCTTCATCGGTCAATACCACGTCTTTAGCCAATATCCCCTTATTTAATGCTTCGTATAATTTTTCTACGCCGTCTATTTTTGACTTTTCACTTGTGGTTTTGACCTTTGACTTTTGACTTTTGACTTTTTCTAGTGTTTCAAGATCAGCCAATATGAGTTCACTGTTAACCGTGTCTATGTCAGACTGCGGATTAACCGCCCCGTTCACGTGCACCACATTTTCGTCCTGAAAATAGCGCACGACATGACAAATGACATTGACTTCCCTGATATGCGACAAAAATTTGTTGCCCAGACCTTGTCCTTGGGCTGCACCTTTTACCAGACCGGCAATATCCACAAATCGGACGACCGCCGGAATATTTTTTTGCGTGTTTACAATTTTTGCCAAAACAGCAAGTCTATCATCAGGCACTTCAACCACGCCCACGTTTGGTTCAATGGTGGTAAAAGGATAGTTGGAAGCAGCCGCAATCTGCCTTTTTAAAATGGCATTAAAAAGCGTGCTCTTCCCCACATTAGGAAGACCAACAATGCCTACTGAAAGATTCATGAGACGATTTTAACACAAAATAAAGAGGAAGTTATTTTTGATCTGTTTTAACTTTTTTATCTATATAGTCTATAAATTCTTGTTTAAACCCCCAGTCTACTGAATACCAATTCAATCCGTCCTTATCATACAAAAGCTTGAATAATTCTGAATCAAAGTGCTTATAACCAATTATTTCACATAAGGCGTTTATCATCGTATCTCTGCCCAACAATCTATATGAAGGATTTGATTTAGTCCAATATTCCACCATGTGAGTTATTAACCCGGCAAAAATTGCTTTGGGATCAGAAACATCAACATGAAATCTGGCATAATCTAAATTATTTTGAATCGTCTCCGGTAACTCTGATGTTTGATTAACACTCTCCCCAATAGCCATATGAAAATTAGTTCTTTTAAGCCCTCTCTTTAAACTTTGTAAATTTCTTATATCAAATCCAGGTTCTGTTTCACCTAGAAATAATGGCAATGAATAATCGCTGATAACTGCTTGAGAATCTTTTATATTTTTTAACATTTCGGGAACATCGTGTTCCGTCACTATTTGATTTAGGTCGCCTACTGCTTGGTTAAGAGTTCTGATTAATTCTAGAACATCACGAGGATGTTCTTTTATAAACTTCCATACTTTCTCCATATTTTTTCTACTTAAAATATTCGGTTCAAGAGTTCTACAAATTTCGATAAGTTTAACTGCCTGGGTAAAATCAGTAAAATCTTGAGTAAATCCCTCTTCAACGGTATACCACCTAGAGGCACCTCTATTTATTCCAAATTCCGGATAATATAAAAGTGAAGCTTCTTCCAGAGCGTTATTAGCCAACGAGTTTATATCTTCGTGTTCCTGGAATTCGGGACGAACTGCTAACAGATGCTTATAAGAATCTACGAATAACGAACCAACAATTAAACGAGGTGTTTTAAGTTCATTTAGCCATCCCCATTCCTTTTTTTCACCAGCCAACCCTTTCCTTACTTCCTCCATTACTTTATTCACTCCTTCTCTAACTTGTGGATCGTTGTTCTCCCTTATTTGTGACAAAGTCGGTAAACGTAACCCATTCGCAGATAACAACCCGACAATTTTTTTTAAGTGCGGAGCTATACATTCATCTATTTCTTGATCTTCTAAAGAATTAATTCTAGTGATAATCAGATCAAATTCACTAATCATTGGACGTAAAATATCTCTTTCCCCGTGAGTTTCTTTGTCCGAAATAATTCTATTTGCCATACCAACGGAAGAATCTTCAGGAAACCTAACTGTAGTACCAATTGCTAATTCAATTTGGTTTGTCATGTTATTATTTTAACAAATTAACTGCATCATATCAAACTATAGGACAATATTTTGGGTGGATTATTCCGGTCTTCTTCCTTGATCAAACGAAAGTTTGGGAATAAGAAGGGAAACCAAGGCTCCTAAAAAGACAAAAATAAAAGCCACTGATAAGGCCCGTTTGGAAGCATCAACCAAAGCCTGATCCACGTTGGCTTTAATAAGAGCGTCATATTCTGTCTGATTATTGCCTTTGACCGGACTAAACTGCAAACTTTCAGGTGAAGCATGTTGCAAGGAAACTAAAACCTTCTGTTTAACCATGGCAGGAATACGACTGTCCTTATTAATGTTGGTAGTTATATTAAAAAGCAAAGAACTGGCCAAAATGGTGCCAATTAGAGCCGAACTGATGGTGGAGCCAACTTGACGGGTCGTGGCACTGGAGCCTGAAGCCTCACCGGCCACATCAATAGGAACCGAAGAAAGAATAATGTTGTTAAGCTGAGCCGAGGCAATGCCAATTCCCATTCCAAACAAAATAAAAGAAGGTGCCAAACTCCAGGCTGTGGCTGAAACGGAGACCGAACGGGACAAAACCAAAACTCCCAAGGCCAAAATAAACATGCCCACATTAACCAGATATTTGGGATTAATTTTAGAGGCAATAAATCCGGAAACCGGTCCAAAAATAAAAACGCTGACTGACGAGGACAAAAAGGCCACGCCCGTTTGAAAGGCATTTAAACCCACAACGTTTTCCAAAAACAAAGGAAGAATAAAAAATGTTCCAAACTGTCCTAAAGAAACAATGGTTAAGGTTAACAAACCAAAACTAAACCCCGGTTTGGCAAACAGGCTTAATTTTAAAAGCGGTGCTCTTTCCTGTTTTTCCAAATGCCTTTCCCAAAAAATAAACAGCGTTAAACAAACTGCTGCCAGCAAAAAAAGAAGAGGAATGGGTGAGGGCCAAAACCATCCTAAATCTCTTCCTTCAATAAGAGCAAAAATTAAACTAAAAAGGCCAACTCCTGAAAGTATTGTTCCCAACCAGTCAAATCTTTTGCCTTCATGGCTTTTTGATTCTTTAATAAAAACTGAGCCTAAAATGGTGATTAAGGCCACAAAAACGTTAATTCTGAATGAATAACGCCAGGAAAAATAGGTCGTCAGATATCCCCCCAAAAGCGGCCCAACTGAAGCAGAAGCTCCGGCAATTGAGCCCCAAACGCCAAAAGCAATCGCCCGCTCTTTCCCCCTAAACTCATACGCCATGGTGGCCAATGCTGAAGTTAACATCAAAGCCGCTCCCAAGGCTTCAATAAAAGCTTCGCCAAAAAATAGCATGGCAGCGCTGGTGGAGATAGAGGCAATAAAAGAACCAATGGCAAAAAGCACGGTTCCTGTCAGAAACATTTTCTTTCTTCCAAACATATCTCCCAGCCTTCCGGCTGTGATTAAAAGTGTGGCCATTAAGAGCGTGTATCCGGAAACCACCCACTGAATGGCTGTAAAATTTGTGTGCAAATCAGCAATTATATACGGAATGGCGACGTTTAAAACTGTGTTATCAATAATAACAATGGCCAGTCCCAAAGCAATAAAAAACAACGCTATCCAGCGGTTGTTTTCATTGTCAAGATTAGGTAAAAACTTCTTAATAGACATAAAATAAAATTATATTCTCAAACTAATACATTGGCAATAACAGTTTGGGGTTCAAAAGATTAAAACTTATCCCATCAATATCAGTCCTAAAAAGGCTAACAAAGCACCACTAAGTTTTCTGTCTAGGAAATCTCGCTCCTTGAGAAAAATTATTGATAAAATCACGGTGAGAATAATACTAACTTCATTTATGGAAGAAACCTGTGAGGAATTATTCCCTGCTTTAAGAGCCAGAAGAAAAGTTATTACTGCTAAGGATTGAAAAAAAGACATCACTGAAACTTTGAAAAACAGATTTTTCTCCAAAAATATTTTCATTTTTTTTAGGGTGTTTCTGCTGCTTATAACTAAAAACGTACCTGGCAAAAGCGCTGAGAGAAAAAGATATGTGATAAAGGAAAAGTGCAAAAGTGCTATTCTGTCATTAGTATTAGCAAAACCCACCAAAGCTGCCGCCGCTAAGGCCATTATTTCTCCCTTGCCAAAATTAAATTTCCAGTTTCTTTCCAAAGTCACCAAGGCTACGGCCGCTAAAATTAGCGCCATGCCCAAATATTGTTTATTGTTTAGCCCTTCGGATAAAAATAAAGTTGACGAAATAACCGTAAAAACCGGCCGCAATGATAAAATAACGATGTATTTGGAAATCTCAATGAGTTTTATGGCTCTAAAGGCCACAGCATAAAATCCGCCAATTAAAAGCATTAAAACAATAAGATTGGAAATGATTTGAGATATCCCATTAAAGGTAAATTGTCCTGTAACAACACCAAATAAACCAATAAGAAGTGCAAAAAACACCTGCAAGAAAATGGCTGACGCCACCGGGTCAACTTCTCTTTCCCGAAGTAGAACTTTTTGTGCCAAAGTCGCCAAGGAAGCAGAAATAATGCTAATTGCCAGTGCAATTTGCCAGAACATAAAGCTATTGTATCAGAATTTCCAAAGCAACTTTAAACCTGGTAAGAGAAAGCGACAATTTTAGTCTATAATATAGTGTAATGTTTGATTTTGTTTTTAAAGAAGAAGACAGGCTAACTAAAGAGGAAAAACAACTATTAACACAACTATTGGTGCCACTTTTTTCTTTTAGTTATCATTTCTCCCAAAGCTACAATAAAAACAAACAACTTTATTACAGTTCCAAACCCAGGTGGCAGCTTTTACTTTACCATGGCAAAGAATTGGTCGGCTCTTTAAGCATTGTTAAACGCCATCTTCCAAAACCGTTTCCCGTTTTAGTAGGCGGCATTGGTAACTTGGGAATCAAAGAAAATCATCAGAAAAAAGGTTTGTCCCTTCTGATGTTGAAAAAAACTAACGAATTTATGAAGAAAAACGGTATGCAATTAAGTCTTCTGTTTTGCGTTGAAAAACTTAAAGGTTTAAATATAAAAGCCGGCAATCAAAAAGAAAATCCGACGTTTGCAAGGCGAGGCCTTGCAAACGCTGTCAGAACGTTTAAATCTTTGATACATTTATTACTATGGGATTATAATAGCTAATTTTCTTACGTTTAAATCTATTTTTAAACTCTAATCTTTTCTAATCTTTTCTTTAAAAGTTTTTCGTTGTATCCGCTATCTTTTTAATATTTCTTTCCTGTCTTCTCTTCTTTTTCCAAAAGACCATCACTAAGCCATAAAACCCTATGAACATATTTTTTATCTTCCGGCTCGTGAGTTACCATGACAATGGTTTGTTTAAATTCCTGATTAAGTTTTAAAAACAATTTTAAAACGGTTTGGGAAGATGCGCTGTCCAAATTGGCAGTTGGCTCATCGGCAAAAAGAACCTTGGGGCTGTTAATAAGCGCTCTGGCAATGGCCACCCTCTGCTGTTCCCCTCCCGAAAGCTCATTGGGATAATGATCAAGCCGATCAGCCAAACCCACCAGTTCCAAAAGTTCCTGGGCCCGTTTTTTATCAGGCGTTCCTTTAAGGGCTAAGGAGGGCAGATAAACATTTTCCCAGGCATCAAATTCTGAAATTAAAGCATATTCCTGAAAAACGTATCCTAATTCCTTAAGACGGAATATGGTTCTTTTTTGATCCGACAGGGCCAAAACATCGCTGTTGTTAAGTATTATTTTTCCGCTGGTGGGTCTGTCTAAAAGTCCAAGCTGGTGCAAAAGCGTTGACTTGCCGGAACCGCTTCTTCCCATAACAGCCACAAATTCTCCGTCTTTAATCTCAAAAGAAATTCCTTTTAAAGCAGGCGTGGGCACTTTCCCTTCGTAGGTTTTTTTTAAATCAGTAACAGTTATCATATTGTTCTTTCAAAAGATTCTGAATCAAGTTCAGAATGACATTTTTGACTTTTTATTTGTGCTTTTGACTTTTGAGTTTTGAGTTTTGACTTTCGTTTATCCCCAAATGGCTTTTAAAATATCTTTCTTGGCCACAATTCGGGCCGGTACAAACCCTGCTAAAAGCCCTGCTGCCACCAAACTTATGGTTCCCAAAACCACCACCATTTTCCGATGCACCAGGGACAAATAGCCAAAATCTATATTTATAGGATAGCGGTTAAGAAGCGGCGTTAAAACCGCAAAAACCAGAAATGCACCTGCCAAAACTCCGCAAAAAGCATAAAACAACGATTGTAAAACATAGGAAAGAACCACAATACGCTGTTTAATCCCAATGGCCCGCAAAATTCCGATTTGCCTGGCTTTGCTTATGGCATTGATATATACCAAAACAAAAATAGTAATAGCTGCCACTAAAACACTAATAAATCCCACAATAAAGGAAATTAAATTAAGGGCGTTAAGAAAGGCAGCCACGGTTCCCAAAATATCCAGAAAGTTTTGCACTTTGAGTTTTGGCTCCAAAAGTTTAATTTTATGCTCGTAACCATTTAAAGTGTTAAGCGATAAATCAGTCTTAACCAAAATCTGAGAAGCGCTGTTATAAGTGTTAAGAACAGACTCCGCTTCCCTGGTAGTTATAAAAGTTTCAAAAATACCAATGGTGTCGTCATAAATTCCTTTAACAGTATAGGTTCTGATAACTCCGTTGGGGTAAGTTATCTTAACTTTGTCTTTGGCCCTGACTCCCCCCAAATCGCTGGGTGCAGGAACGCCATAACCGCCCGCCAAAGCAGAACTGATAATAATTTGGTCTGTGTCTGTTGGCGAGAGATATTGGCCGTTTTTTAAAAGCCTGTAAATAGTCAAAACTTTTTCCTCCTGTATGGGATCAATACCTATAATTGTCCCTGAAACGCTTTTGGTAATGCCGTTTTTATCTTTATCAAAAGATATGGAGCCGGCCAAACTGTAGTGCCTGGCTGTGGCCAAAACTCCCGGAATGCTTTCAATTTGCCGGCGCACCTGATCGGCGTTAAGAATGTATTGTTTGGGCTCTGGTTCCTGCTCCGGGCCAACGGTAATATGGGAAGTTAAAACATTAATCATGGTCGTTTCAAAAACGTTCTGGAGTCCTGCTAAAATGCCGGAGATAAACATCATATTTAAATATGACAGGGCCAGAATAAAAACCAAAAGCAAAAGGGTTGACTTGCTGCCTTTAACTAGAGATTTGTAGGCAATAAAAATGGCGGTTTTAATATCCTTCATAGCTATCGGGGAACCAGAATCTGTTCGCCTTCTGTTAAGCCAGAACTTATTTCGCTTTTTACCAAGCCTTTTAGACCAACTTTAACCGGAGTAAGGTTATTGCCTGAAGAACCAGCTTTTTGCACATAATACTGTCCGTTTTTCTCTGTTAAAGCGCTGTTGGGAACGGTTAAAACATTTTGACGGTTGGAAGTGGTAATTGTTATTGAAGCTGTCATATTGGGCTTAATTTCGTTATCACCGTCTACAATCTTAATTCTGGCGTCAAAAGTGACTGTCCCTAAAACTTTGGTTCCTACATTATCCAGAGTTTCCACCTCTCCATGATAAGTTTTGTCAGGCAAAGCATCAAACACTACTGTCGCTTTTTGACCAACCTTAACCTTGGGAATATTAACTTCGTTAAGAGATACTAAAAGATATGGGTCGTGAAAATTGGCTACTAAGAGTACCGGGTCAGCCGGTTTAACCGCCACTTCGTCATTAACTTGAGACAGAAGGTTGGTCACGGTTCCGGCAGCCGGACTGTTAACTGTAACGCTTTGGGTTTGCTCATTTTGCAACCAGGTTTTGGCAACTGCAGCTTGGTCTTTGGCAATGACAGTCTGCTGATTTTTAAAATTAGCCTCTGCCGCCAGCCAGTCATCCTGGGCTGTCGTAAACTCCGTCAAAACGCGGTTATCGTTTCTGGGCGTCCCGTCTGAATTTTGATAGGTGGAATTTTTTGCCAGATCCGTATAGGTTTTCCAGGCCGCATACATATCTGATTGCAAGGTGTAAAGTTCTGCCGTAGCCGCATCTAAAGTTGACTTATCCGCCATATAGTTAGCGTAGGCAGTTCTTTTTTCTTCGTCAGTGGCGCTGCTTTCAACATGAAAAAGAGGATCACCTTTTTTAACCTGCCGGCCGTTTGCTACAAAAAGTTTTGTCAAGGTGCCGTTGGTTGGCGACCAAACTGAAGTTTGGGAAGCAGTCGTATAGGTTGCATCCGCCAAAACCGTGTTGCTAAAATTTTCTCTTTTAACCGTGTAGGCTTCTTGCGCCGGGGGCGGGCGCAACAAAAAAAACATCAAAAGCCCGAATAAAACCAAAACGAATCCTGCGATAAAATAGTATTTTTTGCCGTCCCAAAGACCGAGAAATTTTTTAACCATAAATCCATTGTAGCACAGAAAATTTGCTTGGTGTTATATAATTTTTATATGAATAAAGAGGCAGGAAATATTTTGGGCGATTTCGACGGAACATTCACCTTTAATAGTCCTGTTTATATAGAAAACTTTACTGCCCTGTTTGCCAAACTTTGCTCTTTAAATCAAAATTATACTCACGATTTAATGGCCGCCGCGGGACAGGAAATCTTAAAAAACCCCGGCGAGTACGGCTGGGAAATTAACGGCATTATTGTGGCGCCTGCGGCAGATATTATTCTTTTTAGCCAAGCCTGTGCCAAACTTGTCATTGACAGCCTGCGGGCCGAAAATTATAAAAATCTTCCAGACCAAAACGAAACCGATGCATTCTTAAATCAACTTTATGGTTATGCTTACAAACGTACTCCTGCTCTTTTTAAACCGGATGCCATTGATGCTTTAAAAAGACTTAGTTCCAGCAGAAAATTTGTGGTTGTCACCAATTCCAGTACCGGCAGCGTACGCTACAAAATTGATGCCCTAATTGGGGAGAAAAACCATATTCAGGTTGTCGGAGACGCCCAAAAATTTGTTGTTTCTCCACAAAGCCTATCTCCTGAAATACCACTAGGCCTAAATGTTCCTGGTTTAGGCAGACCGGTATATTTGGGGAGGCCAAAATATTTAGAAGCGCTTAGACGCCTTAGTCCCATCGCCGCGGTTTTTGGAGATATTGGCGAATTGGAATTATATTTGCCAAATTGGTTAAATATTGGCACGGCTTTAGTTACAGGCGCTTACACACCGCCTTGGGAACGACATTGGTTTTCCAACACAAATAAAAGTGTGGTTGTTAACTCCTTAACGGAAGCGGTTGATTTTGTTTTAAAACAAAAAGGCCGGGTTTTTGTAAAATGAATATTGCTGGTTAACTTCCTGCTCTTCTTACCATCACACCTTTTTCCAATAATTACCTTCACCATCTAAACCGGTTGGTCCCCTTTCGGGTTTTACTTCTTTATTATGCCTTCCGTCTTCGTACAACCATTTCCAAAAAATAAGTGGTATATTACAGAGATTATGTTTATAGAACAAAAACAACCCGGCCTTTCGGTCGTAAAATTTGCGTTGCCGGATATTAATTTGCAACCGGTAGAAATAGAACCTTTTCGTTTAAGAGATAAAAACTATCAAAAGGGCTTTGTAGCTGTTTCCGGCAATGTTTCCGGCAATCTGTCACGCGTGGAAACGCCCCATGATTATGAGAATTCTGAACTTTCCGGCTGGGCCTGCTCTTTGCGCCTGGCCTGGATCGGAATGAAAATGCAAGGGGCTGATATAACTTTTAACGACGTGGTTAACAAGGCTAGGGGTTTGGGAATTTACCGGGACGGACACGCCCTGTATAACGGCAAAATGGGCAGAATCGGGGAGAACGGAATCACCGATTATTTAAAAACCCGGCTTTTTCTTAAACTGGGCTGTAAAACATCTTCAACTCAAATCAAAAGTTTCGGGGAATTATCCGATTTTATTAAACAGGGTTTTTTGGTGATGATTTCCACTGTGGCCGTCAATGACGACCAGATTTCCGACTCCACCCAAACTTTGGATACCCATGATTTGCTGGCTTTTGCGCTTGATGATAAAACCGGTCGGGTTTCGCTTGTCAACACCGACCATCGTACGCCATACGCGCGGGGGAGCGCTAATGGCTTTGGAATTTTAACCCTGCTATACTCCAAATTAGAAAAAATCGCTTACGACGTTGACGGTCCCAGAAATTTCGCGGAAACTGCTTACCGTCCGGGCGGATTTTGGACAAAATTTCCCGTCGTGGCTTTTAAAGTTTAATCTTTTTGTTTCTTTCTTAAGATGATATTGCGAAGATAGATAAAAAGGGCTAAAAACTGGGCGACGCTAAAAACCGGATCGTGCCTTTTTACGGCATAAATCAAAATCAAGATTGAACCAATAATGCTTAGGTACCAAAAACTCATAGGAATAACGCTCTTCTTTTCTTTTTCCGAAGCCAGCCACTGCACTACAAAACGCAGAAAAAAAACAAACTGTGCAAAAAAACCAAAGAGAACAAGAAAGTCAATTTTCATAAAAGTATTACCTGTCATTTTCGATCCCCTCCTGCCGCCTGCCTGCCGGTAGGCAGGGCGGACAGGCAATCGGGAATCAATATAATATTCTTCGAACGCCTGCCTGCCGGACAGGCAGGAAGTGAGAAGTTCTTAACATTTAATAGTTCTCGCTAACGCTCGAACGATAATTATTGTCTGAATCCCCTGCCTGGCCGGGAATGACAAAGAAAATATCATTCTACAATCTCGCTAATAGGTTTTTTCTCTTTTTGAATATGAGTGCTTATAATAAGTTCTCCCAGAAGCCCGGTTAAAAATATCTGAACGCCGAAAAGCACAAACAGGATGCCCAAAAACAAAAGCGGCCTTCTGCCGATAGACTCTCCTATAAAATGCAAATAGGACAGATAAAAAAGAATAACCAACCCTATGCTGCCCGATAAAAACCCCAAGGGCCCAAAAATCTGCAAAGGCCGGTTTTTAAAGGAAATCAAAAACGAGGTGGTAATTAAATCAAACACGGCATGAAAAATCCTTTCCCGGCCGAATTTGGAAGAACCATATTTTCTTTCGCTATGGCGGACCGGCTCCTCGCCGACGGAAAAACCCCGGCCCACAGCCAAAACGGGAATAAACCTGTGCAATTCCCCATATAATTCAATTTCTTTGGCCACCTCCGCCTTCATAACCTTAAGCCCGCTGTTCATATCATGCAAAGACAAATTGGCCGCCCGGCAAACCACAGCGTTAAAAAAATGCGACAGCCTGATTTTATTTTTCGGGTCCTGCCTGTCTTTTCGCCAGCCGATTACCAAGTCAAATCCCTTATCAAGTTTTTTCAAAAGACCGGGAATTTCTTCAGGACTGTCCTGCAAATCCGCATCCAGAGTCACAATTTTTTCGCCTCCGGCCATTTTAAAACCGACTGATAGCGCTGCGGATTTGCCCTGGTTTTTACGGAACCGGACAATTTTAAATGCACTCTTGCGGTCTTTTTTAATTCTGATTAGCTCATTAAAACTGTCATCGGTTGAACCGTCATCAATAAAAATATATTCAAAAACGTAGTTTTTAAGAGCCGAGTCAGTTTTGTCTATTAATTCCCTAAGGCTTTCCTTTTCGTTGTAAAGAGGTATCACCAGGCTTAGTTCTGTTTTTTTCATAAATCGTTTATCCTTCTGAAAGCATAAAAATTATTAACATGGTCCATTAAAAAATAATTTTTGTCGGCCAAAAGCTCTTTTAAGACTTTTTTTTGTTCCTTGTCGCTGGGCCAGGCATAAGGGTCGCCCAGTTGAACTAAAACGTAATCGGCTTTTAAACCGTTGACAGGATAATTATACAAAAATTCGCGCTGGGATAAATGGGCGCCGATATTATTGGATACAGAAACGGAATACCGCGTCCCTATGGATTTGATGATTTTATCCAAAACAGGTTTTTCCCAAGGCGCCGCAGTGAAGTAAAAAAAGCGCGATTCTTTTTCTCCCGGAAGCTCCCCCCATAAAAACGATGCGGTTAAAACAAAACCCGCGATTAAAATTGGAAACAGCCTTAAACTAAGACGGTTTATATTTTTGTTGCTGATTTTTTTCAAAAATTTTTCCGCGACCAAGTAGCCTTCTATACTGCTGATAAAAATAAAAGGGGCAATAGTGCTGTTATATTGATAATCAATCTGGCGCATCAGCTGATTGCTGCTTAAGGCATTAATCAAAAGGTCGGGAGCCGCAAAAACAAGTTTAAACGGGTTAATAATGCTCAATAATCCCAGAGGAATCATAATCTGGAAAAAATAAAACAGCCGGTCGGGGGCAAAAAGAGTTTTAACTGTTAAAAAGGGTTCCGTAAGTATATGTTTAATAATCTGGTTCTGGCTGTCGCCGAAATCGGAAAGATAGGTAAGGGCGAAATGCTGGCCATTTGCAGTTACCTGCGGTATAAATTTCCACATTAAAAAATAAAAAATCAAAAAACTCGACGAGGCTATGGTTATGCCCAACAGCCTTTTTCTGTTAACAGACAAATTTGTTCCCTGCTGGATAAAAGCAATATACAATCCCATTAATCCTGTTATAAGCCAAACCTGCTCTTTGCCCAGGGCTGCCAGCAAAGCAAAAATTAAAAACCGAACATAGTTCTTTTTTATCATAAACCAGTAAGCAAAAAGTAAAAAGGTGGTTGACAAGGCCACGGCATGAAAATCATGCAGCAAAAGCCTTTGCAGGGGCGGATATAAAAGGTATGACACTCCAAAAAACAGCGCCTTTTTTTTGTTTTTAAGTTTTTCCAAAGCAATCCAATAAACAGCCAGCGCACCCGTTTCCATCACGATCGTTTGGATAACCAAAAGCATTTTAGGGTCTGACCAAACCAGATAAAACGGAGCCAGCAATATTAAAAGAAAATCGGCGTGGACTGCCAGCCGCGATTCCTGGTTAACCCCGGCCGGATTGGTCATGGTAAATCCGTTGCCGTGCAAAACGTTCCAAACCGTCTGGTCCATATTGCCCAAATCCAGCCGCCGGGAAAAATAATTATCGTGTCTTTGGAAGGAAAGAAAAATAAAATATGCGGAAAAAAGTACAATTGCCAACCACATTAAAAAGCGGTATTTGTCCTTAAAAATATCCTTAATCCGAAAATTCATCTTGCCAAAAGAATAGTTATCAATGCCTGATTTGTCAATAATAAGAGTATTGTTTTATACTGAGAAAGGACTTAAATATGCTTAGTGCTATTATTATTTTTATAACCGGCGTTGCCGTTTTGCTTTTTTCCACTCAAAATTTAATTTTTTTGGCCGAAAAACTTTCAGGCAAAATTAAACTTTCTCCCTTGGTTATCGGCATAACCATTGTAGCCATTGGCACTTCCCTGCCCGAACTGTCGGTTTCGGGAATTGCCGCCCTGCAAGGCGACTCCGGCCTGGCCCTGGGAAACATCATAGGTTCAAACATCAGCAATGTTTTTTTGGTCTTGGCCATAGGCATACTTTTTGGCAATATAAGAATCGGCACCGCCAAAACGCAACGCAATACCCTGATGATGCTTTTGGCAACTAATATCTTTTTATTTTCTATTGCAGTTTTTCATATTCCTCCAATTTCCGGATTAATCCTTTTAGTCTGCGCCGTCTTATTCACCTCTTCTGAGTATTTTTGGGGCTTAAGAGGTCGCGAAAATGAAGATAAAATAATGCTTGATAAACAAAAAAACGGCTCGTTTAATCTTAGGGATGTTTTGTTTTTGTCCTTTTGCTTAGCGGGGATTTTTGCCGGGGGTGTTGCCACCGTGCGTTCGGTGGAAACGTTAGCTGCGGCAACCGGCTATTCAACTACTGTATTAGGGTTGTCTCTGACGGCAATTGTCACTTCTCTGCCTGAACTTCTCACAACGATTTTAAGTGTCAAAGAACATGAGGAAAAAATCAGCATTGGCAATATTTTAGGCAGTAATATCTACAATCTGCTTTTTATTGGCGCTGTGGTAGCGCTAATTACCCCGATTGCCGTTATACCCGGAAGCGACTGGCTTTTTTTCATCGCTGCAACTTCTATTCTTTCGGTAATTGTCTTTTATTATAAAGGCAGAGTTATTCCGAAATTTGTGGGCATTCTGCTACTTCTCTGCTTTTTTGCTTTTATACTTAATTTAACACTCTCACAGAAATAGGTACCGATTCATACCACCGCCTTCCGGGTGGTTTAGGCAGGCACCTGTAGTTTGGACTTAAGAATTTTGGCTCCCTCGGTAATTTGCATCCAGAAGAATGACCAAATCCAAACAAAAAGCACTAAGTAAAATGGCGCAAAAGAAGGCATAAATAAACCTGTGAGGGCCAAAAAGGAGGCTGTAATCTGCGTTAAACTGGTGGCCCAGATAATCTCTTTGCTGGGCAAAAACTTAAACCAACGCTCTTTGGTATGCGCCACATAGATAAGCATATGTCCGGAAACGGTGAGTTTGAGAAAAAAAAGAGTCTGCAAAACTTCCCAGGAAACGGGAAAAACCTTGGTAAAAACCATAAACATTAAAAGGCTGTTGGCAATTCCTGCCATCCCAAAAAGCGAACTGAGAACAAAACGGTCTGCCACATTTATCTTGGCCGGCCGCTGTGTCACTTTAACCTTGTCAAATGCCAAAGTAATAATGGGAATATCGTTTAACAGGGCCAGCAAAATAAGCTGTAACGGAGTCAAAGGATATACTTTGTAAATTAATCCTAAAACCACAATGGTCACAATCAACCTCTGGCTTTCAGAAATCCGATAGACCGAATAGGTGTATAAACGCTCGAAAATTTTTCTGGCTTCGATAATGGCGTCTTTAATAACAGTTATGCCCGAAGAAAGAAGGACAATATCCGCCGTGGCTTTTAAAGCATCAACCGCATTAGAAACGGCCATCCCCACATTGGCCTCTTTTAGGGCCGGGAGATCATTAATCCCGTCGCCGTTACTGGATACCGTAAAATAGTTTTTGGCAATTTGTACCAGACGGAACTTGTCCTCAGGCAAAATCTCGCTAAAAGCGCCGGTGGTTAAAAACGTTTCCCTGTTAACTTTATCCCAGCCCGTATTTTCAATTTGCTGTTTGGTTAAAACCTGCCCTTTTTCCAGACCGACTTTTCTGGCAATTTCAGAACTGATGGCAAAACTGTCGCCTGTAACCATGGAAACGGCAATGCCGTTTTGTATCAGAAAATCAACCACGTCTTTTGCTTCATCTCTTAGCGTATCAGATAAAGAAATTAAACCAACCAGCTGCATATTTTTATCTGACCTGTCGGGAACAGAGGCCACAGCCACCGCCCGGTACCCTTTTTCTGCCAAACCCTGAATATCTTTCTCCAGCTTTTCTTTTTGCGCGCTGTTTAAAACACAAAGTTTTTCTATTTCCTGCGGCGCCCCAACTGAGACGCTGGTAGTCTGTTCGTCCTTTTTTAAAACCGCGCTGCTTAGTTTGCGGTTTAAATCCACCGGCACAAAATCAATCACTTCGTATCCGGCGTTGTTGATGTTTTTTTCTGCTGCTTTTTTTAATATGGCCTGATTAATAGGGCTTTCGTTTTCGCCCTGCGATGTTAAAAAGGCAAAAAGCAAAACATCATCAGAAGTGTAATTTTGATAAGAAATAATCTTTTGAACGGTGATTAAATTTTGGGTTAAGGTTCCGGTCTTATCGGTCAACAAATAGTTTACATTGGATAAATCTTCCAGGGCAGAAAGCCGGCGTACGATAACGCTTTTTTTTGCCAATTCCACCACTCCCAGTTCAATAATCAAAGTCATCACCGTGGGAAGACTTATAGGAATTCCGGCTATAAGAAGAGTTAAATCCAGCGTTAAAATATCAACTGCGGCAACGCGCTTTATAAAAAAAATTAAACTTAAAATAATGATGGCAACAATGCTTAGGGCGGAAAGAAATTTGCTGACCCTGATTATATCAATTTCCAATAAACTTCTTTTGCGGACTTTTTCCACGCTGAAAATCGTTTTGCCAAAATAGGTATTAACGCCGGTTGCAGATACTTCCATTGTCATTAATCCCGTAGTTAGAAAAGAACCGGAAAAAACTTTTTCTTTGTCGGCTTTTTGTTTTGGCAAAGATTCACCGGTCAAAGTTGATTCGTTAAAACTGGCGTTTTTCTGGTCTAAAATTATTCCGTCAGCAGGAATTACATTGCCATAAACCAGTTTAACAACATCGCCGGAAACGATATTTTTGGAACTCACTTTTTGCCAAACTCCGTCTCTTAAGACGTTAACCTGTAACGAAAGATTTTGGTTAAGTTTTTTTATGGCGTTGTCGGCTTTTCTTTCCTGCCACAAAGTTACAAAACTGTTTAAAAGCAAAAGAAAAAGAATAAAAAAACCGTCAAAAATTTTGTCGGTGAAAAAAGACAAAAGAGAGGCTGCCAAAAGCATAAAACTGATAGGGGAAAACAGATTGCTTAATATTTTTTTTAACAGGCGGTTTGTCGGTTCGGGGATTTCGTTTAATCCGTATTTTTGCAGTTTTTGACCTGCGTCAAAGGAGGTTAAACCGTTAAAATTGGGGGCAGGCATAATTATTTATTCCATTCTATTATTTTCTTTTTCCAGTGACTATGACGGCGTCAAATTTTCCCGGGTCAGTTGTAACCTGACTGGAAACAGAAGCATAAATATTTTCCAGAAGCCCGACTGTGTCTATTCTTAAATTTTGGGGGAAATTAGCATAAAAAGTCACCTGTCCGGCAGAATCAGTGGCAAAACTGTCCGCGTTGCCAAGGGTAAAAGTACCAAAACCGGCATTACTTAGTTGGCCCTTAAGATACGCCGCCTCACCGGCTTTACCTGTACCGTTAAGAATTTCGATTTTAAGCTGCTGTTTGGAAGTCAGGGCGGGCGTACCGGTAACGGATGTTACAGGAGTAGTCGGCGAAGGTGTGGCCGTGGCGATCATGGCTTCGGTCACAGTGGGAGTCAAAGAATTTGCAACTTCGTTTTGGGAGGAACCGGACTTAATTTTAAAAAATAAAACTCCCCCTGCCACCAGAATAATTAAGGCAATAATTACAAATAAAAGTTTGTTACTGCCGTTTTCCTGGTTGTATGCGCCCGGTGTTATCTCCTGATTAAAATTGGGGTTATTGCTTAATTCGTTTTCCATTTGGTTTATATACTAGTAGGTTTAAGGGAAAAATGCAAGATTTTGTACTGGTCCAGTACTTCTTGGACTCTAAGTCCTCCTTTAACATAAAAGCCATGGGTGTTAAGTAACCCAAGGCTTGGTGTGGTCTGACTGTATTGTAGTATAACAGATAATTAATGAGTTTCTG
>JAMDAL010000006.1 GCA_023484305.1 Patescibacteria group bacterium | reverse complement strand
AAAGAAGGCATGGTGGTTACCAAATGGAAGGCAGAACCCCTCAACAAAAAATTGAGGATTGGATATTAAATAAAACTACACCCATTCTGTACAAGGAGGATGTAAACGAAACTCTGATACTGTACATAATTGGACAAATTTGTCAAATATGATTTCTTTTTAAGGTCGCACCTTATTAAGGTGCGACCTTTTAAAAATACCCCCTTGACACTCTTTTAAATCTTGTGATATTGTTTGATTGTATAATCAATTATTAAAGATATGTCTGATATCCAACCAATAGTTAGAACTGCCTCAAAACAAATCTCTCTGGATAATATGCCTGATCTTTTAACTGTCCGGGAAGTGGCCAACGTTTTAAGGGTTTCTCCTTTAACCATCAAGCGCTGGGGAAAAAGAGGCAAACTTCCGGCCATCAGGATTAATTCCCGCGGAGACAGAAGATATAAAAAAGAGGCAGTTCTCTATCTTCTTGGCATACAAACGGTTTAAATTCTAAATCATAAATACCAAATCCTAAACGAATCACAAATATTAAATTCAAAATTCCAAACATTTTAAATTTTGTGATTTGAAAAATTAGAATTTATATTTGTATTGCCATTAGTTCTTTGGCTGCTTCAGAAGGATCAACCGGATTGACTGATAAACCAGTCCCCAGCTCAAACCCCGCCCTGTGGATAAATCTGGGAATAATTCTTAAATACCAGTTCTTGCCGTGGTAAATATAATAATTGTAGGCAAACTGTTCATCGCGGTTAAGTTTTTTAACTTTGGGCAGGCCGGAAATTCTGGAAAGCTTGCGCAGGGTTTTTTGCAGGATATCCGCCAAATCTTTAATTTCCTCATCCGTTATCTCCCCAAAAGTCACAGTTTTAAGACGCTCGTTTTCCATACCCGGCTTGTCTTTGGGGGCAATCCAAACCTCATAAGGCCACTGGGAAAACTCCGGGCAGTAAACGTTAAAAAAAGTGTTTTCTAAAACCAGATTGGCGCAGGGTTCGCGTATTAAGGCGTCAAGATTAATTTGCCTGGGCAAAACCACCACCTGCGAATGGGGATGGCCCAAAGAAGCTCCGGCATGGGGGCCGTGGTTGCAAAAGATCATTACCTGCCCGTCCTGTTCATGGGTCTGGTACCTTTGACGGTAAACTCTGATAATTAATTCCACCTGTTCCGGGGAAAGTTCTTCAATATCCTTGTCGTGTTCAGGGCTATGAATAATCACCTCGTGAATATCAGTAATAGTGTATTTGTTGGGAACAACCCTCACCCGCCAGCCCGGCTGATTCCAAAAACCTTCTCCGCCCACTCTCCAGACTTCCGGCGGGGTTAACCCTTCGTTGCCGGGGCAAAATGCGCAATTTTGTTCTCTGTTGTCTGTTTTCTGTTCTCTGTTGTCTGTTGTCTGTTCTCTGTTCTCTGTTGTCTGTTTACTGTTTACTACTGTTCTCTGTTCTCTGCTCTCTGCTTTTTCCTCCGGCCTGTCTGCCCTGTTTGGCGTTATCACTACCCAGCGCCTGGTTGAACTGTCGGGTATAAATTTAGACATATAATTAAATTCTAAACTCTAAACTCTAAACTCTAAATTCTAAACAAATTCTAAATTCTAAACAAACACTAAAAATTAAATAACAAATAATAAAATTATTTAGATTTTTCTATAATAGCGCCAAAGATTTTCATCAGTTCTTCTGTCTCTTTTATAAGTACTAATCGTTCTTGTTGTAAAGATTTTGTACCCTCAGTATCAATTAACCTTAACCAATAGCGGCTTTCTTTCGTTTCTTTCTTACTGATTTTTACTCTTAAAACAAAGTCTTTTTTACTAAAAGATTCGTTCGCTTCTATGTAGTTTGCCCCTACCGAACCGGACGATCTTATTAACTGTTTAGCATATTCTATATTACTGATAGTCCGGGGAAGATTTTTGACAAACATTCTTACTTTTTTGGCAAATTCGAATGTTCTGTCTTCTAAATTATATTGTTTGTTATTTGTATTTTCAATCATTGTTATTTGTTTAGAATTTAGTGTTTAAATATTAGAGTTTAGTTTCTTATATAGCTCCAGATATTTTTTGGCGCTTTCCTCCCAGGAAAAATTTTTCTGCAGGGCAGAATTTACCATTTTTTTATAAATATTATAATCATTATAAATTTTATAACTCTCTTCCAATTTTTTAAACAGGGCTTGACCGGAATATTCTTCAAACACAAATCCTGTTACGCCATCATCCACACTGTCTGCCAATCCACCGGTTTTTCGTACCACAGGAATGCCTCCATAGCGCATGGCAATAAGCTGGGTTAAGCCGCATGGTTCAAATCGGGAAGGCACCAGGAAAAAATCAGAACCGCTGTAAATTAAATGGGCCAATAAATCATCAAAGCGGCCGATAAACTTTAATTTTCCCTTGTATCTGCTTTCTAATTTTTCAATTCTTTCTTTAAGATCGGGATCGCCCAACCCCAGAATTATCACTCTGGCATCATAAGCGCTTAATAATTTTTCCAGAGCCGGCAACAAAATATCAAATCCTTTTTGGTTGGCAATCCGGCTTACCATGCCAAAGGTAGGAATGTTTTCTCCCCGGGGCAAACCCACAGTTTCCAAAAGTTTTGTCTTATTGCGTTTTTTACCCTCCTGCCAATCTAATAATTTATTGTTCGAGGACGAAGGACGAGAACTATTGTTTTTAGACTTCTCGCTCGTCCCGCTAAGCGGGACTTCGTTCGAAGAATAATTGGTGGTTAGATCTTTATCCGTTTCCGGGTTCCAGACTTCATAATCAACTCCGTTTAGTATCCCTGACAACTTACTATTGTATTTTTGCAAAACGTTATGCAGGCCTTCTCCGTATTCTTCGGTTTGGATCTCTTTGGCATAGGTTGGAGAAACTGTGGTGATTAAATCAGCGTTAACAATTCCCTGAAGAAGAATATTAACCTCATTATTGTTCGAGACCGAAGGTCGAGAACTATCGTATTGACTTCCCGCTACGCTCGAAGAATAAATTCCCAGTTTTTCTATTATTTTATTGCCTGTTCTTCCCTGATAAGCCCTTCCCATATTATGTATGGTTAAAAGCGTCCTTATTCCTTCTGTTTTCTGTTTTCTGTTTTCTGTTTTCTGAAGTAATGGTATCCAGGCCGTATGCCAGTCATGACAATGGACTACATCGGGTTGTAGGTTAGAGGTTTCAGGTTTTAGAAGAAACTCTGTCACTGCTTTGGAAAAAAAGGAAAACCTGTCAATGTCCAAAGGACTTCCTTCGGCAGATTTGGCAGAATAAACCGGCCCCCTGCTTAAATAAGTTGGGTTTTCCAAAAGATAAACGGGAATATCTGTATCCGCAAGGACAGTTTGATAAACCAAGACGTTTTGCAAAAAT
>JAMDAL010000043.1 GCA_023484305.1 Patescibacteria group bacterium | reverse complement strand
GCCTTTTTCTTTTAAAAATGATATTGATGTAGATTATTAAAGGAGAAATAAATATGCCATATCAAGAAAATGGGCTTCTAAGACGAACATCTAAAAGCACATTAGTAATTGTTGGAGCGGATAGGGCGCGGATAAAAGTGCCAGATGGAAAGAAAAATTCCGTATTTCGTTGGGTCGCCTCGAGAATAGGATTAGCATCTTCTCAGGAAATAAGGAGAATGGTTGGCAGTGGTACGAGCGTTAAGTTTTAGATACTGATATTTTCTGCAAAATATCTATCATTATTTATTCCTTACAAATATTGTAGAAAAACCTTTCTTTCTCTTTTTGCAAACCATTAACTCATCAACAACTTATTACGCTCATCAAGGTCTGTAAATTTCAAGGACTGACCTCGCTTTTGGCGTCTTAGCCTTCCAAACTAAAAGATTTTTATCCCTACTCAAATTTTCCACCCACTACATGGAAAATCATTTCCCCTTTGTCATTCCCGCGAAAGCGGGAATCTATAAAAATAGATCCTGAAACAAGTTTAGGACGACACGCTATTATTTTATAGATTCCAGATAGATCGGGAATGACAATTATGTAGAATTTTTTACTTTCTACCACGCAAAGTCACACCCACTTTAATGATTTAAATCATTAGGTATTAACTATTTCAATTTGTACCAATGTCACGCTCAAGCATGGAATTGGTACACTCACAACTTTTCGGTTCTTGACTATTTTAAACATTTTAACTAAAATAGTTAATATATGAACAGTTTAATTTCTACAAATGATTTAATTCGCGTTTCCGCCACGGAATTAAAAAACAAAACTGCCGAAGTTTTGAATGCAGTGGTTTTTGGTAACGATACGGTTTTAGTGGAACGCTACGGTAAAACGTTGGCAAAAATTGTTCCTGTTAAAGAAGAAAAAAAAACTTCTAAGACGGAAAATTTGGCTAAATATTTCGGCAGTTTGCCTGATTTTCCTGATGTCAAAAAAACAAGAAAATTCTCAAGAAAGACGCCCGCCTTATGAAATATCTGCTGGATACTGATATTATTATTAACCACTTAAAAGGAAAACAAAGCCTGAACGCAAAAATTCTTAGCGGTGAATTATTTATCAGCATAATTACCTATGGCGAATTATTATACGGAGCCTATAAGTCCTTACGTATTAATAAAAGTCTAGATACTATTTCAGACTTTTTAAGGGATTTTTCCATAAAAATTCTGACTTTAGAGCAGGCGACAATGAAGGAGTATGCTCAAAATAAGGTTTTATTAGAAAAAAAAGGAACAAAACTGGATAATTTTGATCTTTTAATTGCCTCTACGGCAAAAGTTAATTCTTGTCGTCTTATAACCAAAAACCTTAAACATTTTCAAAGATTTCCCGGTCTGACTTTAGGATAACTTTTTCTTCTTGCAAACTCTTTATAAATTCTTTAGACTTCAGTAGTTATTTTCCGTGTTTTAAAATTTATTATTAAAAATTAATTAAAAACTTAAAACTTAAAATTTAAAATTATGCTTCGAACCGATCCTTGGCCATTGTTATACGGCAACATTTTAAGAGTAGGCAATTTGCAAAGCAATGTTGGCATTGCCACGCTTTGGACAGAACGGGATGTGGTCAAAAGTTTTTTTAACCCCAAAGATTATTGTGTCATTGGCAATTTGTATGCTGCAGCCGGAGTTAATCATATCATCAGAAATGTCTTTGCCAATCCCAATATCCGCTATATTGTTCTCTGGGGCGCGGATATGAGCCAGTCTGGTCACGCATTCCTTAAGTTTATGCAAAACGGCGTGGACAAAGAATATTATTTTAAAGATGCCCGCGGACAAATTGAAAAAGAAATTCCCCAGGAAGCCATTGAAACTTTCAGGAAAAATGTGGAGGTCATTGATATGAGAGGCCGTAAAACAGAAGATTTAGTAGGTGTGGTTAAAAAATTAAAACCCAAAGAACCCTTTTATGATAAACCAACAATTTTTCCGCCGGCAACTTCCCAGGTTAGTACTTTTTCTTCCGAACAGGTTGGATTTAGAGTAGAAAGCGACTTCGTTGCCAAAACCTGGCTAAAGATTTTAAACCTTATCAGCCGTTATGGCCGGGTGGAAAAAACCAGATACGCTTCCAACAATCAGTTAAAGGAGATTCTAAATCTGACTGCTATTATAACCGATGAAGATCCGGAAAAGGAATATTTTCCACATTATCTGCCGTTTGGCATAAACGAGTTAAAAGCTTACTATCCGGAGTTATTGACAAGGAGAAGAATTCCGGGAACTGCCTATAATTACGGCGCCAGACTTAGAGATATGAATGGTTTGGATCAAATAAGTGAGATTAAAAAACTGTTAAAAAGAAGACCGTTCAGCAAAAAACTGGCCATGTTTACTTATGATCTAAAAAATGATTTTAAAAAACTGGACGAAAGCGACACGCCCTGTTTGACTCAAGTTTTGGGACGGGTGGAAGACGGCAAGTTTATTTTAACGGCCCATTTTCGCAGCCAGGATATGTTTCACGGCTGGCCCAGAAATGCCTTTGCGCTTAGAAAACTGCAAAAAGAAATTGCCGATTATGCCGGATTTCCCATGGGACAACTTTGTTTAATAACGCATTCAGCCCATATGTATGCTGACGATTGGAATTTGGCCAAAGAGTTGGTTGAGCAAAACTGGTGGAGCGAGTTTAAATGGAAACCGCCGTTTTACCGCTATAACGATCCTCGGGGAAATTGGATTATTGAATTTGATAGGGAAGCAACCGACTGTAAAACACCCTTTAATCTACCCGCGCCGGCCACTTGGGTTTTAAAATCAAGTCTTATACACCACGGGGGTGGCAGGCTGAAACGAAGCGGAAGCCATGACTCCCCCGGGGTGGATATTAAAGGTAAAATAATTCTTAAACTTTTCACTCCTGATATGCAAACGCTTTTGGCTCAATTTGAAGGACGAACTGCCAAGGAGGTTTTCTGGCAGGTGGCGGATTTGGACTATATGTTCAGGCATGACCATTCTTTTTCTCTGGGAGAGGAGCTGGCTAAGGCCGAAATTGCCTTAAGGTTGGGATTGGAGTTTGAGATTGATAAACCGCTGGACTTGAAACACAGATATAAACGGATAAAAAGCAGATCTAAACGGATGAAAAAATAACCATCTGCTTAAATCAGTTTTTTATCTGCTTTAATCTGTGTGATAAATATGTATAAACTAGTTATCCTTGATAATGACGACGCTAACGAGAAAACAAAGCAAGAGGTCGCGTCAATCTCCGGAGAAGACGGAGCGGTAAAATCCCTGGAAAAGTTTATCTTCTCACAGTATTATTAGTTTTTTTGCTATAGCACTATATCAAAATAAAAGTAATATTTATATTTTCTCTTCGGGCCAGTATAATGCTATAGCATCCTGCTGGCCCAGTTGCAAAAATTATATTTTAACGTTAAATTAAATTATGAGCTCAATAAAGAAAAAATTTTCCAGGGATTTTA
>JAMDAL010000039.1 GCA_023484305.1 Patescibacteria group bacterium | reverse complement strand
TCTCTGGTTTGTTATTGAGGCAGCTACATCTGCAGTTTTGGCGCCATGATGGCGTAGAGGATCTCCCGTCGGATTTTTACCGCTTCTGGCAATCTTTTCTGCTATGGCGATTTGTTTTTGAGCACCGGTATGTATGGCAGCTGTTTTTGCATCAACCGCGGCTGCCGTTCTTGAAGCAACACGATAACCTATATTGGCTAATTCTGAAATAGATATCATATGACTAAACGTTAATCAATAAAGCTATAGGGTATTATAACGGAAAACAGGAAAAACGCAAGGATAATTACTGCGGTTTCTTTAAAGACCTGTTGGGGGACGGATTTTGGGGACGGTCCTGAAAGTTATTGTTAAGACAATCCAGGGATAAAGCAGTTTAATTTCAAAAAATTAAATCATCCATGCTATAGCATGGCCAATTCAAAAATTTGTCTGGGAAAATTTTTATTTTAATTTATCCGTTTCCTTGTGCTGGGTATGTTTTCTGCATTTTTTGCAGTATTTTTTTAACCCCAGTTTCTCCGTCGTATTAAGTTTGTTTCTGGTGGTCAGATAGTTTCTGGAATCGCAAACAGTACAGACCAAAAGAATTTTCATGACGACATCTTTTTTTGCCATAATACCTCCTAATAAAATAATTGGCGATAGATAATAGAAACTATATTCTACCATCTATTGTCTAAATTAAGAGCCCAGTGGGAGAGTCGGACTCCCGTTAGTGTCTTACCAAGACACCGTTCTGCCGTTAAACTAACTAGGCTAGACGGCACTTTTTGCTATGTTGTCAATTTGTTGCATAATCCAAGCCTTAAGTTTAACATTGCCTGCATATACTGTGCAAACACCAAAAACTGATTTTCTTTTGTATTTTCCCTTACCCTGAGGAGGAATTTGGACGATTTTACCAAATTTTTCCGGAGAAATCTTCAGTTGTTTTGACCAGAATGATTTTACTTCATTTGGGTTACTATCATTGAAACAGACAATGCTATACGACAATTTGCTTTTCTTGAGTTGGCATATTTTTAAAAGAAATTTAACAAATATTTTTAAAACCGCCGGATCTGTATTTGCGACTCTGACATGTTGTCTGGAAACCTTTTCTCCTTCTCCCCAATAAATTCCCAAGCCAAGACCCAGCAAAAACTTTTCATCTGCACCCAATTTTTCTTTAATCTTAAAAGGATCCCCGTTCGGATTAAACTGAAGATAAGATGCTTGGCTGTGCGTTCTTCTTTTTAATCCATATTTGTTCATCCAATAAACAACTTTGTGAACAGAACAGTCTAGTCCTAAGGCAATTTTTTCCATGGATTTTCCCGAAGCATATTGGAAGATTAATTTTTTCTTTTGTAACGGCAAGTTGTGCATAGAGAGATAGGTATAAATAAATCTATAATAGAATATGCTTTGATTATCTGTCAATCCCGGAGGGCAAGAATTAGTGTCCAAACTGGCCAAGAGCAGAGGCGAAGCCGTTAAAAATCAATTTAAAAAAAGACACCAGTCCGTCAAAACCTTGAGAAATAACCACATTGGGGGTATTAAGAATTTCTTTCATATTGGGCGCCGGGGAGGGGGTGGGCGACTGGTAATTTAACTGTGTAAGCTTGTTAATATCCGAATGGTCCGTCGGCGCGGCATAGGACAGGGGAGTTTGAGTTGGATAGGGCGTGAAAGAGGCAGTGGGCGCCTCGACCTGTTTCCAGACCGGAAAGGAGTTTTCCCTGGCAAAGGGCGTAAGGCTCAACCGGTTTTGGCTGCCCAAAAATATAACGGGAAAAACAGCCAGAATAAAAAGCAGCATTATTATTTGAAAATGAAAATCGGGATTTTTTCCGGCCATATAATTAGTAAAGCAAAGCCAATGACTAAATGCAAGTAGGATAGGTAGAACAGTTAGTAAAAGTAGAATAGGTATTTGTGCTGCGGGATGGATTCGAACCATCGTAGGCTTACGCCAACAGATTTACAGTCTGTCCCGTTTGGCCGCTTCGGTACCGCAGCAAATTTTTGGCGGATTGCGATTGACCGCTTTGCCACCTCGGCAAACTTCTTTGTCATTCCCGCAAAAGCGGGAATCTATTTAAATGTCATGTCGAATTTTATTTGCGAAGCAAGCAAGCCTTGCTTATTTCGGCATCTATTTCATAGATCCTGAAACAAGTTCAGGATGACATGCGAATGCTATTATACCTTAATGAGATATCCCTTGACGAGAGTCCGACCGCTTTTGGTCGTTGCAACGAAGCGAAGATGCATATTTTTGATATTGCGATTATACGTGCAGACATTTTTAGAACAGGTGCCAAATAATAATTCGCGGTTGATACTGTTTTGTCCCAGCGGGTCAATTGTGCCGGAAACGCCCTGTTCTACGCCATTACTATAATATGTCAGGGAATAGGAAATGCTTTCAATGCCGGAAAGATTATATAAACTTACCAAAGCCGCCAGACGGTCCGGCCGCAGTTTAACAGTTGAAAAAGCAATTACTCCGCCGCCATCCCCGATGCCGCCGGGGCGCAGTCTAGGTTTAGCAGCCAGAACATTTTCTTTGGATAATAGCAAAAAGCTTAAAATAAAAACGGTTAATAATAATTTCTTCATAGTTTCCTTTGTGTCATTCCCGGCCAGGCGGGAATCTATATGATTATTGTTCGAGTTCTGCATTGCAGAACGAGAACTTCTCGTCTTAATCGAAGTAAACTTCTCACTTCCTGCCTGTCCGGCAGGCAGGCGTTCGAAGAATATTCTTTGTTAGATTCCCGATTACCTGCCCGGTCTGCCTATCGGCAGGCAGGCGGGGATTGGAAATGATATAGGTAACAAAACCAGATTAAAGTATTTATGGGGTTTTGTCAAAAAGATAGCCATTTTTTATTGCTATCGCTTAAAAAAACAGCGATGTTTTTCTGTTTTAGCAATTGAATAAATTAAGAAAAGTAAGGTATACTGAAGATATGCAGGTACGGGCAAAGTTTTTACAAAAAAAAGTCATTGTTGCCGCAACAATAATTTCTGCCTTCTTTTTGATTGGTTATTTTTTATTCGGTCAAAAACAAAAACCAGTGCTTAAGCCTTTAATAACAAGTTCAGAAATAACCCCCGGCCCGACAGTGACAGTGAAAATGGTAAATTACGAAGACCCTTTGGGGTTTACTTTTTCATATCCGTCCAAATTTAAGGTCAATATTCATCCGGAAGACCAGATTAATTATGCAGACGTGGAGTTAACCAACCAAGACAAGACCCAAAACTTTAAATTTGTCGTTTCCGACACCAATTATTCTGATATCAATACCTGGGCGTTAAACGATAACAGCGTTAAAGAGGGCAGCAGTCTTGACAGTAAATTGGGGAGTTTGGCAGCCAAAAAGGTTTATCTTTCTAAAACCAACAAAATTATTATAGGGACAATTTGGGACAAAATGTTGTTGACTTTGGAATTTACGCCGGCTGATGATAAAAATTTAACCGCCTCTTTGAACGATATTCTTTCTTCGTTAAATATTCCAAAGAGCGCTAATTATACCAGCGGCAGCGCGGAAACCAGCAGCAATAATACCTCCGGCAGCGGCGACTCCGGCATTGAAGAAGTGGTAGAGTAATGAGCCCTCCCGGAGAATCGAACTCCGATCAACAGTTTGTTTTTGCCGATTATGAGCCGCCTCTCGGATTTGAACCGAGGACCTACTGTTTGTTTTTGCCAGTTGTTTGAGCCGACGGTCAGATTCGGACTGACGACCTATTGTTTACAAAACAATTGCTCTACCGCTGAGCTACGTCGGCAAAAATTTGCTTCAGGCAAACCAAAACAGTTGCTCTGCCGCTGAGCTAAGGCGGCAAAAATTTGCTTCAGGCAAACCAAAACTGCCGCTCTGCCACTGAGCTAGAAGGGCAATGGTATTTAGTATAGAGTAGTTATTGCTAATTTTCCACTTATCTTAGTTTTCCCCAACAAAAATCCGCCTTCGTTCTTTATGTGAAGAACTTCGGCGGGATAAAAGACAGTAAAACTCGCTTTGCTTGCTAACTGTCTTTAAAAAAAGTTCTACCAGATCGTAACAGCGGCAAGCTTTTTCCCCGTAAAGTCAAAGTGGGCAGACTGTCACATACCGTTACAGCATATGAACTTGTCTTAGGCCCTAAACTACGAGAAAGTGTGGAGGAAAAATACTTGCCAACACGCTTCTGGTAGAACAAGAAAATGGTAGCAAAAAAGGAGGTGTAAAGTCAATACTCCCCTAATTTCTCATTTGTCATTCTGAACAAAGTGAAGAATCTCTCGCGAATGCGAGAATCTCAAACAGGTTGAGAGATCCTTCGTCGTCCCGACGTTACGTCGCGATTCCTCAGGATGACAGTGCGGTTACATTAGGGCAAAATCAGTCTGATTAAAAAAGAGGAAACCGGAAGAACAACCCGGTTGATAATAGGATTGAAGAAAAACAGGATAATAATTAAGAATAAAAAGCCGTAGCGCTCCAGAGAATACCATTCCCCCGCATATTCATCCGGCAAAAGACCGCCGACAAATTTAAAACCGTCCAAAGGAGGAACGGGCAGAAGGTTAAAAACCGCCAGAAAAATGTTGAGCTGAACGGCAAAAAATCCAATCTGGCCGATTAAGCTATTAAGGTCAGTATTGGCAAAGGAAACAATTGCAGATATCTTTAAGATAAGTCCAAACAGAACTGCCAGGGCAATATTGGCAAGAGGCCCGGCCACAGCCGTTAGGGCAGTATCTTTTTTGGGTTCGCGAAAATTAAAAGGGTCAATGGGAACCGGTTTGGCAGCGCCAAAAATAACCGGTGAGCCGGATAAAACCAGAATCAAGGGCAAAGCAATAGTCATTAAAGGGTCAATATGGGGCCGGGGGTCAAGAGTTAAGCGTTTGGAAATTCTGGCTGTGGGGTCGCCCAAAAGCTCTGCCACAAAACCATGGGAAATTTCATGCAGAATGACAGAGTAAATTAAAATGATAATCTGAAGAATAAATACCATAAACCAATTTAAAATTTGAAATTTTAAATTTGAAATGAATTTTTAATGACTTAATTTTAAATGTTTAAATATTAAAAATTATAACACTCATTAAAAATTGTAAATTAAAAATTAAAAATTCTGGAAACTCTCGCTTGTTAATTTATCTAAGCTCTGTTATATTATACGCTATTGTAAACACGAAGGAGTTAAATGTCATATCAATGTGATGTGTGCGGCAAAAGTTACATGCGGGGGAATTTAGTTTCCCACAGCAAACAGCGGATGCACCGGATTTATAAACCAAATTTGCACCCGGTTAAAACCGTGATTAACGGCGTGGCAAAAAGAGTCAGAGCTTGCACCAAGTGTTTGAGGAAAATCAAAAATAAAAAAGTAGAACAGGGAATAAAAGCAGAACAAGTCGAAAAAGTAGTAAAAGCAGCACAGGTAACAAAAGTAGAACAGGTAGGAAAAGTAGTAAAAGTAGTTAAGGGTGAACAGGCAGAAAAGGGGCCAATGGTGAAAAAAACCACTGTGGCAGAGTTGTTAAAAGAGAAATCCAAAACCTCCAATAGAAATTCTAAGTAACTTAAGTTTCTTAAGTCACATAGGCCACTTAATCCAATTTGTACGCCTCACAAAACTGTTTCCAGGCAACCGGATTTTTGCCTTCCAGCTGAACTTTATCAATGACAAATTTTTCATTGTCTAAATGGCATTGGATAAGTTTTAATCTCTTTATTGTTCGAGCAAAGCGAGAACTTCTCACTTCGTTCGAAGAATATTTTTGAGGTATTTCTATTTCCGTCCATAAACCCGGCCAGGGGGAGAGGGCTTTAAAATAATTAAAAATTTGAAATTTGAAATTTGAAATTGCTGGCAAATTTTGTACATAGTCTTTTATTAGAGTAGGTAATTCATTTTTTGAAAAACTTTTATTATTTAAAATCTTTGTCAAAATTTGCCAGCTTAAGTATCCATCCTCCCGGCCTAGTCTTTTAGTATAAGTGGCCAAATTGTGTTGCTGTTTCATTGGTGGTAAATAAATACTTAATTGTTTACTGTTTTCTTTTATCTGTTTACTGATTTTACTCAATTTCCAATCAGCCCAGGAGTTGATAATATAGGATATATTTTTTGCTGTCTCTTGGTATAATCTTTGGTGTAAATTTTCGCCGGTTTGGTCAGGCAAAATTTGGACTGTCTGTTGGGCCAAAATATCTCCGGTGTCAAAACCTTCATCAATCAGAACATAAGAAATTCCGGTTTCTTTTTCTCCGTTTAAAACCGTAAATTTATCAGGATATGGGCCGCGGTATTTGGGAAGAAGGGAGAAATGGATATTAATAGTCTGCAATTTTGGCGCATGATAAATGATTTTGGGTATTAAAAGTCCGTAGTCGATAACAACGGCCAAATCAATTTCTAAATCTTTAAATTTTTGAGCGATGTTATTGTTCGAGGCCGTAGGCCGAGAACTTCTCACTTCGTTCGAAGAATAATTTTTGAGGGTCAGAGGTGTTTCGTATGCAACCTGATTTTTTTCTGCCCAAAGTTTTAAAGGAGAAAGAGTTAGTTTCTGTTTTCTGCCAACCGGTTTATCAGGAGAAGTGACTACCAATTTAACGGAAAAATCCGTGTTTAATTTCTCTAATAAGGGTAGAGATAGAGGTGAAGAGCTAAAAAAAGCGATATTCATAAATTCAATAATATCAATAATCCAATACTGCCAACTCCAATAAAACCAATTTTCAATACCACCAATCAACCAATTGGGTATTGGATATTGGATATTGGTTTTATTATATCTCTATCTCCTCCATCTCCTCTTTATTACTGCCCTTGTCAATTTTATATAGCCTTCCTTTTTGTTTTAAAAGTTTGTCAATAAATAATTTTCCTTCCAGATGGTCCATTTCGTGCTGGATAATAACCGCTTCGGGCATATTAAAAGTTTGGGTTAGCGCCCGGCCGTTTTCGTCCAGATAGGAAATAGTAACAATAGAAAAGCGTTTAACAGTGCCGTAGTAATAGGGAATAGACAGACAGCCTTCCAGCATAGTGTGTTTTTTTCTGATATCCAAAACTTCCTCGTCGGAATGGCTGATAAGCTTGGGGTTAACAACGGCGGATATTTTTTTGCCGTTTTTAAATACAAACAAAGATAAATTTAAACCGACCTGAGGCGCTGCCAAACCAACGCCCGGCGGGTCTTTTAATGAAACCAGGGTTTGGGTCATTTCTTTGATGATATTCTTAATTTTTTTATCAACAACAGAAATCGGTTTAACGGGCGTACGTAAAATTTGATTGGGAACAGTGATGATTTTTAACATAGAGAATAAAATCAACAATAATCCAATACTACCAACTCCAATAAATACCAATTCCCAATACTACCAATCATCCAATTGGGAATTGGATATTGGTAATTGGAGTTGGATATTGGCTTTTTGGTTTTTATTGGTCATTGGTTTTTATTGTATTACTTGTTCCATTCTTCCAGTTTCTGTTTTGCCTCCTGGTCATTCGGATTTAGATGTTTAAGGATAAATTCCAGATTGGTTTTGGCGGCTTCTGTCTGCCCCAAATCCTTTTCCAAAAGCGCCAGGGCATAGTAGGGATCACGGTAATCAGGCTTAAGTTTAACGGTTTCTTTAAGAATATCTAAGGCTTTTTGAGTTTCTCCTGCCCGGCCGTACAGAATGGCCAGATTATAATGGATTTTCGGGTCGGTGGGGGCCAATTCTGCAGCTTTTTCTATGGCCGATAAGGCACCGTTGTTATATTTGGGGTCAATCTCTGCCAAAGCATAAAAAACCCTGGTTCTGGTTTTGTAATAATTCAGATTGTTTGGCTCCTCGTTTATGGCATAATCGCTTTGGGCAATGGTCTGGTCGGTTAAATAAGAGGAAAGGGTGGCCTCTTTTTGCTGTTTGGCGGCCAATGCCAGGGTGGAGAGTGTATAGGAAAATTCGTCATGGTAAAAAGGTTCGTTGGGATTAATTTTTATAGCCTGTACAAGGTTTTCATAGGCGGCGGTAAACTGTCCGGAGCGGTTATATCTGTAGCCTAAGGCAAAAAAAGTGTCTGCCCTCCACATCTGAAAAAGAGAAAATTCCAAATATATAGCAATTATAATAATTATAAAAATTATAACTTTTATAACCAGAGAGGAAATTTTTAAGGGGAGCGTCAGGAGATTTTTTTCCTCCTTTTGGGCCAAAAGAAAGCTTACGGCCGGGATGAGAAAAAACAGCAGGGCGATAATAACCACCGAGAAACCGAAAAAGTCCGTGATTAAGATAGAAAGCCAGCCGGAAAAAAGGGCAACAAGCAATATCTTGTCATTCCCGTGCCATGCCTGCCGGCAGGCAGGTAAACGGGAATCTATATGATTATTGTTCGAGCGTAGCGAGAACTTCTCACGGAGTTTATCCCGAGAGAAATCGAGGGGTTCGAAGAATAAATTTTTATGGATTCCTGCCTGCGCAGGAATGACAAAACGAGAAAACAGATTTTTAATACTCCACCAAATAAAACTTAAAATAAAAAACATCCAGCTGCCAAACCCAAAAATTCCCGTGGTAGCCAAAAAGTTAAGAAATTCATTGTGGGCCTTGTTATAGAGAAAATCCCACTCGCTGGTCATATTGTGGGCAGCCGGGCGATACTGGTAGTAGGCAAAGGCAAAAGTTTCCACCCCTGTTCCCAAAATCGGGTTATGAAGAAAAATATCCCAGGCGCCTTTCCAAACAATTTCCCGGATAGCGCCCGAATCGGTAATTCCGGTTTCCAAAGCCGACTGACCGGTAGGAATTGGGGCAGTTGGGGTTGTTTGGGCTGTTTGGGAAAAACGTTGAGTAAGGGCAGGCAGGGAAAATTTTTCCAGAGGGCCAAGCCCGGAACCGCCGACGACAAAAGTAAGAAGGAGAAAAAAGAGATTAGAAATAAGAAAAAGTTTCAGGTGCCTGCCCAGGACACCTTCCAGGCGGCCGATGTTCTTTACCGTCATTCTGGCTTGTCCAGAATCTATTTTTGTTTTGATTCTGGAGTCGTCGCTTTCGCTCCTCCCCAGAATGACGAAGAGCCAAAAAACAATATCAGATATCCAGAAAGCATAAATACCGGAGCGGGATTTGGTATACAATAATGTCAAGTAAAATACCAAAGAAAAAATAAGAAATAGTGTCCGTCTGCTAAAAAAAATCTTAATCGCAGAAGGATGCTGATATTGATGCTGATTGACGCCGGTTCCGCGTTTATCAGCGTTTTTATCCGCGTTTATCAGCGATAGCCCCAAGGTAATCGGTATTAAAACCGCCAAATATGCCGCCAGCCAGTTGGGCTGGCCCAGGGTGGAAAAAACCCGGTTCTCTACATCCTGCACCCAGAGGTTTTTATCAATGCCGAAATGCTCCAGAATGCCGTAGAAAGAAACCAAAATACCGGCGGCCAAAATAACCCCAAGAAACTTTTTTAAGTTACCTAAGTTACTTAAGCCTGTCCCGAGCGAAGCCGAGGGATTACTTAAGTTACTTACGAGAGCATAGAATAAAACCGTATAGGAAATGGTTGATAAAAGACCGCCGTGAAAACGGGAATAATAACCCCAGAAGGAAATATGGGTATCCAGGGAAAAAACTGTGGAGAAGATTTGGGAGATTAGAAATAAAATCAGCGCCCAGTCAAAAGGAGTCCGCCGGATTTTAAACCCGCCCAGAGATATGGATTTAATCAGCCAGGCGGCGCTTATGACAACAGTCAGGGCATAAACCGTCATCATCTTGTTGTATTCAAAAAGCTCGTAGTTTACGGGCGTAAGAATAAGGGGGACAATGATAAACAAGAGATAAAACGAGACAAGAATTATTTTATCACAGACTTTAGAAATAGTTGTTGGCATGGTGACAATATAACATAAAAATTATAGGAAAACAGCTAATTTAAAAAAAGGTTCAGAGGTGATAGAATGCCAACACAGATATAAGCTGATAAAAAGCAGATAAAAACAGATAAACTATCTGCTTTCATCCGTTTAACATCTGCTTAAATCTGTGTGAATTATGCTCGATTTTCTTTTTGGCCTACTTTCCTACGATTTAGGCATTGATTTGGGGACTGCCAATACTCTGGTTTTGGTTAAAGGCAAAGGCATTGTTGTTTGCGAACCCTCTGTTGTGGCCAGACATAAAAAAACCAAGGAAATTCTGGCCATCGGGACACAGGCCAAAAAAATGGTGGGGAAAACACCGGCGGCCATTGACGCAATCAGGCCTTTAAAAGACGGCGTTATCGCTGATTTTGACGCCACTTTGGCTATGCTTAAATATTACATTAATTTTCTGCATAAAACCCCGGAGGGTTCTTTTAATCTTCTGCCCAAAATTCCCAAGCCCAAAGTTGTCGTGGGGATTCCCTCGGGAGTGACGGAAGTGGAGAGAAGGGCGGTTCAGGACGCGGCGTTAAATGCGGGCGAGTTTTGAGTTTTGAGATTTGAAGAACCTATGGCCGCTGCCATCGGCGTCGGGCTTCCCATTGAGCAAAGCAGCGGTATTTTTATTGTGGATATTGGCGGGGGGACAACAGAAATTGCCGTTATTTCTCTGGGAGGAATTGTTGTTAACAGGTCAATAAGGATTGCCGGAGACGAAATGGATGAGGCAATAAGTAATTATTTAAGGTTAAAATACGGATTGTTGATAGGGGAAAAAACCGCGGAGGAAATTAAAATTCAAATCGGAAGCGCGTATCAATTTAATCTCAAATCTCAAAACTCAAAACTCAAAACTGAACAGACCTCACCCTTACCCTCTCCTATTAGGAGAGGGGATACGAGGGGTGAGGTTGGTGAGCAATATACAGTTGTGCGCGGCCGGGATATGGAAACCGGCTTGCCCAAGTCTTTAAAAATTAACAGTGCGGAAATAAGGGAAGCTTTGGCCCCTATTGTTAATCAGATTGTGGATAATATCAGCGGTGTTATTGAAGAAACGCCGCCGGAACTTCTGGCGGACATACTGGAGCGGGGAATAATTCTGGCAGGAGGCGGGGCGCTTTTGGTTGGCATTGATAAGGTTATTGCCGAGGCCACCAAAATGCCGGTTTATCTGGCAGAGGACCCCTTAACCTGCGTGGTTAGGGGCTGCGGCAGGGTTTTGGAAGATGAAAAACTTTTGCAGAGGGTGAGAGTGACGGGAGGATTAAAATGACAAAAAAATCAATAACCCAATAGCCAACTCCAATATCCAATATACAATTGCCAATTTCCAATTGGATATTGGTAATATTGGGAATTGGTATTTATTGGAGTTGGTAGTATTGGATTATTGTTATTATTGAAAGACCCGGCTCTTAAAGCTTATGGATTCTTTAGCCAAAATTACACAGCGTTTTATAATTTTGTTAACTATCAGCCTTTTGCTTTTATTATCGGATAATCTTAAACTTTTATATCTTCCCAAAAGCCTTTTTCTTAGCATAACCGCGCCTGCAACCCTGGCAGTTTATAAGGCTTCTCAAAATTTTAAAGACGCCTTTGGTTTTTTAACCTTTTTTAAAAGCGGATACCAACAGATTGAATTTTTAAAACAAAGAAACAGGGAACTTTTGGTAGAGGCCCAAAAAACCCGGGATTTAACCAGAGAGAACAATATATTAAAAAGCCAGTTTGCTCAAACTCCTGCTTTTTCCCCCAGACTTCTTCCGGCCGGGGTTATCGGCTTTGACCGTTATTTAATTCTAGATAAGGGCAGCGCCAGCCGCGTTAAATCCGGGCAGGCCGTTTTAATCAATAATTTTCTGGTGGGGGAGATTAACCGGGTTTATCTTAACCAGAGCAGTGTGATGTTAATAACCGACCCCTTGTCCAAAATTGCCGTAATTTCCTCTCAAAACCGCAGCAAAGGAATTTTACAGGGAACGTTTGGCACAGGAATGGTTTTAAACAATGTTCAGACAGGAGACAGTTTAAATAAAGAGGAAACTTTAGAAACCTGGGGAGATGTTAACTTTCCGGCCGGACTTTTAACCGGCAAAATTGCCGGCATAACCAATAAGGCAAGCGAGCTTTTTAAATCGGCGGAAGTTGAACCTTTGGTGGATTTTAACAAGTTGACAACAGTGTTTATACTGTTAAATTAATATAATCAATAAAACCAAAAAACCAATATCCAACTTCCCTGCCTGCCGGTAGGCAGGCAATATCCAATATACAATTGCCAATTTCCAATTGGATATTGGATATTAGTAGTATTGGTTATTGGTATTTATTGGAGTTGGTAGTATTGGATTATTGTTATTATTGAGGCTTTTTATGTTTTTCTGGTATTTTCTTTTTGCCATTACAGCCTTTCTCCAAACCGCGGTTATGCCGTTTGATTTACTGCTGCTTCTGGTTATCAGTTTAAGCTGTCTGGAAAAAAGCCCCAAAATTCTGCTGCTGTTTTTTTTCGCGGGGCTGTTAAACGATCTGATAACTTTGAGGGTTTTGGGGCAAAGCAGCGTTTTTTATCTTCTTATTGGCTTTATAATAATGCTTTACGGCCAGAAATTCCGCAGCCATAACCCTCTTTTTATTCTGACGGTGACGATTTTTTCTGCCATTTTGGAAAATTGGCTGCAAAACGCCGGATTTTCCCCGGGTTTGGTAATTATGGAAGCAATTGCGGTTTTGCCTGTTTTTTATCTCACTCGTCTCTTATTTGAGAATACACAAAGAAGAAATTCCAAACAATTAAAACTAAAACTATAATAACCAAGCGTCATTCTGGTAAGTCCCGACGTACGTCGGGACGCATCCAGAATCGATTCCGGACCCAACTTCGCAAAGGCTACGTTGGGCAGGCAAGCCGGAATGACGGAAATTATTATATAGATTCCCGCTTTGCGCCACCGCTAAAGCTCTGGCGGCAAGCGGCCGCGGGAATGACAAAAGTTGTGTTTATGAAAAAACTCGGTGTGTCTTTTTCCGAAAGCGTTATTGTTAAAAATAAAAATAACCCCAGAAGATATAGAGCGGCCAAACCGCCCAAGCCCAATATTAACTGGCCGGCCTTCGGCTTTTTTTTAGCCTGTGTGGCCGGTTTTTTTCTGCTTCTGTTTCGCGCCTTTGACCTGCAAATTATCAGCGGCGCCAAAAACCGCGAACTGGCAGACAGTAACAGAATCAGGCTGGTAAGGATAAGAGCCCCGCGGGGCATAATTTATGACCGAAACGGCGTTGCTCTGGTACAAAATATCCCGTCTTATGTTTTGAATACGGGCAATAATAAGTTTAAGACGGTTTCTGTTGACGACGCTTTAAAAATGGAAGCAGGAGATGCTTCGTTAGGTTTGTCCGGAAATTTGGAATTAAGGCCACAAAGACAATATTTGCTGGGTAAAAGCCTCGGCCAGGTTTTGGGATATTTGTCAGAGATAAACGAAAAAGAGCTGGATACAGAATACAGAAAACAGAAAACAGAAAACAGAAATTATTATGCCGGGGATTTGGTGGGAAGGCTGGGAATTGAACAAACCTATGAAAACTTGTTAAGAGGAAAGGCAGGAGGAGGGGTTTGGGAAGTTGACGCCCTGGGCAAAAAAATCAGGTTATTGGGGCAAAACGCGCCTGTTTCCGGGCAGGATATCAGCTTAACCATTGACAGCAATTTGCAAAAAATCGTGAGTGATAATTATCCCAAGGACAAAAAGGGAGCGGTGATCGTCAGTGATCCGCAAACCGGAGGGATATTAGCTTTATATTCTTCGCCATCATTTGACCCGAATGTGTTTAGCCAACAGACAACAGAAAACAGTAAACAGATAACACAGATACTTAATAATCCTGACAGTCCCATGTTTGACAGAGCCATTGCCGGAACTTATCCTCCCGGCTCCACTTTTAAAATTGTGACAGCCTCAACCGGGCTGGAAAGCGGTTTGGTAACGCCTGATACGATGATAGAGGATACGGGAGTATTAACTGTCGGCAAATTCAGTTTTCCCAACTGGTATTTTTTAGAGTACGGCAAAAAAGAAGGCATTATTAATATTGTCACGGCTATAAAAAGAAGCAATGATATTTTTTTCTACAAAGTCGGCGAAATGGTCGGGTTGGACCGGCTGGTTAGTATGGCCAAAAGATTCGGGCTGGGCAGATTAACCGGTATTGATTTGCCCAATGAGTCTTATGGGTTAGTCCCTGATAATGCCTGGAAAGAGAAAGTTATTAATGACCAGTGGTATTTGGGAGATACTTACCATATGTCTATCGGGCAGGGGTATCTTTTGGCCACGCCTCTTCAGATGAATATGGTAACGGATGTAATTGCCAACGGCGGAAAACTTTGTCAGCCCCATCTATTAAAATCAGTAAACAGTAAACAGTTAACAGAAAACAATAACTGTCAGGATATTGGTTTAAAAAAAGAAACCATTGATTTAATTACAGAAGGTATGAAGGAGGCCTGTTCAACCGGCGGGACCGGCTGGCCGTTTTTTGATTTTTTCCTGCCTGTCATTCCGAGCCGAGCCGAAGGCGAGGCGAGGAATCTCACTCAAAAAATTAATGTGGCTTGTAAAACCGGAACAGCCGAATACGGCGAGCCGTTAGATAAAACCCACGCCTGGTTTACGATGTTTATACCAAAAGATGAAGCCATAAACAAACTGGGAGACGAAAGATACGCGGTGAGTGTGACAGTTCTGGTGGAGGGCGGGGGAGAAGGTTCAAACGTGGCAGCGCCGATTGCCAAAAAAATTTTGGAAGAGTGGGTTAAATAGTTATTGGAGACGGTAATCTTTTACCGCAAATTTTAAACCGTCATGCCAGTTGGTTTCTTTTTCCTTATGGCCTGTTGCTTCTTGTGATGCCTCGTTTAAATATTGAGTCATTGTGGCTACTAATGTGGCTTGTTGACCGTTTTTTTTATACAGATCTTGTACTATCTTATCCGCGTCTTTATCTTTACCCTTTTTTCTAAGTTCATGACATTTTTGAGCAGAGGAAAACAATTGTGATGCAGTTTTTGAAGATATATTTTCTTGTTTAAATTGTTCTAATATTCGAGTTCTTAAGTTATAGAAATAGAGAGAATCTCTCGGCGGTAATAAGTTTTCTTGTTCAGGCATAAGTAAAAATATATTAAATACCTGTAAAAGTTAAATCGTCAACGTTAACCTTTTTGCCGGCAGAACTGTTAGGTCAATTTCCAAACCTGACGGCAAACGAGTTGTTACTCCCTCAATGTTAAGCGCAGTATGTCTTTCGCCGGTGGCAAGATGTAATATTCCCCCGTTGCTATCTCCTTGGACACCAACAATCGTCTCGCGATTTGTCATAATGGTGTGTACTTTGCCCGTGGGAACGTCACATATTTCCATGCCATCGTGTTCTATGCCAATCGGTGTCATTTTTTCCTTTCCGGCAGATTTTAGGTTTTATGGTTTGGATTTTACTTCCCGTTCGTGTTCTTGTCAAGAAAAATGTATCTTGCATTAAACGATCGGATGTTCTAACCTACATATAGAAGCGGTGAGTCTATGAAAAAACTTTTTAAGCCTTCAGATTTTCTTCTTTTAGGACTGGCGGGTTTGTTTGATGTTTTTGAAGAAGCCCGCGACCCCTTTGGCATTAGGGCATATGGCTGTAAGACTATGTATGGCTGGATTCCGCAGCGTTACAAAAGGCATAATTTTGTCCGTCTGGTGCAAAAGCAGTTAAAAACCGGCAATATTGAGAAGAAGATTAAAAACGGACAAGCATATTTAAGATTAACCTCAACTGGTCAAGATAAAATAAAACGCGATTTTCCTTTAATTAGTTTACAAAAACAAAAATGGGACAGAAAGTGGAGAATAGTGGTTTTTGATATTGCGGAGATTTCACGTAGGAGTAGAGATATTTTAAGAGCCAAACTTAAGAAGTTGGGTTTTGGTATGTTTCAAAAATCGGTTTGGGTTACTCCTCACGACATCACACAGGATTTTACTGAATTTATCCAGTCGCGCGGTCTGGCAGAACAGGTCTATATTATTGAAGGTAACCGTCTTTTGGCAGGCAAAGAAAAGGCGCTGGCAGAAAGAATTTGGCATTTAGACAAGCTAAACGAAAATTATAAAAATCTTTTAATAGAAATAAAAAAATGGAAGCAAATGTATGTTACAACTCACGATCGTAAGCATTTACCTACATTTGAGAATGTATCCGGAGTAGATAAAGAACTGATAGCCGGTTTTCAGCAAATGGGAGAAAACAAATCTGATGAGCTTAAAAGAAAATACTTAGAGTTTCTCTTAAAAGATCCGTTTTTGCCCAAAGAATTATTGCCGGATGACTGGCTGGGGGAAGAAGTGAAAAAGGAAATTGGTAAAATTTAACCGGCTGATTGCCAAAACAGTTTCGGGAAGATTGTTGGGGCAACAAAATCGAGGTCAGACCTCGAAACCTCGATCTTTCTCGCCAAGGAGACTATTTTTTACTGCCAATTTTTCCAGCAAAACAAGTTCCAAATAACGCACTTAAACATCCACCGGCGGCGTTTTCAACTGCCACAGCCGCATAATCAGCGATATCTGCGTCTCCGTGTTTTTCTAAGTAATCTGCCATATCGTCGGGATCTCCGCTACCAGCACTTCTTGCAAGAGTTTCAAGGGCATCTGCTCCGAATAATTCTACATCTTCGGCTCCAAAGCCCCCTGTCATTCTTTCCCCCATATTTTTATCCTCCGTCTTTTAATAAAAGCAAATTGTACTTCTTCTTCTTGTCAAGACAAGCAAAACAGGAAATAATTCAAACAAGTTGAATTTATCTGCGATATAATAAAAGAAGATTCTGGACAAGCCAGAATGACGAATAAATAGATGCTGTGCTCGAAGAGCTTGAATGAAAATCAACAATGAATTCAGCATGACAAAAAGGAGAAAATGGTGAGCGATGAACGTTTTTATTATCTGGCATTTTCCTGCTTTGAAGAAGGCATCGGGCCGATGCGTTTTCAGCTTCTTTTAAACTATTTTAAAAGTGCCAAAAACGCGTGGTTGGGAAAGCAGACTGAATTGCAAAGCGCAGGCATTCCTCAATCTATTATAGAAAAATTTCTGGAATTTAAGACCAAGTTTGACTTGGAAAAATATTTGCAGGATTTGGCTAAAAAAGAAATTTCCTTTATTACCATTGAAGATGAAAACTACCCTTATTTATTAAAGCAAATTTCTGACCCTCCGTTTGTGTTATATGTTAAAGGTTCTTGTTCTTTCTTTGCTTGTGCGAAAGAAAGAACCAAAGAAAACACACCCCGTGCTTCGTCGCCAGTAACACTAGAGCCTCGTCAGCAGGGAAGTCCTTCGGGAATTCCCTCGCTAAGGCTCGGTCAGTTCCCGTTTTCCTCTGCCGACTCGGCCAGTGTTACTATGCCGACTACGCAAAAGGGGTCAGACGAAAATAATTTTTGGCTCTCTGATAATAAAATAGCTGTGGTGGGAACAAGGACCCCGACTTCCTACGGCCGGCAGGTGACGGAAATTTTAACAGCACAACTTGCCGTTGCCGGATTAACCATTGTTTCGGGAATGGCGCGGGGAGTGGATACTCTGGCGCATAGAACTGCGATGGAAAACGGGGCCAAAACCATTGCGGTTTTGGGCTGCGGTGTGGATTTGATTTATCCTCCGGAAAATAAAGAGCTGTATTACCAAATAAGCAGAGGCAACGGCTGCGTTATTTC
>JAMDAL010000031.1 GCA_023484305.1 Patescibacteria group bacterium | reverse complement strand
GAAAGAGTTTGCTCGTGAATTGTGGCCGGAGATTTAACGCCGATGCCGTCGGCAATTTCCTGCAGGGTCGGGGAAAAACCGTTGCGGTTGATAAACTGAACAATAAAGTCCAGAACTTTTCTTTCTCTGGGATAAACAACAGGAACCATATTAAATATAATTAAAAAATTAACGAGTTAACGTATTAACGAGTTAAATAAAAATATACAAATATTATCCAAATTATTTCCGTAAACGTCAATTGGGACAAAGTGTATCAAACACCTCCTACCTGTCATTCCCGCGCAAGCGGGAATCTATAAAACGAGCAAACTCTTTCCTACGAAATAATTATCGTCATTCTGGCCCTTCGGCAGTGAGCTCAGGGCCGAACTGCTTGTCCAGAATCTGATTCTGGATGCGCTCATTTTATTCGCTTACCAGAATGACGTATAATAATTGATTATGTTATTTCAACTTAAATCTGACTATCAACCAACCGGTGATCAGCCTCAAGCGATTTCACAATTAACTTATGGTCTTGAGAATAATGTTAAACACCAAGTTCTCCTGGGAGTAACGGGCAGCGGTAAGACTTTTACCATGGCTAATGTCATTAAAAATGTGCAAAAGCCAACTCTGGTTATTTCCCACAACAAAACTTTGGCCGCCCAGCTTTACCAGGAACTGCGCGATTTTTTTCCCGACAATGCCGTTTCCTATTTTGTTTCGTATTATGATTACTACCAGCCTGAGGCTTATATTCCTTCCACTGATACTTATATTGAAAAGGAGACCGAAGTTAACGAAGAAATTGACAAATTAAGGCTTAGTGCCACAACCAATCTGTTAACCCGAAAAGATGTGATTGTGATTGCTTCCGTTTCCTGCATCTACAATTTAGGTTCGCCGGTTGAGTATGGCAAGTTTGTTTTGGAGCTTAAAACCGGTATGAAGATTAAACGCACGCAAATTATGTCGCGCCTTATAGATTTGCAGTATGAAAGGTCTGATTATGAATTTCGCCGCGGCAGTTTTAGAGTTAAAGGAGATACGGTTGATGTTTATCCGGCCTACCAGGATAACGGCTTAAGGCTGGAGTTTTTAAATGATAAATTAGAAAAGATGTATTGGTTTGAACCCTTAACAGGAAATAGCGTTAAAAATACTGATTACGCTGTACAAAATAATGCTTTTTCTACTGTCATTTATCCTGCCAAACACTATATGACTGACCCTAAAAGCTATGAGGAGGTTTTTAAACAAATTCTTTTTGACACCCAAAAAAGGCAGGAGGAGTTTAAAAAAGCGGGCAAACTAATTGAGGCCCAGAGAATCGGCCAAAAAGTACAGTATGATCTGGAGATGATACGGGAAATTGGCTATGTCAACGGCATTGAAAATTATTCCCGGTATTTTGAGAACAGAAAGCCGGGATTGCCCCCCTATACGCTCTTGGATTACTTTCCCAAAGATTTTCTTTTATTTATTGATGAAAGCCATATGACCATTCCGCAAATCAGAGGGATGTATAACGGCGACCGTTCCAGAAAACAAACTTTAATAGATTACGGCTTCCGGCTTCCCTCGGCTCTGGATAACAGACCCTTAAAATTTGAGGAATTTCTTGCAAAAATTAATCAAACTATTTATGTTTCTGCCACGCCGGACAGCTGGGAAATACAGCAAAGTAAGCAATCCGCCCAAAATGCAGAACAACTTAATTATGCCTATCCCCATAGTAAAGTTGACAAAGAAAAGCATTATTTAGGGTTGGCACAGCAGTTGATAAGGCCCACAGGCATACCTGATCCGGAAATTTTTGTCAGACCTTCCCGGGGCCAGATTGAAGATTTAATAAAAGAGCTGGAAGAAAGAGTTAAAAGGCACGAACGGACTTTAATAACCACTCTTACTAAAAGAATGGCCGAAGAACTTTCCTTTTATCTGGAAGAAAAAAATTTTAAAGTTCATTATTTGCATAGCGATATTGCCACTCTGGAAAGAAGCGACATACTTAAAAACTTGCGCTTGGGGCAATATGACGTAATCGTAGGAATCAATCTTCTCAGGGAAGGTCTGGATTTGCCTGAAGTTTCCCTGGTGGTTATTTTGGACGCTGATAAAGAAGGATTTTTGCGAAGCGAGGTTTCTCTTATTCAGACTATGGGCAGGGCGGCCAGAAATGTTAATGCCAAAGTGATTATGTATGCGGACAATATCACCGGTTCCATAAAAAGGGCCATAAACGAGGTGGAAAGGCGAAGAAACATCCAGATTATGTATAACCGGAAAAATCATATTACACCGCATCAGGTGGTCAAACCCGTCAGAAAAGATTTAGTGGAGCAAATGAAAAAATTAGAAACGAAAAAATGGGAAAATATTGACCAGTCGCAACTGTTGCCGGAAGACAAACGCAAACTGATAAAAACTCTGTCCGGGCTTATGAAACAGGCAGCTTCTGATCTTGATTTTGAAATGGCAGCTAAAATCAGGGATAAAATAAATCAATTAAAACAATAATCCAATACTGCCAACTCCAATAAATGTCAATTATCAATTGGAATTTATAATTGGATATTGGTTTATTGGTTTTATTGTTACTACGTTATATAATTTAAGGTTTCTATGGAAGAATTGATTAAAATCAGGGGAGCCAGGCAGCACAATTTAAAAAATATAGATGTGGATATCCCCAAAAACAAACTCGTGGTATTTACCGGGCTTTCCGGCTCCGGCAAATCATCTATGGCATTTGATACAATTTACGCTGAAGGGCAGAGGCGCTATGTGGAAAGCTTGTCTGCATACGCCCGGCAGTTTTTGGGAGTAATGAACAAGCCGGACGTGGATTCCATCTCCGGTCTCTCGCCGGCTATTTCCATTGACCAGAAATCAACTTCGCACAACCCCCGCTCCACCGTGGGGACCATTACGGAAATTTATGATTATTTAAGGCTTCTTTATGCCAGAATAGGTCATCAGCATTGCCCAAACTGCGGCAGGGAAATTGTCTCTTTGTCTTTGGAACAAATTATCCGGCAGGTTAAAAAACTAATTGATTTTAATTTGGCTCAAAACCACCAGGTCAGACTTTTGATATTGTCACCGGTTATTAAAGACCGCAAAGGGGAATACAGCCAGCTTTTTAAAAACCTTTCCCAAAAAGGTTTTGGAAGGATCCGTCTGGATAAACAGATTCATTCGCTAAACGAGGATTTGGTTTTAATTAAAACCAACCGCCATACGATTGAAGCGGTTATAGACCGCGTTTCGTTGGACAAAAACAGTTTTAAAAATGATAAAGAGCTTAATCTGCGCCTGTCTGGTTCTTTAGAAACCGCTCTGCGCCTTAGCGACGGCGAAGTTATAGTCAGCATTGTCAAAGATAAATCCCTTAGCTTCCCGGATAAGCCCCGGGAAATGGAAGACCAGTTATTCAGCCAAAAATACAGCTGTCCAAATTGCGGCATATCCCTGTCTGAGCCCCAGCCGCGAAATTTCTCTTTTAACTCGCCGCACGGAGCCTGCCCTCTTTGTTCAGGAATCAGTTCCCTGTTAACTGGTC
>JAMDAL010000050.1 GCA_023484305.1 Patescibacteria group bacterium | reverse complement strand
CGTGTTGGCGGTCTTAACGTCATAACCAGCCTTGATTTAAACGTTCAGGATACGGCGCAGGATATTGTGACCAGCCAAATAGAGCAACTTCAGAATTTACAGATAACTAACGGAGCAGCCCTGGTGACCAATCCTATAACCGGGGAAATTCTGGCAATGGTAGGCAGCCGGGATTATTTTGATACATCTCATGACGGCAATGTCAACGTGACCTTGTCTTTAAGACAGCCGGGAAGTTCCATTAAGCCGATTATGTATGCGGCGGCCCTACAGCACGGTTTTACTCCGGCTACTATTATAGATGACGGTCCGGTTTCCTTTAACATACCGGGACAGCCTCCGTACCAGCCGGTTAACTATGATGGCAAATGGCACGGCAGGGTAACTTTAAAAACCGCCCTGGCCAATTCTTTAAACATTCCGGCCGTCAAAGTTTTAAACGCTATCGGCGTTAACACTATGCTGGATATGGCCAAAAAGATGGGCATTTCCACCTGGAAAGACCCCAGCCAATATGGTTTATCCCTGACTTTGGGCGGAGGCGACGTGACTATGCTGGATATGGCCAAAGCTTACGGCGTTTTGGCCAATTCCGGCAACAGGGTAGATTTAAAACCAATTCTCAAGGTTACAAATTACCGCGGCGATGTTTTGGAAGATGACAGTCAAAACGAAGAAACCCCGGTTCTGCCGCCGGAAATCGCCTATATTCTCTCGGGGATTTTGGCAGATAATAACGCCCGCGCCATGGAGTTTGGTTTAAACTCGGCCTTAAATATTCCCGGTAAAATTGTTTCGGTCAAAACCGGCACGACCGATAACAAAAGAGATAACTGGACTATTGGTTACACTCCTTTTTATCTGGTGGCGGTTTGGGTGGGCAACAATGACAATTCGCCGATGAACCAGTATCTGGCTTCTGGAATTACCGGCGCGGCGCCGATTTGGCATGAAATTATGGCCGGTTTGTTAAAGGATAAAGAAACTCCGGCAATTCCCGCGACCGACAATATGGTGGCAGTGCCGGTTTGCGCCCTAAACGGCATGCTGCCCTGCGAGGGTTGTCCGACGATTATTGACTATTTTATCAAAGGCACGCAACCGACCGCGCATTGCGAAAAAATAACCGCCACTCCTACACCAACGCCGTAAATTATTTGTAAAGGGCCGAGGTTTTTGAGGCATCAAATATGAGTTTGGCGGCTTCTTTAAAAGATAAATTTTTGGTATTGATCACCAGATCGTAATTCAGAGAATCTTCAACGTCCGCATGGAAAAGTTTGCTAATAAATGATTTTCTTTGGCTGTCGGCTTCTTCCAGTTCTTCTGTTGCCTTGCTTTTGCCGTATTTGTTGATAGCCATCAGGTTTCTAATTCTTATTGGTTGGGGCGCAACCAGCCTGAGGTGAAAACCCTCTTTTAAGATAAAATTGGCGCCGCGGCCGATAATGATAACTTTTCCCCGTTCGGCCAGGGAATTAAAAAACTTGCGCAATGAAACAAGGTAGGTATGGTCAGTAATGTAGGGGCTGGTAAAACCGTTAACGATTTCTTCAATTAACGGGATGGTTTTTTCGTCAAACTGTTTCAAATATTTTTTTTCTACTCCCGTGTCTTTGGCAATTGCCTCAAGTATTTCCCGGTGGAAAACCAGCCAGCCTGCGCCCAGCAGTTTTTGCAGTTCCAGGGCGGTTTCTGCCCCATAACATCCGTGTTGGCGGGAGAGAGTTATAACCTGTGAAAGGCGCCCCTTCTTAGTGAAAAGCCGCTCCTGTTTTTTTCTTTTTTCCAGACTGATAAAAAAGGTTTTTTCCACCAGGAAAGTGCGGACATTTCTGATCATAAGGCTAATAATCCATTCCTCCGGGCATAGGAGGAGTGGCGGCTTCCTTTTTCTCCGGAAGGTCGGTAATCAGACATTCGGTTGTCAGAACCATCATGGCCACGGAAACAGCATTCTGCAGGGCAGAACGCGTAACCTTGACCGGATCAACAACGCCGATTGCCAAAAGATCTTCTGTGGTTTTTCCGGCATCAGCGTCAAAACCGTAGTTGGGTTTTTTCATAATATTATCTTCCACCAGCCTTAGAATCCAGCCGCCGTCTGATCCTGAATTTTCCGCCAGCTTCCTGATGGGCATTTCCAGAACTTTTTTCAAAATGGTTACTCCTAATTGTTCTTCTCCGGACAGAACCAGTTTGTCCAGGGCCAGACGCGATGCCCGAAGCAGGGCTGAGCCTCCGCCCACGACAATTCCCTCTTCAATGGCGGCTTTGGTGGCAGCCACGGCATCGTTGACCCTTTCTTTCTTTTCCTTAAGCTCAATTTCCGTGGCTGCGCCAACGTTAATAACAGCCACACCGCCGGAAAGTTTGGCCAGTCTTTCCTGCAGCTTTTCCTTATCAAAATCAGAAGTCGTGGCAGATATCTCATTTTTAATCTGGGCAATTCTGGCCTTGATTTTTGCCAAATCTCCCCTGCCGCCTATAATTCTACAGTTATCTTTGTCAGCCCAGACCTTATCTGCCTGTCCGCAGTCTTCAACTGTAATATTTTCCAGTTTAGTGCCGGTATCTTCGGAAATAACGGTACCGCCGGTTAAAACCGCAATATCCTCCAGCATGGCTTTTCTCCTGTCGCCAAACCCCGGAGCCTTGATAGCCACGGCGTTAAAAGTACCGCGCAGCTTATTGACCACTAAAGTTGCCAGAGCCTCGCCGTCAATTTCGTCGGCAATAATCACTAAGTTTTTGGAAACCTTGACAAACTTTTCCAGAAAGGGCAAAAGGTCCTGTATGGAAGAGATTTTTTTATCCGTAATCAATAAATAGGGAGATTCCAGTTCAGTCTCCATTTTAGCTGTGTCTGTCACAAAGTAGGCAGAGGCATAACCCTTATCAAACTCCATACCTTCTTTGTATTCTATTTCCATGGCCAGCCCCTTGCCTTCTTCCACAGTTACCACGCCGTCCTTGCCCACTTTTTCCAAGGCTTCGGCGATAAGGCTTCCGATTTGGTTGTCCTGTGCGGAGATAGTGGCCACCTGGGTTATCTCGCTTTTGTCTTTAATTTTTTTGGACATTTTCTTTAATTCTTCCACTACGGCCCGCGAGGCTTTTTCCAAACCCTTGTTTAAAATCATCGGGTTGGCCCCTGCCGTAATGTTTTTCATGCCTTCATTAATAATACCTTGTGCCAAAAGCGTGGCTGTGGTGGTGCCGTCTCCGGCAATATCATTGGTTTTATCAGCTGCCTGTTTAACAAGTTGTGCGCCCATATTTTCAAAAGGGTCCTGCAAATCCACTTCTTTGGCCACGGAAACGCCGTCATGAACCACGTTTGGCGCCCCCCATTTTTTGTCCAAAGCGACATTTCTGCCCCTGGGTCCTAAAGTGGTAACCACAGCCTTGGCCAGCTGGTTAACTCCGGAAACTAATTTTTGCCGGGCATCATCAGAAAAAAGTAACTGTTTAGCCATAAAATTTTACCCCCCGAAGCTTTAGCGAAGGAGGGCCTCCTTTCATTCAACTATTGCTAAAATATCCTTTTGTTCAACTAAAAGCCATTCTTCGCCGTTAACCTTAACTTCGTTGCCGCCCCATTTTTTATACATCACTTTCTGTCCGACCTTAACGACAATAGGCAGGGTTTTGCCGTCATCGGTGACGGCTCCCGTGCCGACGGCCATAATCAGTCCGGTTTGGGGTTTTTCTTTGGCAGAGTCAGGAAGCAAAATTCCCGAAGGCGTTTTTTCCTCTGCCTCCAGAGGCTTAATTAAAACATAATCAAAAAGAGGTTTAAGATTAACTTTCTGTACGGTCATAGTCCCTCCTTCACAGCTAAATTAGCAGTCTAAAATGATGATTGCTATTCTATACGACAACAACTTTTTTTGTCAAGAGGTAGAAAACTTTTAGGCCGCGATTTTGATATTTGACAAACGAACGGTGAGTTTGTAACCCATGACAGCAGAAATTTTGTGTAAAAAATCCAAAGAGGGATTAATATTGCCTGATTCAAGACGGGCGATAGCAGATTGTTTTGTACCCACTTTGTCCGCGACATCCTTTTGCGTCATTTTGTTTTTTATGCGGGCGGAAATAAGTTCAGAAATGACCGCATAACGGGGAGCGAGTTTATCAAACTCCCGTTTTGTTGCCGGATCAGATAATAGTTTTTTTTCTAAAGCTTGCCATTTGCTCATAGTGCGTAGTTTATAACATAAACGTTATACCGATGTCAAGTCCATTCTTTGTTTTGCTAAATCCAGCTCTTTCTGTGGAGTTTTTTGGGTTTGCTTTTTAAAAGCATGGAGCAAATATATGGTCTTTTGTTTGAAGCAGTAAAAGATACGCAACTCTTCCTTTCCTCTTATCCGTAACTCATATAAGCCACAACCCAGCGTTTTTGCGTGAGGCATACCCAACATGTTACCGTACTGTTGTAAAAGTCTAACATTGTGCACTATTTTCGCTTTTACTTGTGGTTGTTGGTTCTTAATAAATTCATCTACGGGTTTTTCTCTCCTGTTTGTTTCGTAAGTTAAAACTGTCCATTCTGTGGTATCCATAACACGATTATATCAGTAATTAGAATTGATAAATACGTCCTCAAAAGACCTCAGATTAACAGTTTTATTGAAAGATTTAACATAACTGTCCAGGAAGAACTGATCTTAATAAATGATGAAATCTATTATGGCTTGCCTGCTTTTAAAGAAAAATTAACTAAATATCTTTTGTGGTGCAATACTCAGAGGCCGCATGCCTCTCTGGGTTATTTACCACCCCTGATTTTTATTAATACCAAGATTCCAAAATGTAGCTGACCTATATGACCTATACATGGTAGAAAAACTTACAGAAGATGATGTATACTATTTTTATGGCAAATAATTTTTCTCAACTCTTCGACAAACAAAAACCCCCGGTATATAAATTTTTTGTTAACGGCAAATGGCAGGAATCAAAGAGCAAAAAACTTCTGGGTATTAAATCGCCCATAAACGGCGAAGTTATCGGCGCCGTGCCGTCGGTGAGTTTTAGCGAGGCAGAAGAAGCGGTGGTGGCTGCCCGGGAAGCGCAGAAAAAGTGGGAAGAAACAGCCATAAGCGAAAGAGTGGATCTTTTGCACAAGGCGGCAGCTCTTATTAAGGACAATCAGGAGGTTTTAACGAATTTAATCGTTATGGAGGTTGGCAAGCCTTTAAAAGAGTCACAAGATGAAGTTTTGCGCACCGTGGATTTAATCGACTATTATGCCGAAGAAGGTAGAAGGGTTTCGGGAGAAGTTTTGGAATCTTCTGCCTTTCCCGGCTATCCGGCCACCAAAGTGGCTATTGCCAGAAAAGTGCCTTTGGGAGTGGTTTTGGCCATACCGCCCTTTAATTATCCGATTAACGAGGGCGCGCCCAAAATTGTCAGCGCTCTTGTTACCGGCAATACAGTGGTATTAAAACCTTCCACGCAGGGCGCTATTTCTTCTTTGCATATGGTGGAGCTTTTTAGAGCGGCCGGGCTTCCCGACGGGGTTCTCAATTGCGTAACCGGCGAAGGGGAAGACGTGGGCGAATTTTTAGTTACCCACCACCAGATTGACTGTATTAATTTGACCGGTTCGTATGAAACTGCCCAGAGAGTGTCTCAAAAAGCCGGCATGAAAAAACTTCTGTTCGGGCTTTCCGGCAAAGACGCCTCTCTGGTTTTATCCGACGCCGATGTAGTTTTGGCGGCTTCGGAAATTGCCAAGGGTTCTTTTTCTTATGCCGGTCAAAGATGCACCGGCATTAAAAGGGTTTTGGTAGAAGAAAAAATATATGAGAATTTTGTTGCCGAATTAATCGAAGTGGTAAAAAAGAAATACCAGGTGGGAGATCCCAGAAAGAAAGAAACGAGCCTGGGACCGGTGATTTCTGACAAAGCCGTTAAGTATGTACAGGAACTAATTGACGACGCGGTTAATCTGGGGGCCAAAATTGCTTTGGGCGGAAAAAGGGAAGGCAGATTTATGGAAGCAACGATTTTGACAGGCGTTACCAAGGAAATGCGGATTGCCTGGGAAGAACCGTTTGGCCCGGTTTTGCCGGTTATGAAAATTAAAAACTGGCAGGAGGGCGTGCAGCTGGCAAACGAATCGTCTTATGGCCTGCAAAGCAGCGTTTTTACCAAAGATCTAGATACGGCCTGGAAAGCGGCGAATCATCTGGAAGTGGGTTCAATCCAGATTAACGGCAAAGACGCCAGGGGTCCGGACCACTTTCCTTTTACCGGCGCCAAACATTCAGGGTTGGGAATGGTGCAGGGGGCAAAGTATTTAATTTCGGAAATGACAAAGTATAAAACGATAGTAATGAACACTAAACCTTAACTTAAGGCTCAAAACTCAAAGCTCAAAACCACAAATTAAAATTCAAAAGCGCCCGTGTCATTCCCGCGAAAGCGGGAACCTATATGATAAATATTTTATGGATTCCCGATTAAATCGGGAATGACAAGGTATTTTTTATGGAAATAAAATATCGCAATATTACCATTTCCGGCCTGGTTTGTACCGGAACATCAACCCTCTCCAGGCTTTTGGCCGAAAAACTCGGCTGGAACAGGCATTCTTCCGGAGAGCTTTTTCGCCAGTATTGTCTGGAACACAATCTGCCTATTGAGCAAACCTCTTTAAGACCGGACAGCGTTACTTTGGAAATAGACAATATGGTAAAACAAAAACTGCAGAAGGAAAAATACCAGATTATGGAGGGTTGGCTGACCGGTTTTTTGGCCCGCGATATTGACGGAGTTTTCAAAATCCTTCTGGTCTGCGGCCAGTCTTTGCGCATTGACCGGCTGGTTAACAGGGACAATATAGCTGTGGAGGCGGCTAAAGAGCATATTGAAGTGCGGGAGAGGGAAAATTTTAAAAAATGGCAGAGGATTTATAAAACCGAAGATTTTTGGGACCCCAAATTTTATGATTTAGTCATTGACACTTACGCCAGTTCCAAAGAGGAAACCCTCCAAAAAACTTTAGATGCCTTAGGACCCGCACTTTCAATATGAAATCTGCTTTAGAATTAGACCACAAACACTTTCCTTATCCGTTAATTAACCGCCGGTTTGACATCGTCCACAAAAAACACATCCTGGGAAAACTGGCCGTGAATTTGCACTTTTTTGTTAAGATAGGGCGTTAAATCCAAAAAAGTGCTTCTGATTTTAAAAGCGTCATTGTCAGTGGTAATAATTAAAGACAAGCCGGACTGGCTGACGGTTCCGGTATAGGAAAAACTGGTTCTTTGCGGCCTGGGCGTGCCGCAGGCGCTAAAAAAGAGAACTGCTACAAAAAAAATAGAAATAATTACCAGGCGTTTTATCATAATCTTAATAATTGTCAACAATAATAATTTACTTGTCAAGTTAAGAAATGGATAAAAATAATAATTTGGAATAGAATACTGGCAATGAATAAAGGAAAACCTTCTTTAAAAGAAATTAAAGCCTTGTTAAGCAATCGCAGTCAAGCCAGAAAGCAAAAAAATTATCAAACGGCAGATAAGATCAGGCAAGAGCTGGAAAAAAGAGGTTACGAAATTAGGGACGAACAAGATAAATCAGTTTTAATTAATAAAGACAAAAGTAAAATTTTAGGAATTGATAAAAATTCAATCGGACTTCTGGCCGTTTTTGGTTCCGGAGAAACCTCCCCCACCGGTCGAAGAATTCATGAGTATTTAATTAAGGATAAAAAACCGCCGGTTAAAATTGCTCTTTTGGAAACCCCAGCGGGTTTTGAAGAAAACCCCGATCATTGGTATGGCAACTTGGCACAAATGTTAGAAATCGGATTGGCCCCGTTTCAACCGAAGATACGGATAGTGACCGCCTTAAGAAAAGACGGTGTCAAAAGTACTAATAATTCTCAAACGCTTGCGCCGCTTTTGACAGCAGACTATATCCATACCGGCGCCGGAAGCCCGACCTATGCTGTTTGCCATTTAAAAGAATCTCTGGCCTATTCGTATTTAATAAATAAACTTAACCGGGGGACAGTTTTGTCTTTTGCCTCAGCCGCCGCCGTTGCCATGGGAGAATACTGTCTGCCCGTATATGAAATTTACAAGGCCGGACACGACCCATACTGGGAAAAAGGACTTAATTTTTTTCAGAACTGGGGTTTAAATTTAACGATTGTTCCTCATTGGAACAATCAAGAAGGCGGTCGGGAAATTGACACCTCGCGTTGCTTTATGGGCAAGAAACGCTTTGCCAAACTGTTGAAAATGCTGCCTGTTTCAACTATTGTTTTGGGCATTGATGAACAAACTGCCGTAATTTTTGACTTAAATAAAAGAAACCTTCTGGTTATGGGTATTGGCAATTTAACCGTATTAAAAAAAAGCAAAACTACGATTGTTAAATCCGGCAAAAGACACTCACTCTTGTTTTAAGAAAAATCCAACTTGTACAGACTTACTTTCTGTGTCATAGTTAATTTATGGCCAAGATTTCTTACTTAGAAGCCTATTGGGTTTTGGATTCGCGCGGCAGACCAACTGTGGGCTGTACGGTTAAATCAGAAGATGTTACCGCCAAAGCCTTTGTGCCTTCCGGCGCTTCTTTGGGTCTTCACGAGGCTTTGGAAATCCGGGACAGGGAAAAAGCGTTCGCCGGATTTGGGGTGGATAAGGCCATCGGCAATATCAAAGAAATTATTGCCCCGGAAATTTTGGGGCAGGACGTTTTTGATCAAAAGGGCATTGACAGAAAAATGATAGAGCTGGACGGGACAAAAAACAAAAGTAAACTTGGCGCCAACGCAATTTTGGCAGTTTCCCTATCCTGCGCCAGGCTGGCAGCTGCCTTAAACCGCCTGGAGCTTTTTGAATATATTGCCAAACTTTATAAAAATCCTCATCCGGTTCTTTTGCCTCTGCCCTATATCAATGTTATAAACGGCGGAGCCCATGCCAAAGACAGTCTGGATATTCAGGAATTTATGCTAATCCCCAAAGGGGCAGACAGTTTTCAATCGGCCGTACAGACGGCCTCTGAAATTTTTTTCTATCTGGGTGAAATGTTTAAAACCGGAGGCGTCGGGGATGAGGGCGGATATGAGCCGCAAAACCTCCGGTCAAATTTAGGAACAGACAAGGTTAAAGAAGTGCTGGAAATGTTATTAAAGGCCGTTAATAAAGCCGGATATGAGGCCGGCAGGGATATTTTTCTGGGTCTGGATATTGCCGCCAACCATTTTTATTTTGAAGACAAATATCAGCTATCCGGACAAAACTTAACCTCTAAAGAGCTTTTAGGTTTTTACGAAGAATTAATAAATAATTACCCTGTTATTTCCCTGGAGGACGGTATGGCAGAACAGGACGGATTGGGCTGGAAAATACTTACGGAAACTTTGGGAAACAAAATCCAGCTGGTGGGGGACGATTTGTTTGTGACCAATCCTAAACTTTTCCAGAGAGGCATTGAGGCCAAAATTGCCAACGCCATTATGATTAAGCTTAATCAGGTTGGTACGCTGACGGAGACTTTGGAAGTTATTAAAATGGCGCAAAACCACGGGTATCAGACCATGATCGGCAACCGTTCCGGCGAAACCGAGGACACAACGATTGCGGATTTGGCTGTGGGAACCAATGCGGGAGAAATTAAATCCGGCTCCTGTGACCGCGGCGAGCGGACTGCCAAATACAACCGTTTGATGGAAATAGAACGGAATTTAAAAGACAAAGCTAAATTTTCCGGATAAGTTAATTTTTTCCGCCCCAATTATTAACCCCCAATGTTATATAATCTGTCATTATGATTAAAATCCATCAACCTCTTGACGGACAAGATTGGCTTTTACGAGAAATAAAAAAATCAGATCTAAGGCTTTTAGAGTACGGCAGAATGTATCGTAAATACCGCAAGCTAATGGAGCTTAGCTACCAAGACCACAAAAATCACAAAAAAGTCTATCTGGTGGCAGAGGTGAAAAGAAAAATTGCCGGACAGATTATTATTGACCGGAGGGTTTTAAAAGACCAAACCAAATCCGACGGCGTCAGCCGCGCTTATCTATACTCCTTCCGGGTTTTTCCGCCGTTTAGGCGCCGCGGTTTGGGAACAGCAATGTTAAATTTTTGTTTAAGATATTTAAAAGAAAAAAATTTTCTTTACGCCGCCATTGCCTGCGAAAAGAAAAACCCTCTGGCGTTAAAACTGTATCTGCGTTTGGGTTTTAAGATCTTTAAGGAAGAAGATTTGCCCTGGGAGTTTGAAGACGAGGAAGGTAAAAAACATACGGTCAGCGAGCCGGAATGGGTGCTGGAAAAGACGTTATGATTAATTGTTAGATTGTTTAATGGTTAAAATCTCTGTTAACAATGTAACAATTGAACCATAAAGCAATTTAGTTTTTTAATAACGCTTTTACACTTTTAAGAAATATATTAGCGTCCCTGTCTCTGCGTACGTCATATTTATTCGCGTCAAATTCCAAAATTTTCCTTTGTTCGGAACGAAGTTTTTCCGATAGTTCATTGAGTCTGTCGTTAAGTTGTAGAAGATATTCTTTGTCATAGGCTTTTTCAAAATCCCTGCCCCTTTCTTTAATTCGTCTTAACAAGGTTTCGGGCGGGGCCTTGAGAATGATTACTAAGTCCTCATCGTCATAGATGTTTTTTTTCATATCTTCGGTTAAATCAAGGTAAAACTGCCATTCGGCAGCAGTCATGGTTCCCTGCTTTAAATGATTTTTGGCATAAACCCAGGCGCTCATATAAAGACCGCTGTCTACAACTACAGAATTGGTCTGAAGAATTTTTTTTAAGTTAGCCAACTTTTTGAGTCTGGCTTTGGTGAAATACAATTCTGTGGCAAAAGACCAGCGCGGACGGTCGTTGACATACATTTGTAAAAAAGGGTTTTCTTCAAACAAATCAGCGTCGAGGAGTTCTGCTTTAAGTTTTTGGGCCAAAAGACCGCTGGCCGTGGTTTTTCCCGAGGCGATATTGCCTAAAACCGCAATATGAAAGTGTTTTTTCATAAACGATAATCATTATATCGCTTTATGCGATAAAGACGATTAATCCTAATCGGATTATAACGATTATAATAATTATAACAATTATGTTAAACTTAGGCCATGCGAATTGGCATTGATATTGATGATGTGATTGCCAAAACCGGCCAGATTTTTTACCAGAGGATCAATGAGCGGTTTGGGCTTAATATTGATTTTACCAAGGTCCCCTCCTATGACTATGTGGACAAGAAGGTTTTTGAAAAGGGTTATACGCCTCACGAATTTTACGATTATCTGACCAAGCTTCAGCTTACCTCAACTTATCATAACGAACTGGATTCCCGCCGTTATTTGCGCGATATCCTAAAAAGATTTTATAAAAAAGGACACCTGTTATATTTGGTTTCTAACCGTCATGTTTTAATTCTTCCCTACACTTTGGTTTGGCTTAAAAAAACCGGCATTTTGCCATATTTGTCCGGAGTTATTCATAATAGTTACACCCAAAAACCATACGCCGCTTTTAAAGTTAGAGAGGCCAAACGGCTGAAATTAGATCTTTTTCTGGAAGATGCCTTAGATTATGCCCTTCCCATTGCCCAAAGCGGCATTCCGGTAATTTTGTTTGACCGGCCCTGGAATCAAAGTGCGGGTTTGCCAAAAAACGTGTACCGGGTGGACGGCTGGAAGCAGGCGGAAGAAATTATGAAACAGTTAGCCAGGGATAAAAAACATGATAAAAAGAAGTAGAATCCCAAAGCATGTTGCCGTTATTATGGACGGCAATAGGCGCTGGGCTAAAAAACACCGGCTGTCAATTTTAAAAGGACATGACTTTGCCGCCAAAAACGTTTTGGAAAACATTGTTGAACATGCGGCATTGCTGGGTGTTAAATATATAACCCTCTGGGCTTTTTCCACAGAAAACTGGCAAAGAGATAAAAAAGAAGTGGAAGGCTTGTTAAACATTTTCCGCCGGGGCTTAATAGAGAGAATTGACAGTTTTATTGAAAAAGGGGTCCGGCTTTTGGTAATCGGAAATATATCCAAATTTCCTGCCGATTTACAAAAAGGGATCAAAACCGCCGTAGAAAAAACCAGCGGCGGCAAAAATATTACGGCGGTTCTGGCCATTAATTATGGGGGAAGAGACGAAATAGTTCGCGCCATTAATAAATGGCAGACAACAGTAAACAGTAAACAGAGAACAAAAAACAATTTAACAATTGAGCAATTTAACAATTTTTTGGACACCAAAGGTATTCCCGATCCTGATCTTTTAATCAGAACCGGAGGTGAAAAAAGACTGTCCGGTTTTCTGCCCTGGCAGAGTATTTACAGCGAATTATATTTTACAGACACTCTTTGGCCGGATTTTAGCCCCCAAGATTTAGACCGGGCCATAGAAGAGTTTGAAAAAAGGGAGAGAAGATTCGGGAAGTAGTTATAGCTGATTTTTAGTGAATTAAGTCAACTTTTATATAAAATTCACTACATATTGACAAAAAATGGTGAATTTGATAAGATATATTCATGGCCATTCCCCGTATTTTTCAAAAACGCATAGAACAATTAAAACAGCGATATGATTTACTGGCCAGGGGCAAGGAAAGCCTGGTGCAAATAATTGATGAAGCAGAAATTGCCGAAAGCGTTTACAACTCCAATGCCATAGAAAATTCCACATTATCCTTAAAAGAAACGGAAAAAATTCTTTTGGAAACGGAAGTGGCAAGAAATATTTCGCTTCGGGAAGTGTTCGAAGCAAAAAATCTGGCCCGCGTTATGGAATATGTCAAGGCTAAAGTCAGAGAAAAAGAAATGGACAAAGAACTAATCTTATTTTTGCATAAAATTCTTTTATCAGGGATAAACGGTAAAATTGCCGGCAGATTCAGAGAAAAAAACGAATACGTGCGGATAGGTTCATTTATTGCCTCCGCCCCCGAACAGATAGACAGAATGGTGGATGCAATGCTTTTAGAATATAAAAGCGTGGTTACTTCCTTTTTCTTGGATAAAATTGTCAGATTCCACTTAGAATTTGAAACCATCCATCCTTTTATTGACGGTAATGGCAGAATCGGCCGGGTTTTAGTTAATTATCAGCTTTTGCAGTTGGGTTTTCCCCAGATTATTATCAGAGATAAAGAAAAACAGAAGTATTATCAAAGTTTTCAGGAGTACCGCGATGACAAAAAAACCGTCAAAGGAGACCGCATCTTTTTTTTGGCACTTTTAGAATCAATGCATAAAAGAGTTAGCTATTTAGAAGGTAAAACCATAGTGACAGTATCTGATTATGCCAAAAAAAATAACCTGTCACTACGCTCTCTATTAAACTCTGCCAAAAGGCAAACCATACCGGCCTTTAGAGAAAAAGGAATTTGGAAAATCGGATTTTAAAACAACAAAAACACAATGGAACAATGCAAGCAAGTTGTCTTTATCTGCGTTATAATGTCCTCATGTTTTCTGCCAGGAATTTAAAAATTTTAATAGCCACTTTTTTAGTAATCTTTTCCTTTTTTATAGGCCAACAAACAGTTTTAGTTAGGGCAGATGATTGTACTAATCCCAACATAGATTCTTTGCCGGCCATAACGGGCTGTATTGGTCAATTTAGCCAAACCCTTGATTCTATTTCTAAGGCCAATACTACCAATAAAACCGCACTTAAGGCCCTACAAGGCAGGGTGAACGCTTTAAAAGAACAAATAGACGGATTGTTGGCTCAGGTTGAGAAAAAACAAACAGAAATTAATGCCCGGAATCAGGATTTTGATCAGGAATATGCCAAGTTGTCTTTAATGGTTAAATCTTATTACATCAGAAGCTATTACCCTTCCGGTTTAATGATTATGCTTGGTTCTAAGAATGCCGCTGACGCCTTAAGACTTCTGGGAATTTATTCCGTTTTGTCTAAAAGAGACAAAGACACTATTGCTGATCTGGCAACGCAACTGTCGCAATTGCAAACAGAAAAAAAACAATTACAGACACAGGCCGAGGCAATTTCCAGTCTGAAAAAAGATGTGGACAGCAAGGTGCAATTTTTAGCCGGAGAAGTGGCCAAGGCCGACGCGTATGAGGCACAACTTCAAAGTCAGATTGCCCAGTTGACTGCCCGACAGCAGGAAATTTTGGCGCAAAGACTGGCCAGTTTAAACATTCCCCGTTCTGCAGCGTCTATGGGCCGCTGTGACAGCGATTTAACCAACGGCCGCGATCCGGGCTTTTCTCCCAAGTTCGGCGCTTTTACCTATGGGGTTCCCAACAGGGTAGGTTTAAATCAATGGGGAGCGTATGGCCGGGCCCAGGCCGGACAGGGATACGATGAAATTTTGCGCGCCTATTATAATTTTGACGGCTATAAAGATGTGGATACTAACACGCAAATCAGGGTTGACGGATATGGCACTTATAGTCTGGAAGATTATGTCAAAAGAATTTATGAAGTTCCCGGCGACTGGCCGGCAGAGGCCCTGAAAGCTCAGGCCGTCGCGGCCCGTTCATACGCGATGGCTTATACCAACAATGGCGCCGGTTCGATTTGCGCCACACAGCAATGCCAGGTGTTTCAGCCTAACGAAAAAGGGGGCGCCTGGAACGACGCGGTCAACGCCACGGCCGGAAAAGTAATGCAGCAGGGGGGGAATCCAATTAAGGCCTGGTTTTCTTCCACACACGGAGGCTATGTTTTTAGTTCCGGCGACGTGGGCTGGTCCGCCACTTCCTGGACCAAAGAAGCCAGGGACACCTCGGGCAATGTGGGCAGTTTTTCCGATTTACAAAGCACATCTTATGACAAAACCTCGCCCTGGTTTTATTGCGACTGGGGTTCCCGTTCCAACTATAATAATACCGCCTGGTTAAAACCGGACGAACTGGCAGATATTGTTAATGTTTTAATGCTATATCAAAAAGATTCGGGAACGGCCGAACACCTTTATCAGCCCGACAAATCCAATCCGGCAGGAACTGACACCTGGAACAGCGATAGGGTTAAGCAGGAACTTAGAAGCCGCGGCGGCTCTCCCTTTAACAATATTTCCTCCGTTTCTATTAGCGCCGATTTTGGTTCCGGCAGGGTAACAACCGTGTCTGTTTCAGGAGACGCGCCAACCCAAAGTTTTAGCGGCGCTGATTTTAAAGATTTTTTTGATTTAAGAGCTCCTGCCAATATCCAGATTGTGGGACCTTTGTATAATATTGAAAAGAGATAATGTATAATTAAAAATAAATATGCCCGACGTGTTCGTTAATCCTAAAAAAAACACTGCCCCTGTTCTGAAAGCAAAACCTGTTGATAAAGAACAGCCCAAAATGTCTTTTTGGCAAAAAATTAAACAGCCCCTGATGGCCTATATGGTCAGTCCTTCCGGCATGCATTTTGAAAGTCAGGAAAAAGATGAGGAAGTGGTTTTGCTTTTAAGACGCCATCTTATTACCAATTTTCCCTGGTTAACTGCCAGTTTTTTAATGTTTATCGCCCCGCCGGTAATTTTTCCCCTGCTTTCCTTTTTTAATCCTATGCCGCCTTTTCCCTTAAATTTTCAGTTTATTTTCGTGCTGTTTTGGTATGTTTTAACTTTCGGGACAACCCTGATGGGTTTTTTAAACTGGTATTTTAATGTTTATATTGTTACCAACGAGAGAATTGTGGATGTGGATTTTATAAATCTGCTTTACCGCCAGATATCCTCAACCAGAATTGTCAGGGTTCAGGACGTTACCTATAAAGTCGGAGGAATGGTACGGGCAGTTTTTGATTACGGCGATGTGTATATCCAGACCGCAGGCACCGAGGAAAATTTTGAATTTGAAGCCGTGCCGCATCCGGAAATGGTAACTAAAAAACTTCTGGAGTTGATGGAAAAAAAAGAAGAAGGGCAAAAAGATTTTGGAGGAGTATGACTTTTGAGCAAACTTTGCAGACGCTTTTATCAATTAATCCTCTGCACCTGGTTAAGGCAGCGTTTATTCTCGGGCTTTTATTATACAGCGTTTTTTCCTATGTGATGCTTCGCCAGGAACAGCTTATGAGCCAGGTGGTTTACCTTTCGGCCAATACCAAAATCAGGGCTTTGATTTTAGCCCATTTATTGGCAACTCTTTTTGTTCTGTTGTTAGCCGTTGTCATACTTTAAAATTATGCCAAGAGGACTTATTCCGCAAATTTCCAAACTGGTCGGGGCTGCCACCGCCTCTTCCTGGGCGCAGGTTTTTGCGCCCCAGACAGAAGAGGATAAACCGCAGTATTTTCTGGCAGTTTCCGTTTTAAGCCGGAACGAAACCGAAGCTTCAATTTTAGGCAAGGAAATATCTGATAATCTTTTATCGGAATTGTCAGGTTCTGGCCTTTCTATCCTGGAAAACTTAAAATCATCTTTAAACAATTTACAACATAATGCTCTTGATAAGGACCTTCTTGTCGATTGCGCTCTGGGCTGTTTGCACCGCGGCTGTCTATATGCGGCGGTTTTAGGCAGGGCTGGTTTTATGTTTAGCCGCGACAACAGACTTGCGCCGCTTCTTGCGGCGTCTGAAAACGAAATTCAGGCAGCCTCCGGTTTTGTCCGCGAGAAAGACATAGTTATCTTAAGCACATCCGGTTTTAACCGGCTGGTTTCCCTTTCAACCATAGCGGCAAATTTTGACCATAAGCAGATGGATGAAGTGGTGGAAGCCTTAAGCCCTAATGTTTTGGGAGCGCCGGATAACAGTTTGGCTGCCGCCTTGTTTTTACAGCTGATAAGGGAAGAAGATCCGTTTGAGAAAGAGGAGGCAGAAGAATTGCCGGCTGAAGAAAAAATTGAACCGGCGCCCAAGGCGTCATTGTTAAACTCGGTTGCCAAAAAAATCAAACCGGCGTGGCAAAAAGTTAAAATGCCTTTTGAAAAAATTTACCTGCCTGCCTGGAAAAAAACCCTGGCACCGGACAGCTCCCGGCTGTCTTTTACCAAAAACCGCAGCCAAAAAACCACTTTGACCGTAGCGGTCATTTTGGTGGCCATATTAATTTTCAGCGTGGTTTTTGGTTTGCAGAAACAAAAGGCCGACAGGGAACATGCGATATTTGTGAAATATTATCCGGAAAGCAAAGCTAAAATTGATGAAGGCAAGGCCATTGCCGATTTAAACCCGACCTTATCCAGAAGCCTGTTGCTTCAGGGCAAAGACGAATTACAGATAGCCCAAAAGGAATTAAAAGACAAAAACTCCTCTGACTATAAAACCATATCGCAGCTGATTTCCCAGACCGACGATTTGTTGACCTCCATTTCACATGTTTATAAAATTACGTCTTTGGATCTTTTTTATGATCTGGGGTTGATTAAAGACAAGGCGGCCGGAGTTAGAATGGGAATGTATAAAAACCAGCTGGTAATTTTGGACAGTATTGGCCAGGCGGCATACAGTCTGTCTTTGGATACCAAAGCCGCGGATATTATAGCCGGAGGAGGCCAGATTAAAAACAGCCGGTATATTTCCATACACGGAGACAAAGCAGATATTTTTTCGCCCGACACGGGCATTGTCGAGGTTGGTTTAAAAGATAAAAGCGTCAAAAATATTGTTAAAACGGATAAAAACTGGGGAGAGATTAAAGATTTGGTTGATTTTGCCGGTAATATTTATTTATTGGACTCCAGGGGACAAATTATTAAATATGTGGCCACTGATACCGGTTATTCCGACTCTAAAAATTATTTGCGTCCGGACGTAACTCCTGATTTTTCTCAAAGCGTTGGCATGGCTATTGACGGTTCGGTCTGGGTACTTTTTAAAAACGGAAGTATTACCAAATTTACGCAGGGAAGGCCGGACAATTTCAGCATTAGCGGCTTGGACACAAATTTTTCCTCTCCACTTGCTATTTATACTTATGACGACGCCAAAAATATTTATATTTTAGACAGCGGCAACAACCGCATCGTGGTTTTGGATAAAACCGGAAACTATGCGGCCCAGTATCAATGGCAGGGAATAAGCAGGGTGACCGATATAGTTGCCAACGAGGCCTTAGGAAAATTATTTTTGCTAGCAGGAAGTAAAATATATTCTATTAATTTAAAGTAGCTTATTTGTTGGCTTTTCTTGCTCGTCCAAGAAAATCCAACAGAAAAGAAGGACGCCCTAGTTGCGTCGTTAAGTTAAACTATGGTTTCGTGTTCGCGGGAGCCCTCGAATATCTTCTGTTTCCCTGTTCACACCCAACCAGTTTAACTACAACGACTTCACTAAGGGAACCCCATATTTTATATGAAAATTATCAACCGCCAGGCCCATTTTGATTATGAAATCGGAGAAAAACTGGAGGCAGGGATTGATTTAGCAGGAGCAGAAGTTAAATCGGTCAAGCTTGGGCATGTGGCGCTTTCTGACAGTTTTGTCAAAATTATAGGAGGGCAAGCGGTGCTTCTTAATTGTCATATTAACCCATATGAATTTAGCGATAACAGCGGTTATGATCCCAAGCGTTCCCGCCGACTGTTATTGCACAAAAAAGAAATCCTTGCCTTGCAGTCAAAAATGCAGCAGGCAAATTTGACGTTAATTCCTTTATCCCTTTATACCAAACGAAATCTTATTAAGATTGAGCTGGCCCTGGCCAAGGGCAAGAAAAAATGGGATAAAAGACAGGCGCTTAAGGAAAAAACCCTCAAAAGAGAAGCGGAGGAAGAAGCAAGAAGAAAAAGGTAGTTAGGTATTAAGTATTAACGTATAAAAACATAAATATTGCCCCTCTAGTAAGTTCTAAAACGAATCCGAACAGTATAATGTTCGGATATGTTAAAAAAGCCTAAAATCAGCCCTTCGGAAAGAGACGAAATTGCTTCGTTAATAGCGTGTGGAGAGAGTTTGCGTAAGATTG
>JAMDAL010000040.1 GCA_023484305.1 Patescibacteria group bacterium | reverse complement strand
ATTATTCTTTTAGACTCTATAACCAGACTGGCGAGAGCTTATAACATGTGTATACCGACTTCAGGTCGAACTTTATCCGGCGGTTTTGACCCGGCAGCGCTATTTCCGGCCAAAAGATTTTTTGGCGCGGCGCGCTGTTTTGAAGAAGGCGGAAGCTTAACCATTATCGGCACCTCGCTGGTGGAAACCGGTTCCAGAATGGACGATTTGATTTATGAAGAATTTAAGGGTACGGGCAATATGGAACTGCATTTGGATAGAAGTCTGGCTGACAAGCGCATTTTCCCGGCCATTAATGTCAGTAAATCCGGCACACGGCATGAAGAATTGTTAATGAAAGAAGATGTTTTGAAAAAAGTGGTGACGGTAAGGCGTATGCTGGAGATGCTGTCTGATGACGAGAGAACCCAAACGCTGGTGGACAGGCTTAGTAAAACTGAAACTAATGAGGAATTTTTAGAGAGTTTGGGAAAAGGATAGAATAAACAAATTATGATAATCGATGTCAGTATCTTTAAATCCTCTAATAAGGCTGATTTATTAAACCCTCCTTTTAAATATATTATTCCAATTCCTGCCGGTAGAAATAGCTAACCCAGAGGTTGAACCTCGATCTTGGCGTATTAGCCTTCTAAACTAAAAGTTTTTTAACTAATGTCTTGTCATTCTGAACGCAGTGAAGAATCTCTTGCGAATGCAAGACTGAAACAAGTTCAGAGATCCTTCGTCGTTTTCCTCCTCAGGACGACACGAAATACGAACTTCATACCAGAGTCAAACCCGAGTGTATTGTCGGTATGGTTTTAAACCGGAATAACAAGCTTACTCTTGACAAAATTTGTATCTTTAAGATACAATAATTGTATATGATGACTACGATTAATATTTCTTTACCGACCAGCATGTATGAAGATATGAAGAGAGTAATGTCTCAAAGAGGTTATTCGTCTATTAGCGAACTGGTTAGGGAAACCTTGCGTAAGAACATTTATCCCAACCTAACAGTTAATGGTTTCACTCCAGAATTCGAAGAACAAGTTTTGAAAGCTGCCAAAGAGCCCTTAAAGAATGCTGTAGTTTGGAATGGCAAGGGTTCTTTTACCGATTTTGTTTTAAAAAAAGGTAAAAAAATCCATGCTAAAGATTAAATTTTGTGGAAACTACTATAAAACTTTATGTCAGACACTAGAAAAACAACCTGACTTATCTACTCAGATAGACACACAAGTAAAGCTATTGCAGAAAAACTTCAATGACACACGTTTAGTTTTTGTTTGCCCTTTTTCTTTTCACGTGTTAAAATCTCCTTCGTTATGAATGATTTCCTCTGGAAGCTTCGCGCGGTTGGGGTTGAGTTTAACGAATGGCTGCAGGAAGTTCAGGGCTACGGCCGTATCAGACTGTTAAGTCTGGCTTCGTCTTTTGAACATCTTAAAGACGGTTTGGTGGATTTGCTTATGGCCAGACGGGGAATTCACCAGCGTTCTTTTTTGCACGCGGGCATGATTCTGCTTCTTTCCACCGCGGCTATTTTTGCGCCTATTATTAAAAACGATTTTCCCAGTTTTAATCTGGGAGTTAAACAAACCTTTGCGGAAAGTCCGTCTTCGGTTTTAAACCCCGTAACTTCCGTATCCCAGATTGAAACATCAACCCAGATTTCCCAAAAACCCCGTGACAAAGTGGAAACCTATACGGTTAAGGGCGGAGACACGCTTTCTTCCATTGCCAAAAATTTTAATATTACTGTTGATACTATCAGGTGGGCCAATCCGGACAGCGTTCCCACAGACAAAACCCTGTTGCATCCTGGGGACAAACTGCAAATTCCGCCGGTAACCGGCATTGTGCATAAGGTTAAATCCGGAGACACAATTTACAGTATTGCCAAAAAGTATGCCGTTTCGGCGCAAAATATTGTCAACTATCCTTTTAACACTTTTGCCGATGATGAAACTTTTGCTTTGGCCATAGGCACTGATATTATTGTGCCGGACGGAGTTATGCCGGAAGAGCAGCCCAGCGCTCCGGTATATTTCCAGCCCGTAACTTTAACCGCCGGAGGAACAGGACAGTTTATCTGGCCGACAGTGGGAGTTATCACCCAATATCCGGTTTGGTACCATATGGCGGTTGATATTGCCAATCCCTCTGCGCCGCAGGTGGTGGCCGCAGATAACGGCGTGGTGGTTTTAAGAGAATGTATCAGGACCGGATACGGCTGCCATATAATTATTGACCATGGCAACGGCTACCAGACGTTATATGCCCATATGCAGGCTTTTTATGTGAATTTAGGCGACCATGTCAGCCGGGGACAGGCCATAGGCCAAATGGGCTCCACCGGCCGCTCCACCGGCACCCATCTGCATTTTGAAGTGCACAAAAACGGCGCGGCGCAAAACCCGTTAAATTATTTAAGATAACACACAGATAAAAGCAGATAAAAAGCCGATGAAAACAGATAGGTTATCTGCTTAAATCTGTTTGTTATCTGTTTTAATCTGTGTTTTATGATTGATTTAGTTCGTATCAAGGTTGTTGCGGGTTCTGGCGGTGATGGCGCCATTTCCTTTTATAAGCTAAAGAACATGCGCTACGGCAAGCCGGACGGCGGAGATGGAGGAAACGGCGGAAGCGTTCTTTTAGAAGCCAGCGACGAAGTTTTTGATCTGGAGAATTTTCGCGGCAGAAATCTTTTAAAAGCAGAAGAAGGAAAAAACGGGGGAGAGAACAATAAGACAGGGGAAAGCGGAAAAGATTTAGTTTTAAAAGTGCCGGCAGGGACAGTGGTAAAGTTTAAAATCTTGCCTCTTTCGCAAAATAGGTTCGCAACAGGTTTTAATAAGCTAAACTTTTCAGGAAACCTTCGGGAATTTCCTACGGTCAGTTCCCGTTTTCCTCTTCAAAGTTTAGCAACTAAAACCAAATTGCCTGCACAAAATTTTGCTCAAGACGGGCAAGATTTTAACCAAGAAAAGAATAAAGATGAAATTGTTTTTGATTTAAAAGAAAAAGGACAAAAAATACTAGTCGCGCAGGGCGGCAGGGGCGGAAGAGGAAACAGTCACGCCAAATTTAAAACAGACAGAAAAAGAAAACAGCCGGACCACTGGAACCCTTTTAACCGGGCAGAGAAAGGTCAAAAAGGAGAAGAAAAAGAAGTCGTATTGGAATTGAAATATCTGGCGCAAATCGGCCTGGTTGGCTTGCCTAACGCCGGAAAGTCCTCGCTGTTGGCGGTTTTGACCAATGCTCATCCTAAAATTGCGGATTATCCCTTTACGACCCTTGAACCTAATATTGGTATCCTAAATCCCGGGGTGTCAAGGGAAAGTCACCCCCGGGGTGTAAACGTAGACAGAATTGTTCTTGCAGATATTCCCGGTTTAATTGAGGGCGCTTCAAAAGGCAAAGGGTTGGGATTTAATTTTTTAAGACATATTGAAAGAACCTCTGTTTTAATTCACGTGGTTGATGTTTCAGAGGGCAGCCCCCTTGTAAACTATAAAACCGTCAGGAACGAATTAAAATTTTACGGCAAGGATTTAGACAAAAAAAAAGAAATTATAGTTTTAAATAAAATTGATTTACTTGGCAAGGAAGAAATGAAAAGAGTAGGAACCTTGTTTAAAAGTAAAAAACCTTTATTAATATCTTGCCAGACAAAAGAAGGACTAGATAGGTTACAGGAAAGTTTAATTAGAATGTCTAAAAAGATATAATCCGATTAGGGTTAATCGTCTTTATCGCAAGCGATATAATTCTTTTTTTTTGTCTAAATCCTTGCCGTAAAATTTTAATTCGTTCCTGACGGTTTTATAGTTTACAAGGGGGCTGCCCTCTGAAACATCAACCACGTGAAT
>JAMDAL010000025.1 GCA_023484305.1 Patescibacteria group bacterium | reverse complement strand
ATCAAACTTTGCCAATTAACAAGTGATTCCTTACCAAACAAATGCAAGCTCATTAATGCGTTGCATTATAGCTTAAACTTGGCTATTTAACAACCCTGTAAAAGGTGTAATAACAACCGGGCCGTTTTTTCCAACGGCAACGGTTGTTTCAAACAGGCCGGAAAGACTGCCGTCTTTGGTGACAATGGTCCAACCGTCATCATTTTTATAAGCTATTTCTCCTTTTCCCTTAGCATATATCACTTCAATTGCCAAAGTTTGATTTTCCAAAAGCTCCGGGGTTTTAGAAATTGGTTTGCTTAATATACCGGGAATATAAGGGTCTTCGTGCAATTCTCTACCAACTCCGTGTCCCACCAGCTGCCTGACCACGGAGCATCCTCCTTCTTTTTCAATTACATTTTGTATTGCCTGTGAAACATGTCCCACCATATTGCCAGTCCTTACTTGCTCTATGGCCTTGACTAACGCCTTCTGCCCTATTTTTAGAAATCTGTTTTCTGCCTGACCGCCGAAGTCTTGACGAAGGCGGTTTATCTGTTTACTGTTATCTGTTATCTGTATTGTCCATGACATATCGGTATGAAAACCGTGCAGATAAACTCCCATATCAATACCCAGTATATCTGTGAGTTTCAGCTTGTAGTCTGTAGGAATTCCATGCACAACCACATCGTTAACACACATACAGGTCGCCCATTTATAACCCGGCACTAGTGGAAAAGAAGGTTTTGCGCCAAGGCTTATAATTTTGTCGCTGGCAAACTTATCCAAATCGCTGACCTTAACACCTTCTTTGGCGTTTTTAACGGTTTCCAGCATTACTTCTGCCAGAATATTTCCGCCTTCCTCCATTTGTTTAAGCTGTTGCCTGTTTTTTGGTTCCATACAAAATCTCCCTGATTTGTTTATAAACATTCTCTTTCGGCAAACCCCCGTCTATTTCATGCCAAACACCAAGTTTTTGAAAATATTTTTTAATAGCGGTTATCTCTTTTTGGTAACCTTTATTTCGTCTGATTTTAATTAATTTTTTCGTTTCGTCTATTCTTTTTTGCGTTTTAGCCCTGACGGTTAATCTTTTTTCTCCTTCTTTCTCGGAGATATTGAGGTGAAAAACAAAATCAACCTGTGATTTTTTTTCAGCCAGATATCTCTTTAGATACTTCAGGTTTTCTCCCGTACGGGGAAAATTATCCAGAATAAAACCCTTCTTAACCTGCACCAGATATTTTTCTAAAATAGAAAAACTTATCCTGGTGGGAACGTTAATTCCTTTTTCTCCCCAGTATTTTTCCGCTTCAATTCCCGGTCCCGTTTTTTTCTCCCACTGCTGCCGCAGCAGCTCGCCGATGGAAAAATGAGGCAGATTCAGTTCTTTGGCCAATAGTTTTGCCTGCGTTCCCTTACCTGCTTCCGGCGGTCCTAAAAAGATAATAATCATTGTTTATCTGTCATTCCCGCGCACGCGGGAATCTATTTCGATAGAAAGAAACTTGGTTATTTATATGGATCCTCGGGTCAAGCCTGAGGATGACAAATCCGACGTTATCTCACTAAAAATATCTTCAATCTTACCTTCGCCATTAACTTTTATTAGCCTGTTGCTTTTTTGGTAATATTCTAAAATAGGATTAATACTTTGCGTAAAAGATCGCATCCTTTGTCTGATAATATCTTCTTTTTCGTCGCTTCTTGCTTTTCCTTTTTCTTGTTTATCTTTTTCTGCTCTTAAAAGAAGTCTTTTTACCACCTCTTCTTCTGAAACGATGAATAATAAAACCAGGTCTAATTTTTCGCCCTTTTTTGAAAGATAGTCATCTAATATCTCAGCCTGGGCGCCGGTGCGCGGAAAACCATCAAGAATAAAACCGCTTTTTGCTTTATCCAAATACAGTTTTAAAAGATTAAAAGTCTCTCTGTCGGGCACCCAACAGCCAGTGCTCCAGTACTTATATGCAGCAAGTCCTTCCGGGCTTTTTTTCTCATATTCCCGGCGAAAAAGTTCGCCTGTAGAAATATGCGCCAGGTGGTATTTTTGAGCCAAAAGCTCAGCCTGTGTCCCTTTGCCCGAACCTGATGGGCCGATAATGGCTAAGTTCATAATTTTGCCCTATTGTACAAATTTTTCGTAACCGCGCATCACAATCTGGCTTTCCAGAACCTTGACGGTTTCCAAAACAACCGATACCACGATTAAAATTCCTGTACCGCCGATGGTTAGAGTTGCAATATTAGTAAGGGACCGGGCAAACGAAGGAAGAATGGCAATCAGCCCCAAAAACAAAGCACCGGCAAGAGTTATTCTCGTTAAAATATAATTCAAATAATTGGCAGTAGGAGCTCCTGGCCTGATGCCGGGAATAAAGCCGCCGAACTTTCTGATTTCTTCGGAAATTTTAGTCGGGTTAAAAGTTACCGCGGTATAAAAATAGGTAAAACCAATCACCAAAATAAAATAGGTGGCGTTGTAAACAAAACCGGCCGGATCAAAAACAGCCACAAAACTCCGGGAAAAATTGGCCAGAGCCTGATTGGGCAGTTGTTCCAGATATCTTCCCAGCATCGAAGGCAGAAGAATAAACGAAACAGCAAAGATAATGGGAATAACTCCTGCCTGGTTTAACCTTAAAGGCAAATGCGTTGTCTGGCCGCCATACATACGGTTGCCTCTGATTCTTTTGGCATAATAAACCGTAATTTGCCTCGTGGCTTCGTTAACCACCACAATGGCCGCAACCACAACCAGGGCCAGTCCTAAAAAAACCATAGTGCTGAAAAATTTTTCCTGGGTGAAAATAGAGGCGGTTTGGCCAAAAATAATCGGAAATCTCCCCACAATACCGGCAAAAATTAAAATGGAAATTCCGTTACCAACTCCTTCCTCGCTGATAAGTTCCCCCAGCCACATCAAAAGTATGCAGCCGCCGGTCATGGTTAAAATCATGGCAATTAGTGTCAAAGGAGACAATCCGATAATAATATTCTGGCTCTTTAAAATGGCATACATGCCTAAAGACTGCAGGGCTGCCAAAGGCACTGTGACAATTCTGGTATATTGGTTAATCTTCATCCGGCCGTATTCCCCTTCTTTGGAAAGCTCTTCCAGTTTAGGAAAAACCACCGCCAGAAGCTGAAAAATAATGGAGGCGTTGATATAGGGGTTAAGGCCCAAAGCCATCACGGAAAAATTTGCCAGGGTGCCTCCGGAAAAAATGTCTAATAATCCCAGGAGCTGGTTTTTGGCAAAAAGGCTTTTTAGGGCCAGGGTGTCCACTCCCGGAATAGGAACATGGGCAAAAAGTCTAAAAACGAGAAGAATAAAAGCTGTAAACAAAATTTTTTTGCGAAGTTCCGGAATTTTAAAAGCGGTTACCAGGGTGTCAACGACTTTGTTCAACTTTTCCTCCTGCTTTTTCTATTTTGGCTTTTGCTCCTTTGGAGCAGGGAAGTTTAACGGTCAAAACTTTGGTTAATTCTCCTTCGCCTAAAATTTTTACCGGCAGATCAAGTTGTTCTTCTTTTAACAACCGGTATTTAACTAAAGTTTGTTTATCTACCGATGCCTCTTTTGCCAAAACATTCAACTGTTTGACATTAATAACAATATTTTTTGCCTTTAAAGAATAATTCCTGCCTTTACCTCGTAAAAAGGGCAGTTTTTTGGTTAAGGGAAGTTGGCCGCCTTCAAACTGATGTTTAATCTTTTCTCTGGCTTTCTGGCCTTTTTGGCCCCGGCCGGAAGTTTTAACCTTGCCGCTGCCGTGTCCGCGGCCTAAACGTTTGTTAGATTTCGAGGTTGTTTTTGGTAATTTATTTAATTCCATAATTACACCTTTCTTAATCTTTTTAAGGCTTCCAGAGTGGCATAAACATTACTGGCCTGGTTTTTGGTTCCCAAAACCTTGGAGGAAATATCCCTTATTCCGGGAGTGGACACCCTGGCAACCGCTTT